>JBGPGE010000029.1:0-41943 GCA_041483675.1 Binatia bacterium
CTCGATAGGCGGGATTGCGGCTGCGCCATGGAAAAGATCGGCCTCACCCTCCACCTCCATCACATCCGCAGCTATGAGAAATTGACGAGCGAGGGGATGAATTATTTTTACGGCGATCTCTATGAGTTCGTTGAGAAGATTCTGCCTTCGGAGTTCGGCGGAGGGCCCGGGGACTACCAGCTCGTGGAGGAGGAGGACGAGAATAGCCAGACCCGGTTGATCCTGGTAGTTCGTCCGGAGGTGGGCGAGGTGGACGAAGCGAAGCTTCTGTTGCGGCTTGAGGAACAACTCGCGCAGGGATCTTCGGCCAACCGGTTCCAAGCTAAGATCTGGCAGGATGCCGGGACGCTGAGGGTCAAGCGGGCCGTCCCGCACGCCAGCGCCCGGGGAAAGATTTTGCCGCTGCACATTTCACGGTGATTTAAGCGAACACGCTGGCGCGCGAGCGTGGCTATTCAGCCCCGGGTCCTGAGCCGCCGGCGAAGGTCCGCCCACCGAGTCAGCAGAACATCTTTCAGCACCCGATAGTTGCCTCGGCGGTTGAGCCGCAGGAGCGACCATCGCAGCCAATGATCCGCCTTCCACATCCACCGCTCCGGGCGGGTTATCCGGCGAGCGATGCCTTCGGTCTCATAGCCGAGCGTCTGAAGCAGATCGCCGGCGACGGATTCGACGAGGATTCTGTCCGACGACGGCATATTCTTTTTCCACTTCTCCAGATTCGTTGCTACGATCTCGTCCGACCGGGGTTTCCTCGGCCGTGCGCTGCCGACGATCGGGGAGTAACGATTCCACCCCGTCAGCGGGTTGGCCTGCAATACCGCGTCGGTGAACGGCTCGCCGAGAAACGCGCAGACCTGGGTCATCGTCTCGCGCGGATTGCGGACGAGCGACTCGTAGCAAACCTCCAGATAACTTTCCCGCGGCAACCTCGCGCCGGCTTCGCGACCGGCAGCGACCATCCTCTTCCAGGCGCAGACGGCGGTGAAGACGTTGCGCGGTCCGAAACGGACCCTTACCCAGGATGAAGCGACGTCTCTGCCGTCGCGGTAGATATGAATGATTTTAGCGCCCGGAAAAACTTTCAGGAGGACGGCGATCTTCGTCACGTAGGGCGGTGTTTTATCCCCCCAGCGAGGCTTGTTCTCTTTGCGCGCCCATGCTTCATAAATGCGGGATACCAACCGGCCGTAGGATCGGTCCTGAGCGAATTCAGCCGGCGTGAGCTGTAGCTCCCAGGCTTGCACCCATCTGAGGCTCAGCATCTTGGTCGCCAGCCTCAGCGCCTCGTGCTCGTTTTTCGGATCGCCGTAGCTCTCGTAGAGTTGGGGAATGAAATGCGATTCTTCAGGGAAGGTGAGATTGGGGTGGGAGCGCAAAAGATCGCGCAGCAGGGTGGTTCCGCTCCTGGGGCAGCCGACGATGAATATGGGCGAATCGGTCACATGATCTCCCGTGCTAGCGCTGGCTCAGCCACTCTTGGCCGCACGCGAGTAACCTGAGCGCAAAGACCGGCAGCGGCTCGTTTCGAACATAGACCCGCCGTAGCGCGAATCGATTTGCATCCGGCCGGTTGACCCCCCTCAGCGCGGAGCAGGCGGCTTTGTAGCCCGATTGTTTCACCAGCGCTTCAAGTTCCGGGTTGAAGTCTCGCCGCCCTCCGAAGGGATAGGCGAAGAGGGTCACGGAGCAATTCAGTTTTCGCTCGATGATCTCTTTCGATTGGGCGAGCTCGCGCGCGCATTCCTCCGAGGTGAGCATTGGCAGGGAGGGATGGGTCATGGTATGGCTGCCGATGCCGATACCGGCCGCCGACATCTCCCGCAGTTGATCCCAGGTAAGCATCGATGCCTTATGGAAGGGGTCGTCGTGCGCGTCGAAGCGGAGGCCCTCGGCGATCTCCCTCATCACGGCGTCGTGGTCGCGAGGGTGGCGACGGATCAGCAAAGATTTTATCGCATAGAAAGCCCGGCGACGTTGTTGCTCCGTTGTGAGCGGGAGAACCGGCGGCGCGCCATCCGAGCCGTCAACACGCAGCCGGAACTCCAACGCTTTCGTCGCGGCGCACCAATAATAGAGCCTGGCCGGCCACAGGGCCTGTCCGCTCTCCAGCGGCTCGGTGGCGACGAAGATTGTCGCCGGACATCCGTGCTTTCTAAGAATCGGGAAGGCCTTCTCATAGTTGTCGCGATAGCCGTCGTCGAACGTGAGCACGACACTGTTGCCCCGCGGGAGGTCGCCCCGCGCTAAGAGTTCAACGGCGTCCTCGAAAGACAGGACGCGATAGCGGCGGAGGAGATACTCGACCTGCCGCTCGAAGTTGTCTTCGGAGACGTACAATGAGCGTTCTCCAAACTCCGGCGTGCCGATGCGGTGGTACATCAAGATCGAAAGCTTGGATTCCGCGCCGCCGAAAAAATTCATACAGATTTTTCTCCAGCGGTTTGAGATTCCACGGAACTCCGAGAGGGCGCCCGGTACAGGGCGAAAGTTCCGGCCAGCATGGTCTCCTGGAGAAAGTGGGTTCGGACGCGCTCCCGGCCGGCCCGGCCCATCGCTTCGGCCTGCTCGGGCTCGGCGAGGAGCCGAATGAGCGCGTCGGCAAGAGCGGCAAAATCGTCGGGCGGGATCAACAGCCCGGTGACGCCGTCGGTCAGCAGGCTCGGGATGCCGCCGAGCCGGGACGCCACAGCGGGTATGCCGCATCCCATGGCTTCCAAAACCGCGAGAGAGAGTCCCTCGTCTCGAGACGGCGCGGCGAGAATATCGAAGGCCGGGAGCAGTTGCCTCGCGTCAGTGCGGTATCCGGCAAAAACTACGGCCTCCGACACGCCTTCCGCCTCGGCCAGCCGGCGCAGCGCATTTTCCTCGGGTCCCTCCCCGATCAACACAAATCGAACGGCGGGAAAGCGCGCCCGCACCCGCGGCGCGGCGCGGATCAGCAGATCCGCGCCTTTCGTGTCAACCAGGCGCCCGGCGATTCCCACGACCGGAACCTCCAGCGGGAGTTTGAGATCGCTCCTCGCGCCGGCGCGACCGCGCGCGGCGTCGCATTGGGGAAGATCGAGGCCGTGGGGAATCACCGCCACCTTTTCCGGCGGGACTCTCCGGTAGCTCAGCAGCGAGTCTTTCACATACTCCGAGGGCACGATGATAGAGCCGACACTTTTCAAGGCCAGCCGTTCCAGGCATGCGAAGAGCCGGGCGCGCCTCCGTGCCGCGTTGTGCAGCGTCAAGATGCGCGTGGGAATTCGCGCGAGCCGGCCTGCGATGAGGGGCCAGTAGAGCGGGACCAAACGTCCGGCGTGGAAGTGAATGATGTCCAGCTTCGCTCGGGCCAATCGGCCCCGCAGCGATATCATCCAACCGAGCTGGGCGGCGATCAGTCCGGCGGCTGCTTCCGGCTCCTCTATGGACAGGCGGCGCAATAGCCAGCCGAGCGCCTTGATCCATATCTCGCGGAAGCCATGCTCCTTCGCTGAAGGCGGAAGGTCTTGTCTGCCGGTTATGTGGAGACGGGCGTTGCGCTGCTTAAGCTCCGTGAAAAACGGGCCCAGCCCTTCCGCAGCTGGGCAGAACACAACAACGTCGAACTCTCCGGGGTCGAGGTGGTCGATGAGCGTGAGCACCTGTCTCTCCATGCCCCCCATCGATGCCGCGGAAACGTAATAGCCGATTCGAAGTTTCTGCACAGCGCGCCGAATGGTCCGGTGCTTCGCCCGCACCCTCGTTTGGTTGTGGTGCAAAAGTATATGGAGCCACGGGGCGAGACGCAAGGCTCTATGATGAACGAAGAGATTGGAACAAACTCAGCAGGGGAGGGTGATGGTGAAAGCCGATCCCTGGCCCAGGGCGCTCTCCGCCGCGATTTTTCCCCCCAGCAGCTCGGTGTATTTCTTCACGATATAGAGCCCTATTCCGACGCCGCCGTAGGATCGGGTC
Source organism: Binatia bacterium (assembly GCA_041483675.1). Lineage (GTDB taxonomy): Bacteria > Desulfobacterota > Binatia > UBA9968 > UBA9968 > 2-12-FULL-60-19. The sequence continues at coordinate 3,943 of JBGPGE010000029.1, forward strand.
TCGGAACTGTCCACCTGGCGAAACATCTCGAAGATCGAAGGAAGCATCTCTTCCGGAATCCCGACCCCGGTATCCGCGACCTGAAACTCCGCCGCTCCGGCCTCCGGCCGGTAGCGCACGGCAATGCTCACATGCCCTTTGTCGGTAAACTTGATCGCGTTATTGATGAGATTCAAGAGTATGTGTTTCAGCTTCTCGCCGTCGGTTTTGATCATCAGAGGCCCCGGAGGATAGTCCCAGTTCAGAACGATCCGCTTGTCTGTAACCACTTCGTAACTCGACTTGAGATCGTCCAAAAGATCGCTTAGCTCGACCTCCCGCTTCTCTACTTTGACTTTCCCCGCTTCGATACTGGTGGCTTGCAGGATCTGGGTAATCATCACGAGCAGGTCGCTGGAGCGGGTGATCACCTTTTCGAGGGCCCTTTCTTGCTCCGGGTTGATCGTTCCGAGGATTCCCTCTTTGATCATTCCGCTGTACCCCATGACGACGTTGAGCGGCGTGCGCAACTCGTGGGACATGACGCTTAAGAACTCGTCCTTCGCCTTGTTGGTCGTTAACAGATCGCGGTTTGCCTGTTCAAGTTCGATGTTGGTATTCTCTAACTCACGCGTCTTATCCTTAACCTTCTGTTCGAGGGTGGCATAAGAAACCTTGAGTTCTCCCGCCATCTTGTTGAATTCTTCCGCCAGCCACTCGATTTCATCTCCCGTCTTGATGTTGACGCGATAGTCAAGATTTCCACTGCCGATGATTTCCGCCCCCTCATGAAGTTCCCGAATCGGCCCGGTGATTCTGCCGCTGACCCAAGCGATGATAACGACGCCGGCGAGCAGCCCTATCGCCAGAAGCGCCAGCGCATAGCGCTTCAACAACTCGACGTTGGCCAACGCCGCATCGATAGGCTCTTCCAAGATAACTCCCCAGCCTAACTCGGGCACCGGCGCGTATGTGGTTAACACAGGCCGACCCATTAATCCCGGCCCTTCGTGGGCGGGAGTAGGATCTGAACGCGTAGCGTTGCGCAGGAATTCTTGAACTCCGGCAATTTGCCGGAGGTTCATTTTTTTTAAGACCAGAGAGGCGTCGGCGTGGGCGATGAGATTTCCGTGCTCGTCGACTAAGTACGCGTAGCCGGCGGTGCCGAAGCGAGTTTTCTCAACGACTTCCCACAGAAACGAAAGGTCGGCTTCAGCCGATGCCACGCCGACGACCCGCTGAGCGGCGCCCCAAAGCGGAATCGCCACTGTGATATATGGCTGAGCTTTGTCCGAGGTGTAGACGGGGCTGACATAATCTTCCCCCGTGATCGCCTTGTTGAACTTGGCCGATTTGCTTTGGTCGGAGAGGTCCGAGGGAAAATAGACCTTTCTGTCGGACACCTTGAGCACTTCCGTGCCACGAGCGTCGATGATCGAAGCATCGGTAAAGCTGTTATCGTTTTTCACCAGAAGGCGCGCGAGCAGTTGTTGTTCTTTGCTCCCCAGCGGATAAAGGCTTGCGGCGTCAGCCATATCCGAAAATCGCTCGATCTTCCGTCGAACGAAGTTGCGAATGCGATCGGCCGTCACCGACGCTATGCTGGCCTGCAATTCAGCGGCATCTCGCTCGATCTGCCGTACGGTATAGGCATAGCCGACGACAACGACCACCGTCAGCGCAATCCCGAATAGGCTAAGGCCCCACACCAGGAGGCGACGGCGGATCCCGCCACCACCAAGATAAGCTCGAACTATTTGTTTCCAACCCCACATTGCTGAGACTGATCCGATGACTTCTTCTGCCATCAGCGCTACCTCCGTGGGAATGTTAGGCCCCCAGGGTCGCCCTAGGCTACTTAATCACTTTATCCGCCTGGACCAGGACGTGCTGGGGTATCACAAGTCCGATCTGTTTTGCGGTCTTGAGGTTGAGGAACACCTCGAATTGCGACGGCAGCTTAACCGCCAAATCACCGGCTTTGGCGCCCTTTAGGATATCAACCACGTAACCGGCCGCGCGCCGGTACAGATCGGCGGCGTTCGCTCCATAGGACATCAAGCCGCCGGCATCGACGTATCGACCTTCCTCGGTGATCGATGGGAGGCGATGTTTTGTGGCGAGTTCGAAAATCTGTTTTGCATGCTGGTACATTAAAGCGTTTCCAACGATGATGAGCGCATCCGCGCGTGCCGTTTCCGCGTTCCGGAATGCTCCCGCGAACTCAGGCTTAGGGCCCCGCACCTCAATGGAGCGAAGCTCTAGTTTGAAGCCCCGCGCCGCCGCCTCGTACTCTTTAACAGCGATCGCCGGTCCCGGGCCGGCCGCGTCCCAAAGAACGCCGACTCGCGACAACTTCGGCAGCAGTTCTTTAAGGAACTCCACGCGCTTCGCGCTTAAATCCCGACTAAGATTCGCAAGCCCGGTAATATTGCCGGCTGGATGTGAGAAGCTCTTCACATACCCCGCGGCAACGGGGTCGATGGTAGTGACCATCACAATCGGGATTGTTTTGGTTGCTTCTTGAGCGGCCCGGATCACGACATTATTTGGCGCTACGATTACATCGACTTTCTGTTGAACCAGCTCATTCACAAGCGCGGGCATTCGATCCAACCTGCCCTCCGCATAGCGGCTTTCGATCAAGATGTTTTTGCCCTCCACGTAACCGAGATCCCGCAATCCCAGCCTGAATGCCTCGAATTGAGGCGACGGATCCGTAGGAGTGCGCGAGGAGTGTATAAACCCGATCCGTGGGAACTTCGCGGACTCCTGTGCCTCGGCGAAGGAGAAAAAAACGACGATAAAAACGGTTGTAAGCGAGGCGAGAACCTTCCATTTCATGGTGTCAATTCCCGGCTATCGGCCGGCACTGCCGCAATTGCTTGAAAACCGAGGCGGCAACGGCTTAGTACGCACTGCATTCGGAAAGCACTACTATTATAACACAACGGTGGAAGTGAAGGGTAGCGGTTCGTTATGTATCCGCCGTGTAACTGCACGTTAGGGTAACTCTTCAGGTCGGGTTAGATATTCGCTGGCAGGCTACAAAGTCCCGGTTACGAGCGGCAAAGACCAGCCGCATGATGTTTTGATCAGCGACCTAAACACGGGAAGACGACGGAAAGGTGGCGGTAACGAACCGAAAACAAAGGAGCGAAAAAGAAGCAATTGGCGCGTGCTGTTGACGAGACTCTTCCGGGGTGAGCAGTCACCGAGGTCCGCCTCGAACAACCGCGAATTGCGCGGAGCGGTTCAGGATGATTTTGAACCGGGTTTGGCGCGACTAACGAAACGGCGGCGTGATGGGTCGTAGACAAGCGGGATGGGTGTGCCGCCAACTATTTTTTTGAGAACGTTGACCTTTGGGTGCACGGCAAATACCATTCCTGCTCCGCCGCTCTCCGCCCCGAAGCGCGCCGCTTTAGCTGCGCCGCCTGAGCGCTGAATCTTTTCGATGAGTAATCGCACTCGAGGGGGAATGACTCCGAGTTTCACCAGTCCCGTGTAGTGATCGGGAAATACAGTAAGAGGGTCTTCGCCGGACAACAGTCGCTCCGTACAATTGCCTATTGTCTCTACGTAGTCCATCAGAGCCTTTTCTCCCGGCAGGCGTTCCTTGAGCCGTCGTACAATCATAGATGTGGGTTCCGCAGGAAGGCCCGTGTCAACGAGAAAGCCGTGTTGTAATCCCTTTGGTAGCTCAGTGAATTCGTAGCTGTCTTTTTTTATAAGGATCGGACGCTCTTCCCAGATGGCGGCGAAATCGAGGCCGCTGTGCCCTTTATTGATAATATCTTCAATAGCAAGCGCCTCCTCCTTGCAATTCTCCCCTAAAAAACACCGCGCGAGCGCGACGACAATTGCCGTAGAGCTTCCCATCCCTTTTCCTAGAGGGAGCGTGTTACGGATACTAAGCTTGCCCGAGAGAGGGCCGATTTGCGCCTCGATCAACTTAGTAATCTTCCGCGCAGTGGCGAGCGAGAGGTCGTCTTCCTTTTGGCCGGGCCAGACGACGCGAAGCCCCTCCTGAGTATTATCGCTCTTATCCCATGTGGCAGTTATGTACATGTCCACGGGGACGGCCAGGGCGCGTCTGCCGAATCTGTTCGCCGTGTTACCACTGAGGATAATCTTGCCACAGGCACGGCCCACTTTACGCGGCATACTTGGCTCCGTCATCGATGAGGTTCTGTGCAGAAGATTCTTTAGCCCAGCTTCAAATGCCTTACTGTGCTCGTCGAGCGACACGGGAGCCGGGGTCGCTCGTCGGGTTAGTCTCTCAAGCGGCTGCCCCCCCCCTTGTTTCCCGAAGCATATTCTTCAAAAATGAAACCGAAGCGATCCACCAACTGGCGGTCGCGAGTTGAAACTAGCTCTGCAAGCTCCGGTGTATAGTAGCTCGAATAATGGAGATGCTCGGAGCTGTTCTTCTTTTCTAGACCAAGCACGTAGCTGCGCAAAGCGTCACTCGCAGCTCCGATCTTCTCGAAAAAAGTCATGAGGTCGCTGCGAAGAGACTCGACTCGGCAGAAAAAAACGTCGTCGGCTTGCCCAAACAATTGCTGAAATCGAAAAGTATAGAGACCTATCGCAGTACCTCGAAGTTTCCGCATGACGTCCTTGGTAAGGTTTGGGATGTGTCGTTGGTGATAGTCAAAGTTTTCAGGCAACGCCTGGATCAAAAGATCAAGCTTGCCGTCACTCACGCCGAGGTTGAGAGCGTTTTGAATCGTCTTGACAAAATCAAGCCTCCGATCCTCGCTAACACAACAGAAGAGTATATTTTTGGTTGACGAATACCTGTTGCTAGACTGATGATGGTGGTACCATGAGACGTAGAATTCCCAGGGGCTCCGAACGGTACCAAGAATAGGGAGGTGGGAGTACTCCCTGGGCAAAAGCTCTCGCGGCAAATGATAGCCGATCTCGCGAGCCGACGGGAAGAATTTTCTGACAACCTCGGATACAAAAGTGCCGCCCGTGCGCGGTAGATGAACAAATACAAATTTGTCGGTTACGAGCATCTCTTCCACATCATCTTTAACTCAAGAAAAGCATCACGAATGCCAGCCGAGATCATTCATTGGGAATTGGAGTACATGAGTGACCACTGCTTTCATACTGTGTAGTCACGCAGATTGTCAACTGCGGACAAATCATGACAAGCTTCTCGTTAATCGAGGGCACGCGCAATGATACACGCGGGGCATTTGTGTCAATGGTTTTGTGAGCCTATGCTAACTTTTGGGGCGTTCCCGACTACCCTCGGCGGCGAGGTTGAGGTATAAGAAGCTGCGTACTAGATTGGCGACGGAGGAAACCATGAAAACCTTAGGATTTATCGGCACCGGAGGAATGGGCGGTGGCATGGCGGCGAATCTGCTGAAGGCGGGTTATCGGCTGGTGGTCAACGACCTCAGGCGCGAAGTGACGCGCCCTCTGGAAAGCCAGGGGGCGGAATTTAAAGACTCGCCGCGGGCCGTCGCCGAGGCATCGGAGGCGGTGCTGTCGATGCTCCCCTACAACGAGGCGGTGAAGGAAGTGGGGTTGGGAAAGGGCGGGTTGCACGAGGCGGGCGGCGGTGCCAGGCTCTGGATCGACTTCAGCAGCATCGATAAGAAGACGATTCTCGGCGTCAACGAGGGGCTGCAAGTCAAAGGCTGGAAGATTCTCGACGCCTCCGCCGGCGGCGTCGAGGAGGCGGCCGCGGCGGGAACGCTCTCGCTCTATGTGTCGGGCGCAAAGGCGCTCTTCGATCAACAGCAGCCGATCTTCCAGGCAATGGGCAAAAAGATCGTCTACGTCGGCGAGCTGGGCAACGCCAAGCTGATCAAGAACGCGATGGCGATGCTCGCCGCGATCCAGCACTTCGGGGTCGTCGAGATCCTCACCTGGCTGAAAAAGGGCGGCGTGTCGGAGGAGACCTTCCATACCGTCATAAAGAATTCCCAGAGCTACTCCGAAGGGCTGGAGCGCATGTGCCAGGCGCTCGTGACGCGCAAATTCAAGCCGCGCAAATCGTGGATGCCGAAGGACGTCGGGTTCGGATTGGAAATGGCGAAAGAGATGGAGGTGCCGATGCCGTTCAGCGCGTTGGCCTACCAGCTTTTTGCCATCGGCCAGGCCAACGGCCTGGACGGCTACGAGGCGACCGGCATCGCCCAGCATGTCTACGAGCTGCTGGCCGGAGGGAAAAAAAAGATATAGAGTCCGGCAGCCGAAGGTCGGAATGCAGAACTCACAACTAACTCCTAACCCCTAATTCCTGATCCCATATTTTATGGTTCCCGCCGATCGTCTCTCTCGCTTTCTGAGTTATCTCCTGCGCCATCGCCCGCAGGAATATCCGCTGCGCTTCGACCCGCAAGGATTTGTCTCGTGGGAAGAGCTGAAGGAGCTGGTCTACAGGCGCTTCCCGGATGCTACGGAGCAGGATCTGCTGGGCCTGCTTACGGAGGCTGAAAAACAGCGCTTCGAAATGCGCGAGGGGAAGGTGCGCGCGACTTATGGCCATTCCTTCCCGGTGGAGCTCGGCGCCGAGACTGTCGTGCCGCCCGCTTGCCTTTATCACGGTACGGCGCGCGACCTGGCGGAGAGCACACTCCACCATGGGCTCAAGCCGCGGGGTCGGGCGTTTGTCCATCTCAGCGCTTCCGCCGATGAGGCATTGGCCATTGGCAGAAGGCACGATCCTTCGGCGCGCGTCGTGGTGATCGATGCCCAGGCCGCGCATGCCGGCGGCATCCGCTTCTACCTTTCCGGTCCGGTCTATCTCGTCGCCGAGATTCCGGCGCGCTTCCTTTCGCTTGAGAAAGAGTGACCCATTGAGTCGAGGGAAGTGATGCTCGCGCGTCTCCGCTTTATCCTCCGGCCGGAAACCATCGTCTGCACGCTCGCCGGGCTGTTGATCGCCTACCTGACGGTGGTGCCGCTCGTAATGTTGCTTTACGGCAGCTTCAGCAGCAGCCCTCCGGGGGTCGCCGGCCACTTTACGCTCGATAATTATGCCTCGCTGTTCGAGCGCAAGGAGATGATCCGTTCTTTTCAGAACTCGCTCGTCTTCAGCGTCGGGGCGAGCCTGCTGGCCTTTTTGGGCGGCGTCTATCTCGCGTGGGTGACCGAGCGGACCAACATGCCGTTCAAGAAGGCGATCTATGGGTCTATTCTAGTCCCGCTGATCGTCCCCGGGCTTTTGACGACCATCGGCTGGATCATGCTTTTCAGCCGCAGGTCCGGCCTGATCAATCTGATCGCCACGCGGGTCCTGGGCTTTGAGCAGCCGTTGGAACTCTACAACATGGCGGGGATGATCTGGGTGCTCGGCAGCGATCAGATCCCGCTTGCGTTTCTGTTGCTGACGGCGTCGTTCCGCTCGATGGATCCCTCCCTGGAAGAGGCCGCGATCATTTCCGGCACGGGCATCGTGCGCACCACGTTCCGGATTACGCTCCGGGTGCTGTTGCCGGCGATTCTCTCGGTGTGGATCATCACCTTCGTGCGCGCCATCGAGAACTTCGAGGTGCCGGCGCTCGTCGGCATACCCGCCGGCATCTTAGTGTTCGCGACGGAGGTCTATCTCGCCACGCACAAGGTGCCGACCGACTTCGGCCTGGCGAGCACGTTCGCGATCGTTTATCTGGCGATCACCGCGGTCGGCATCTTTTTCTACCTGAAGGCGACCAAGGTCTCGGAGCGTTTCACCACGATCACCGGCAAGGGCTATCGCCCGGTGGCTTTCGATCTGGGCGCGTGGCGGTATCCGCTGGCGCTGATCACGCTCGTCTTTGCGCTGATCGTTTTTATCCTTCCGGTTCTGACCATCGTCTGGTCGTCTTTCCTGCCGTTTTATATGGCGCCGTCCAGCGAAGCGCTGGCCAGCCTGAGCTTCGACAACTATAAGCGGCTTTTCAGCCTGCCGCTGATCGGCCGCGCCTTCAGGAACAGCCTGGTGCTGGGAATTTCCAGCTCGACGATCGTCATGACGCTGACCGCGATGATGGCCTGGATCGTGGTGCGCACGCAGTGGCGCGGGAGGGGCACGCTCGATTTTCTCGCCTTCAGTCCGATTGCGATCCCTGGGTTGGTCCTGGGCATCGCCATTCTGTGGCTCTACCTGACCGTGCCGATTCCGATCTACGGCACGATCTGGATTCTGCTCATCGCCTATGTGATCAAGTACCTGCCCTACGGCATGCGGGCCTGCTCGTCGTCGATGCATCAGATTCAAAAAGAGCTGGAAGAGGCCTCCGAGATGAGCGGCGCTTCGTGGCTCTACACCTTCCGGCGCGTGCTGCTGCCGCTGCTTCTACCCGGCTTTGTCGCCGGCTGGATCTACGTCATCACCCACTCGTTCCGCGAGCTTTCGACTTCGGTCATGCTCTATCGCAGCGGCACCGAGGTGCTGTCGGTCGTGATCTTCGAGCTGTGGGACGCCGGGCAGTATCCAGAGCTGTCCGCGCTGGGGATGAGTCTCGTCGTGGTCCTGCTGGCGATCAGCCTCCTTGCGCGCTGGGTCGGCGGGAAGTTTTCGGTGCAGCAGAGCTAGCGCCCTGGATAGGCGCGTAGCGGCTCGGCTCCGGGCGAAAGTCAGCTATTCTTATGGGATGCTCACTTCCGTGAAACTCCCTGGCAAAGCGATATCAATCGCTTGTTTAACTGCGGTGGCCGCCCTTTGAATGCGAGGCCAACTGGTGGACGTCAGCACGACGACGGCGATTCTCAGCGCGCTCAAGTTTTGCTGATCGCGAAGGTTTTGGTCCGTAGTAACAAAAACCTCAAAGCCCTCTCGCTCGGCCACAGCCAGAAGGTCGCCGTTCTTCAACCTACTCCACCCACGCTGAAAGACGGTTTCCACCTGGTGAGAGCTTAGAAGGTTGCGCAGAGGGACCGGGGTTCCCTGATCGAAGAGAATACGCACTCAAGCTACCCGGGGCAACGCCAAGCTCTTGGCTGCATGGTCAAGAACCGCACGCACCTGCTCGACGGTGACGCCCGGGAACAACTCCACAAACTGAGCGATCTGGACTCCATCTTCCAGATTCTCAAAGAGAGCCGAGACCGGCACGCGCGTGCCGCGAAACACCCACGCGCCGCTTACGCGCTGTGGGTCCCGCTCGACCGCTGAACAAGACAACCAATCCAACATGGCCTGATCTTAGCCCTGGTATGGCAACGATTCAACTGGGACGCGGCCGGCGTCTGGCATGGATATCTAAACGATCCTTGCGCGGAGTTTTCCGCAACTGGGCTGCGGTGAGATGCAGCGGAACTGTCAACAAAGCCATGTCTGACGCGGCGATGCACTCATTGACCTTTAAAGCCTTTGTATATCCACTCTACTGACCGACCGAGACCGTACAACACAAGAACTGGCCCTACCCACCAGAGAAACGCATTGAGTGCGTGCTTTAAGAGCTTTCGTCTTGCCTCCTTTTCAACGAGGTGCCAATATTCCCGTGCCGTGACTTCCACGTCGTTTTTCGCCACTTCGTGCGAAAACGTAATGACATGCCCATTGGCCATCTCGGCTTCTTGAACTAGCCCGCGCCGACGGGCCTCCTCCAGATATTCCATCTTTTCACTTCGGAACTTCTCTAAGTTCTCGATTCCAAGGATTCTCCTTCGCGACTCGGGACGGAGTTGGTCGTAGAACACTTGAGAGTGGGGAATATTCTCCGGTCTTGGAACGGTAAAGGTCACGAAAATGATTACGAAAAGAAGATAGAGCCCTGACACGACCACCCATAGACGCTGCCAACCTCCCAGCTTCATTGATCTATCCTCGTTCGCAAAGACGCGCGTTGAGCAGAGACCCCGGGCCGCTTAACCGGTCGCTGCGCGTACGATAACCATGATAGCAAACACCGCCATGATCAGATACGCCAGGTACTCAGAACGTCTCGGGCCATTGAAGCCTCGCCAGCTGTTGAGCTGCCTCGTCGCCTCGTCAGTGACCGCTCGAGGAAACCAGATGCCGGGTTCGACCTCGGCTGGCTCGATCTCATCTTCAGTCGGAGCCGTTCTCGCCCATGTGGCTGCCACCCTTAGGCAACTGTTGGACCACGCCGCGGCCCGTTCCCGTCTCTTAAACTGGAACCTCACGAAAGCGAACCCTGCCGCACCGGCCACGACGATAAAAACGTACAAGAGTGCGGCTGGTGAGTAGTTGTTCCAGAACGTATGCTCCGAAACCACGAGGTATGATGCGCCAGTCACCCACAAAACAGTCCCGAGCCAAGCCATTTGCTCCTTGTGACTATGATAGATTTCGTGACTCTCGATAAGGGCAAAAAGCAGTTGACACGGGTCGCAACGGCGAGCCACGCTCCAGATCGGCTCTACTTACCGCCTAACTTCAAGTCAGCTACCCTAGACGGCACCGTCGCCGACCACGATCCCTCACAGCTCTCTGATCTATTTAAAGCCAAAAGCTGAATGCAATATCGCTTATGTAAGAAAACCCTGTCAAGCCCTGTTTCCGCGCCCCTAGCCTTGTTTGACTTTACCAGGTGAAAAACCTATAAAATAATCAATCTTCTGGCTACTTTCGACGTTCAAGATGGGAAACAAGACAGACAAAGTTCGCCTCGTCTGGTGGCGCGGCCACCAAGAGAGGCGTGGAATGAGAACATGGTTCGACCCTTCGGCTTCGCTCAGGGCAGGCTCCCTCGACTGGCCTTTAGTCCCGAGCTTGTCGAGGGATCACCACAAAGGGAGAGATGAAGAGTCACCTTAGGGACCTTTTGACCCGGGCCATCGAAAAAACGGCAAAGGGGGGAGAGCTGACTCTGACAGATCTCCCCCCTTTGCTTCTTGAGCCGCCGAAGCAGAAGGAATTCGGCGATCTGGCTTCGAACGTGGCGATGGTCCTGGCCAAGGCAGAGAGAAAGCCGCCCCGCAAGCTGGCCGAGGCGATCGTCAAAAATCTCGACGACCCGGAGGGTATCCTGGCGCGGGTGGAGATCGCCGGGCCGGGCTTTCTCAATTTCTCCTTTGCGCCGAAATTTTTTCACCAGCGGCTGGGAGAATTTGTCGCCCGGGAAGATCTCGTCCCGAACCTGGGGCGGGGAGAGAAGGTGCAGGTGGAGTTTGCCAGCGTCAATCCGACCGGACCGCTGCACGTGGGCCACGGCCGCGTGGCGGTGCTGGGGGACGTGCTGGCGCGGCTGCTGCAGGCGGCCGGATTCGATGTCGAGCGGGAATACTACGTCAACGACGCCGGCAACCAGATCGAGAAGCTGGGATTATCGCTTTACCTTCGTTATCTGGAGCTTTGCGGGGAGAAGATCGACTTTCCCGAAGACGGCTACGCCGGCGATTACGTCAAGGAGCTGGCCGCGGAAATCAAGCGTGAGTTGGGCGACAAATTCCGCGCCGATGGCCGGGAAGCCGCGGTAGCTTTTCTCAGCCGCTACGGCGCCGAGAAGCTGATGGACGGCATTCGCGGCGATCTGGCCGAGTTCCGCATTCAATTCGATTCCTTCGCCAGCGAGAAGGAGATGAGGGCGCGCGGAGAGGTGGAGAGCGCTTTCGCAGAGTTGCGCCAACGGGACATGCTCTACGAGCAGGATGGCGCTTTGTGGTTCCGGTCAACGGGGTTCGGCGACGACAAGGACCGCACGGTGGTCAAAAGCGACGGCGATCTGACTTATTTCGCCAGCGACATCGCCTATCATCGGAACAAAATCGCGCGCGGCTTCAAGCGGCTGATCAACGTCTGGGGCGCGGATCATCACGGCTATGTCGGCAGGCTTAAGGCCGCCATCGGCGCGTTGGGCTACGATACGGCGATGCTCCAGGTCGTGCTGGTGCAGATGGTGCACCTGACGCGCGGCGGCGAGCCGGTCAGAATGGGCAAGCGGTACGGAGAATTCATCACTCTGCGCGAGGTGTTGGAAGAGGTCGGCGCGGACGCCGCCCGCTTCTTTTTTCTGATGCGCAAGTCCGACAGCCATCTTGACTTCGATCTGGAGTTGGCGAAAAAAGAATCGACCGAGAATCCGGTTTTCTACGTCCAGTACGCCCATGCCCGCGTCGCCAGCATCTTCGAGCAGGCGCGGCAGGCCGGCGTGGCGGTGGACGGGGCGGCGTTAAAGAACGCGCGACTCGAATGTCTGGCTCAGCCGGAGGAGATCGAGCTGATCAAACGGGTGATTCAGTTCGGCGAAACGATCGAAGAGAGCGTCAAGGAACTTGAGCCTCATCGGCTGGTGTTCTACCTGCTTGAGCTGGGGGGGGAGTTTCATCGGTACTACAATCGATGCCGCGTGATCTCGGACGACCCGGCCCTCACCGGCGCCAGGCTGGCGCTGGCTGAGAGCGCGCAACGGGTGATTCGCCGGGGGTTGGAGCTGCTGGGCGTGACTGCGCCGCTCAGGATGGCCTCGCGGCCCGAGGAAAATTAAGGCAGAATGTGATTCAATGTAAACCCCGCCTCTTGAGGCGGGCACAAAACCGATGGGGTTTCCAAAGGGGAGAAACGGCAGCTCTCCCCTTTGGTCGAACACGGGGATTCAAACCCCGTGTTCGATATAAGTTGATTTGCAGCGGACGGACAAACTGATAGGATTGCGAACGGTTCGGGGGTGAATTCTATGGCGGACAATCGCAAAAGCAACGGCCAATACTTTTTGAGCCGTGTCCAGGTGATCGCTCTTACAGTGGCCTTCACGATCACCTGCGTGGCGGCGTTCGTTCTGGGCATGGTCATCGGCCAGGGGATCGAGGAGAGAAAGGTGCTGCAGAGAGAAGAGCCATTGGTCAAGCTCCCGCTGCCGCCGGCTTCGGCGGGCTCGAAGGGCGGGCCGGAGGCCCCGGCCAAAGACGATCTGACGTTTTACGATACGCTGGGCAAGCCCTCTCCCACCCCGCCGCCGGCCAAGGAGGTTAAGGCGGCGGAAAAAGGAACGAAGTCGGGCAAGGAAACGAAGACGGCCAGGGAGATGAAACTGGCCGCGAAAGAAAACAAAACGGCGGCGAAGGAAGCCAAGCCCGCGGTGAAAGAGCCAAAACCGATCGTAGAAGAAATCCCGGCCCCGGCGGGAACGATGCAGGAGGCGGGGAGCGCTGAAACCGCCCCGTCCGCCGCGGAGACGAAAAAGACGGAAGCTCTGCCGCGGGAGGGCGGCTGGGCCGTGCAGGTCAACGCTTATCCCGAAGAGAAGAGCGCGCAGAGATTGGTCGAGCGGCTCAAAGAGAAAGGCTACGACGCCTACATGGTTGTGAGCAACGTCAAGGGGCGCACCTGGCATCGCGTGCGCGTGGGAAAGTTCGCCACCCGCGATGAGGCGAAGAAGGCGCAAGAAGAGCTGCAGACCAAGGAGAACCTTACGAAGACCGTGACGGTCAGTCGGTGAAAGCTATTTTAGATTTTTGATTGCCGATTTTCGATTGTGATCGAACCGGACGCATTTTTCTGAGTTTAATTTAAAATCCAAAATCGAAAATCCAAAATCGGGTGCGGAGATGGACATCAAGGAAGCGATCGCGAAGCTGGTTGAACGAATCGACCTGACGGAAGAGGAGATGGTCTCCGTCATGAGCCAGATCATGACCGGAGAGGCCACTCCGCTGCAGATCGCCGCGTTTTTGACGGCGCTTCGCATGAAAGGCGAAAAAGTTCAGGAGATCACGGGCGCCGCGCGGGTGATGCGGGAGAAGGCCCACCACATCAAGGTGAAAGCGGAGCGCGTGCTCGACACCTGCGGCACGGGCGGAGATCAGAAGGGGACGTTCAACGTCTCGACGACGTCCGCCTTCGTCGTCGCCGGCGCGGGCGTGGCGGTGGCCAAGCACGGCAACCGCTCGGTGTCGAGCCGCTCCGGCAGCGCCGACGTATTGGCCGCGTTGGGCGTCAAGGTGGATGCTCCCAGGGAAAAAGTCGAAGAGTGTCTGGAAAAGATCGGCATCGGTTTTTTGTTTGCGCCGCTGCTGCACGAGGCGATGAAATACGCCGTCCAGCCGCGCCGCGAGGTCGGGATTCGGACGATATTCAATCTTCTCGGCCCGCTCACCAATCCCGCGCTCGCCACGCATCAGCTCGTCGGCATCTACGACGGCGCGCTCACCACGCTGGTGGCTCAGGTATTGAAGAATCTGGGCTCGGTGAGGGCGCTGGTGGTTCATGGGATGGAAGGGATGGATGAGATCTCGCTCAGCGGTCCGACCCGCGTCGCAGAGCTGCGCGACGGCCAGGTCCGCGACTATACGATTACGCCGGAGGAGGTCGGGCTCAAGCGCTGCCGTCTCGAAGAGGTGCGGGGAGGGACGCCGGAAGAATGCGCTCAGATCGTCCGTTCCGTCCTGCAAGGGGAGAAGGGGCCGAAGCGCGATATCGTGCTCTTCAACAGCGGCGCGGCGCTCTATGTCAGCGGCGCCGCCGACTCCATCGCTCAAGCCATTCCACTGGCCGCCGAGTCGATCGATTCCGGCAAGGCCCGAAAAAAGTTGGAGCAGTTGGTCGAGATGACCAATTCAAAGTAGTGTAGTGTGTCAAGAATTAGTCATTTGCTTCCGACCGTCATTCCGGCCGAGTCAGCCTGGGGCTGACGAGAGCCGGAATCCAGGGAATTCAAAGAGAGCTGGATTCCCGCTTCCGCGGGAATGACGCTGGTGGCCCTGCGACTTTTTCGTCGAACTTCTGAAAAAGGACACTGGCTCTCGGCCCGGAGCCTATCGGCAAAGCTGAAAGCCGACAGCTGAAGGCTTTTTATGTTCCTCGAAACCATAGCCGAGCACGTGCGGGAAGAGGTGAAGTCGCGGCGCATCCGGATGCCCGCCTCCGCGCTGCGGGAGCGGCCGCTGTTTGCTCAGCCGACGCGCGGCTTCGCGGCGAGCCTGACGGGAGGGTTGCGCCGTATCATCGCTGAGTTGAAGCGCGCGTCGCCGTCGCAGGGGGTTATCCGGCAGGACTTCGACGCCGTCCAACTGGCGCGGGAGTTGGCCGCGGCCGGGGCGAGGGCCCTCTCCGTGCTGACGGAAGAGCGCTTTTTTCAAGGCAGTCTCGATTATCTCGAACGGATCAAGAAAGCAGTAAGTCTTCCTCTGCTGCGGAAAGATTTTGTCCTCGACGAGTATCAGATCTTCGAGGCGCGGAGTTTCGGCGCGGATGCCGTTCTGCTGATCGTCGCGCTGCTGGATGTGGACGCGCTTCGACAATTCCTGGCGTCGGCCGGGTCGCTCTCGCTGGATGCGCTCGTGGAAGTGCACACGGAAGAAGAGTTGTCTGCCGCGCTAAAGGCGGGGGCAAAACTGATCGGGATCAACAACCGCGATCTAAAGACTTTCGAAGTCCGGCTGGAGACGACCGAGCGGCTGTTGCCCCTCGTGCCGCCGGGAATTCTGGTAGTCTCAGAAAGCGGCATCGACAGCCCGGAGCGGATTGAAAAGTTCGAGCGCCTGGGGGTCCACGCGTTTCTGATCGGCGAGGCGCTCATGCGCGCGCCCAGGCCGGGGGAGAAGTTGAAAGAATTACTGAGGCAGTAGGCAGAAGGCAGTAGGCAGTAGGCAGTAGGCAGGAACTCAAGCCTGTTGCCTTACGCCTCACGACTAGCGATGGTTAAAGTCAAAGTTTGCGGGATTACGAATATCCAAGACGCGCTGAAGGCGGTGGAGCTGGGCGCGGATCTGCTCGGATTCAATTTTTATCCGCCGAGCCCGCGCTACGTTCAGCCGGAAAAAGCGCGGACGATTTTAAGCGAGCTGCTGCCGGGAATCGAGAATGTCGCTCTGTTCGTCAACGAGCCGAAAGAAAAAGTGCGCGAAGTTCTCTGCTGCGGCCGGTTGGAGGATGGCCGGCAGGCTTTTTCGGCGCTTCAGTTCCACGGCGAGGAGAGCGCGGCCTACTGCGGCGGATGGGAACTCAAAATTATCAAGGCCTTTCGCGTTCGCGATCGGGAATCTCTATCGGGGATCGAAGGATTTCCCGCCGATCTTTACCTGCTGGACTCCTTTGCGCCGGGCTACGGCGGCTCGGGGGCGGCGTTTCCGTGGAATTGGCTGGAAGGATTGAACGGCGACCGGCTGATTCTCGCCGGCGGGCTCGATGCCCGCAATGTCGCCGAAGCGATCCGGCTCGTTCAGCCCTACGGCGTGGATGTGTGCACCGGAGTCGAGTCGAAACCTGGAACCAAAGACCATGAAAAGCTCAAAGAGTTCATCTCCGCCGCGAAAGGCGCCTGACCGGCACGGCCACTTCGGCATCTTCGGAGGACGATACGTCTCCGAGACCCTGATGCCGGCGCTGATCGAGCTGGAGCAGGCCTATCGCAAGGCGCGGCGCGACCCGGCATTTCGCCGCGAGTTTCACCGCTATCTTCACGACTACGCGGGGAGAGCGACGCCGCTCTATTTCGCCGAGCGGCTGACAAAAAAACTGGGCGGCGCAAAGATCTACCTCAAGCGTGAAGATTTGTGCCATACCGGCGCGCACAAGATCAACAACACGCTCGGCCAGGTGCTGCTGGCACTCAGGATGAAAAAGCAACGCATCATCGCGGAGACCGGCGCGGGGCAGCATGGCGTGGCCACGGCGACGGTGGCCGCGAGATTCGGCCTTGAATGCGAGATTTTCATGGGCAAGGAGGACGTGGCGCGCCAGGCGCTCAACGTTTTTCGCATGAAGCTGCTCGGCGCCACGGTGAAAGTTGTGGAGTCCGGCAGCAACACGCTGAAGGACGCCATGAACGAAGCGCTTCGCGATTGGGTGACCAACGTTCGAACCACTTACTACCTGATCGGCTCGGTCGCCGGGCCCCATCCTTATCCGATGATGGTGCGCGATTTTCAGTCGGTGATCGGGCGGGAGGCGCGACGGCAGATTTTATCTATGGAAGGCCGCCTCCCCGACTACCTGGTTGCTTGCGTCGGCGGCGGCAGCAACTCGATGGGACTGTTCTATCCGTTCGTGAAAGACACGCGCGTGAAGATGATCGGGGTGGAGGCGGCGGGCTCCGGTCTCGCCACCGGCCGCCACGCGGCGACGATTTTAGGCGGCGAAGTGGGCGTGCTGCACGGCAGTAAAAGTTATCTGCTCCAGGATAAACAGGGGCAGGTGCGCCACACCCATTCCATCGCCGCGGGTCTCGACTACCCGGGAGTGGGGCCGGAGTTAAGCTATCTGAAGGACGCGGGGAGAGTGCGCTTCGCCTCGGCGACGGACCGCGAAGCCATTACTGCTCTCAAAGTCCTCGCCGAGATCGAAGGGATCATCCCGGCGCTCGAGAGCGCGCACGCCGTGGCTGAGGTGATTCGGCTCGCGCCTCGTCTCAAGAAAAGCCAACTCCTGATCATGAACCTTTCCGGCAGAGGCGACAAGGATATGGGCACTGTGAGCGACTATCTGGGAGTGAAACTCTGACCATTTTGGATTTTAGATTGCCGATTTTAGATTGAATCAAAATCGAAAATCGAAAATTGAGACGATGAATCGCATCGACGCAAAATTCGCCGCGCTTAAGAAGAAGGGAGAGGCGGCGCTCATTCCGTTCGTCACCGCCGGCGATCCGGATATGGCGACGTCGCTCAAGATTCTCCGCGCGCTGGAGGAGGGCGGGGCGGACGCAATCGAGCTGGGCGTTCCGTTCTCCGATCCCATGGCCGATGGAGCGACCATCCAGCGCGCCTCGGAGCGGGCCTTAAAAGGCGGCGCAACACTCCCGCGCGTGCTTGAAATGGTTCGAAAGTTTCGCCGGCAGTCGACCGTACCGCTGATTCTCTTCGGTTACTACAATCCGATTTTTCGTTACGGGCTTAAGCGCTTTGTCCGCGACGCGGTGGCGGTGGGGGTGGATGGTATTTTGTGCGTCGATCTTCCGCCCGAGGAGAGCGGCGAGCTAGGCCGCCATGCCGCAAAAGCAGGCCTCGACATGATCTTTCTGTTGGCGCCCACCAGCGATGGCGAGCGCATCCGGCTGGTGGCGCGCAAGGGACGCGGATTTATCTATTACGTTTCGGTGACCGGGGTGACCGGCGCGCGCCAACAACTTGAAAGCCGGCTGCAAAGTCAGGTCGAGCGGATTCGGCGCTACAGCCGGCTTCCCGTGGGAGTCGGTTTCGGAATTTCGAAGCCGGAACATGCCGCACGCATCGCCGCTTTTGCCGACGCGGCGGTCGTGGGCAGCGCGTTGATCGCAGAGCTTGAGAAAACAGCGCGCAACGCGGACAAACCGAAACGGGCGGCGGCCTTCGTCGCGCGGCTGAAGCGGGCGATGAAACAAGTCCACAAGAAGGCAGTAGGCAGACGGCAACCGTAGGGGGGCGACCGGCCGGTCGCCCCTACACTCTCGTGCCTGACGCGTCGCGCCTGACCACCATGCCTTCCTACCAACAGACCCTCGACTATATTTTCAACCTGCGCGGCGGGGAGATCGACCTCAGGCTCCATCGCGTGGAGCGGGCGCTGGCTCTGTTCGACCATCCCGAGCGGCGCTATTCCTCGTTCCACATAGCGGGCACCAACGGCAAGGGCTCCACGGCCGCGATGCTCCACCGGATTCTCACCACGGCGGGCTATCGGACGGCCCTCTACATCTCGCCCCACCTGGTCTCATTTACCGAGCGGATACGCGTCGGCGACCGGGAGATCTCAGAGGACGAGGTCGTCGAGCTAGCCGCTCGGGTCAAGACGCGCACCGGCGCGGCCGGGGTCTATTTGACCTTCTTCGAGTTCGTCACGGTGATGGCCCTGGTCTATTTTGCCGAACACAAGGTTGACGTGGCGGTGGTCGAGGTCGGCCTGGGTGGCCGGCTCGATGCCACGAATCTCGTCCTGCCCTGCGTTTCGATCATCACCACCATCTCCAAGGACCACGAGGCTTATCTAGGCTCAGACCTCCTCTCCATCGCCCGCGAGAAAGGCGGCATTATCAAAGACGGCGTGGCTGTGGTCTGCGGGTCGCTTCCTTCCGACGTTCAAAAACTGCTCCGCGGCATCGCCCGGGCCAAAGGCGCCGCGAGCTATTTCCTGGGGCAACACTTTACCGTCTCGCCAGGCGAACATGATCTATTCGACTATGCCGGGGTCAACTGGCGGCTGAAGGGTCTTTCTGTTGGGCTTCGCGGCGCCCATCAAAGGCAAAACGCAGGGCTCGCTCTTTGCGCCCTGGAGATAGCCGCCGGGCAGTTTCCCGTGAGCGAATCCACAGTGCGGGAAGGGCTCAAGACGGTTCTCTGGCCCGGCCGTCTCGAGGTAGTCCGGCAGCAGCCGCTGGTTATTCTTGACGGCGCCCACAACGGCGAGGGGATAAGGACACTGGTCCAGGAAATCCGCGGCCTTATAGGGCCAAAGAAGCTCACGGTCCTGTTTGCCGCGATGGCCGATAAAGACTGGCCGCTGATGCTGGGCGAGCTCTCGGCCGTAGCCGGTGAGATCGTGCTCACGCGGGTCTCCATGGAGCGCAGCGCCGACCCTGGAAAGATGGCCGAGGCCGTCAAGGGGATCTCGAAAATCGTGAGTGACGACCCTCGCCAAGCCCTGCGGAGCCTGCTGGACCGCGCCGCTGCCGACGAGGCGATTCTAGTCACCGGGTCTCTCTATTTATTGGGGGAAGTAAGGCCGGTGCTTGTGGCGCCATCTAGCTGAGAGGTCCCCTGCATCGACACAAGGCCTGGGTGGATCGGTGGGCCGGGCTCGAAGGGTCAGAAAAACCCGAAAAAAGGACTTGCCTAGCGCCCAACTCCTGTATATAAGATGGGCCTGAAGCGTTTGCTCTCGAAACGACACCACGGGGAACGAACTGTCAATGTCACGCCGCGCCTTACAGCTTCTAATAACTTTAGCGATAGCGGGAGGTTCTTTTCAAACCGCGCCCGCGTTCGGCGCCTCTTCGCAAGTGCCGGGCCAGCAGAGCGGAGGATCGATCGACGTCACCGCCGACTCGCTCTCGGTAACGGACAAAGGGCTCAAAGTCCAGGGGAAGGGGAACGCCGAGGTCAAGCGGGAAGGGATGACCCTCAAGGCCGATCAGGTGTCGGTCAACCGCGAGACTCAGGACATGGAGGCTTCCGGCAACGTATCGATCGACGACCCCGAGTGGAAGGTCAAGCGAGCGGACCGGGTCCAATTCAATTTGGGAAAAGAGACCGGCGAGATTGAAAAGGGCGATCTGTTCATCGAGTCGGGTCATCTCAGCGCCAGCGGCGCCCGCTTTAAAAAACTTGGCGGCCAAGCCTATCACATCGACGAAGGATTTTTCACCACCTGTCTGTGCGAGTCCGGCCCGCCGAGCTGGAAGATCTCCGCCGACGAGATCGATATCAAGCAGGAGGGGTCGGGGGTCATCAAGCGCGGCTGGTTCTACATCATGGACGTTCCCATCCTGTATATCCCCTATGCGATTTTTCCGCTGAACACCGAGCGGCAAAGCGGTTTTCTGTTTCCAAAATTCGGGTATTCGGGCCGTGACGGATTCCAATTTCAATTGCCCTACTTCTGGGCGATTTCCAAGAGCACGGACGCAACCTTCACCGCCGACATAGAAACCCGTACTCGCCTCGGGTTTATCGGAGAATTCCGGACCGTCCTCAGTAAAGACACGCAGATCCAATTCCAGGGATCTTATTTTAACGAGTCGATGCGGAGTAACGCGGACGAGCGCATAAAAGACGACGCGATCGCGGACCCGAACATCCCGATCCAGCGTTGGAGCGCGGTCGGGAGCCATCGCCAGGGGACTAATTTGGGGTGGCAGACTTACAGCGATATTGCGGCTTTCAGCGATGACCTCTTCACCCGCGAACTGACCCGCCGCTTTAGCCTTGCTTTTGAAGACGAAAAGGACCTGAGGAGCAGCCGCTATAGCCGCTCGCGCATGGGCTTTTATCGCAATTGGGGCGATGTGCAGTTTGAGGGGCAGGCGGACTATTACCAGGACTTTATTCAGGAGGACAGACACACGTTCCAGAGGGCGCCGCAGCTTCTCGCCAAGGGGAACCACACGCTCGGAGAGACGCCGCTGCTGCTCAACTGGCGCGCCGAGGGCGTGAGCTTTGTGCGAAGGAACGGACCCGCCGGGATGCGCGTAGATCTCCGGCCCGAGGTGGCGCTGCCCTTTAACCTGGGCAGTTATTTATACGGCGCCTTAAGCGTCGCCCCGCGCGCGACCGTGTACA
This sequence comes from Binatia bacterium, assembly GCA_041483675.1. Lineage (GTDB taxonomy): Bacteria > Desulfobacterota > Binatia > UBA9968 > UBA9968 > 2-12-FULL-60-19. The sequence goes on from JBGPGE010000029.1 coordinate 25,033, forward strand.
ACCTCTACGAAAATAAGGACACCGTCGTCACGCTGGCAAATAATCCGGGGGACTCAAGCGCGCCTTTTCGTGTCAAACACACAAGAACCCTCGCTCAAAATCCGGCGCGGGGGCTAGTCGAAGTGACCGGCCGCGTGGGGACTTCTTTCGGGCGCGTGTTTGACTTCGGAGAGAGCTCTTCCGTGCAAAAGCTCAAGCATACCATCGAGCCGGAAGTGAGTTACCTCTTCATCCCGCAAACCGGGCAGCACGATATTCCGATCATGGACGGCACGGACCGGATCAACGGCAGGAGCGTCGTCACCTTCGCTCTGACAAACCGCCTCTGGGGAAAGTTCGGACAACCAGTTAAATCTCAGGACCGGGACGTTGAGGATGTGACGACGCTCGGGGCGGGCGACATCAGGGAGTTGGGGAAGCTGCGCCTGGCGTTGAGCTATGACGCCTTTAACCAAAAGAATGGCGGCAAGGCTCTATCCGACCTGGATATGAATCTCCGGGTTACCCCCGTGGACTATCTGGCCCTCGGTTTCGATGCTGGGATAGATCCGAGCGATGGACGGGTAAGCCAGGCCGCCGCGCTGTTTTCCATATACGACCCGCGGCCGATTACGCGGCGCGTGCTCGACCGCGACTTCATGCGGCCGAATTCCTTTGACTTGGCCTATCGTTTCGTCAACAAGACGCGCTTCCATTATCTGGCGGAAGACGCCAATATCGATCTCGAGGGCCTCAGGCTGGGTTTCACTCCTACCGCGGCGTATTGCGGCACGCATACCGAGGACCCCCGCTGCGCGGGACGATTCGGCACAAACGTCCTCGGTCAGATCAGCGCCAACCTCTTGTATCACGCAACCGACCACATTCTCTTCTTGCTGAACTCCGCCTATAATATCCGCGACACCCATTTTGCCGGTGTGCGCGCCGCCGTGAAGCTGCTCTCGAAGTGCGAGTGCTGGACGGTAGCGTTCACCTTGACGCAGGAAATCAACCCCTCCAACACGGGATTTCACGTTGACTTCAGTCTCCTGGGATTAGGCTCCCAGAACAAGGGCCAGGCCAAATAGTCACACACCAGTGAGACCGCCCTGCCGGAGGGTTCGACTTGACGTCGCACGTTCCAACCCGAGTCGACAAGCCGTGGGGCTATGAAATCATCTGGGCGCATACCGACCGGTATGTGGGGAAAATCCTCCATATTTTCAAAAGCCAGGCCTTGAGCTATCAATATCACCGGGTAAAGGACGAGACGATCTACCTCTGGAGCGGCCTGCTCGAGCTTGAAGTTGAATCCGACGGGCGGCGCGAGACGCTTCAGTTAAAGCCCGGCGATCGTTTCCGCATCAATCCGGGCATGAAGCACCGCATGATCGCGCTCGAGGAGTGCGACGTGCTGGAGGCCTCGACTCCCGAACTTGACGACGTGGTCCGGCTGGAGGATCGCTACGGCAGGGTGGAACCGAAGAGTTAGCGCCCGGCCTCGCGGTTGACTCCCCATGCCCAAGTTTTGCCTGCCGTGCCAATCTGCTATGATGGGGTCGTAGCGCACCTTGCGGATCGAGGACGGAGCCGATGATCGGAGCGCATGGCACATTGGAAGAGCGCTTAATCGAGCGCGGGATGATCTCCACCGAGGAGATGGAGCGCGTGGCCAAGCTCAAGCAAGAGCAACACGGGCGCTTGCCCCGGCTCGTCGTGGAGCTCGGCTTTGTCTCGGAAGAGGACCTCTTGCCCGTCTTGAGCGATCATCTCGGAGTGCCGGTCGTATCCTTAAAAGACTTTCCATCAGACCCGCTGCCGCTCGAGCCGCTGCTCGACGCGGTGGAGTTTTTCAAGTCCGCCCGTGTGGTGCCGTTGAAAGTGGAAGGCGCGGAGTTGCTGGTCGCCACGACCGATCCCACCGACCTCGCGCGCCTTCATGCCCTCGAAGTCGCAACCGGACTCAAAGTCCGCCCGCTGCTCGCCAAGGAAAAAGAGATCACGGCGCGGATCGAAGCGATGTTCGGCAACGGCTCGGCGGCCGAGTCTCTCGGCGGCGAGGCCGGCGGCCGCGAGGTGGAATCCGCCGATCAGGAAGCGGTCGAGCACCTGCGCGACATGGCGTCGGAGGCGCCGGTGATCCGGCTGGTGAATCAGCTGCTCAGCCGGGCGCTGGAGAGCCGGGCTTCCGATATCCACATCGAGCCGTTCGAGCATCAGCTCAAGATCCGCTACCGCATCGATGGGATTCTTCATGAGATCGATCCGCCGCCGCGCCACCTCAGGGCGGCGATCATCTCGCGCCTGAAGATTCTCGCTCAGCTCAACATCGCCGAACGGCGGCTTCCCCAGGACGGCAGGATCAAGGTCAAGGTCGCGGGCAAGGACGTCGATCTCCGCATCTCCACCATCCCGACGCTCTACGGCGAGAGCGTGGTGATCCGGCTGCTGGAGCGGTCGCAGATCTTCACCGACCTGGAATCCCTGGGTTTTCCCGTCGACATGCTGGAGCGCTTCGGCGCCATGATCGCCAAGCCGCACGGGATGATCCTGGTGACCGGCCCGACGGGCAGCGGCAAGAGCACCACGCTCTATTGCGCGCTGCAAAAAATCAACGACCCCGGCAAGAAGATCATTACGATCGAAGACCCGGTGGAGTACCAGTTGAACGGCGTCAACCAGATCCACGTCAAGCCGCAGATCGGCCTCACCTTCGCCAACGGGCTGCGCTCGATTGTGCGCCAGGACCCCGACGTCATCATGGTGGGAGAGATCCGCGACCCCGAGACGGCGGAGATCGCCATCCAGGCGGCGTTGACGGGCCATCTTGTCTTCTCGACCTTGCACACCAACGACGCCGGGGGCGCGGTGTCGCGGTTGTTGGAGATGGGAGTCGAAGATTATCTGCTGGCCTCAGCGCTCCTCGGCGTTCTGGCGCAGAGGCTGGTGAGGAAGCTGTGCTTTGCCTGCCGCAAGGAGATCGCGCTGCCGAGTTCGAGCGCGCAAGAATTCGGCGGCAATGTGCCCCGGACGGTGTGGGACGCGGTCGGTTGCGACGCCTGCTCCGGCACCGGCTATTTGGGCCGCCTCGGCATCTTTGAGTGGCTTCAGGCGACGCCCGAGATGTGCAAGCTCATCATCCAGCACGCCGACGCCAACTCGATCCGCACCCTGGCGATCTCTCAAGGAATGCGCTTATTGAGGGACGACGGATGGCAGAAGGTCCGCGACGGCGTAACCACGCTTGGGGAAGTTCTGCGCGTCACCCGAGAAGAGATTTAATCTCTGCTCGGGTCAATTTCCCGTGCTTGCCGCGTATTGGCGATTCCGAGTCTTCTCATGGTTCGATCTTCCTCACCATGACCCTGAGCAAAGTCGAATGGGTCAAAGTCCGTCATTCCCGCATGCTTTTAGCGGGAATCCAGGCGAACTCGGGCTGGACCCCCGATAAAAACATTCGGGGGTGACAACTTTGGGAAAAATGATCACAAAATCTTTCGATATCCCACAGCGTGCTGCGGGGTAGTAGTTCATCGCACCACGTCCGTGACCACCGGATTACCCAGCGTGCCGTCCGGTTTTTTTGCGCCGCAGCCTATGTCCTTGGTCCCTCTGGGCGGCGGGAACGAATCCAACCGTCCAGGGAGAGCGTTGCGCGGGCAACTGTCGTCGGCCGCATGCGCGTCATCCTTCCCGGCGAGCGCATCGTGATGCACCGTAGCCGCGTGGCTGTAATCCCCTGGACTAGGATCAGTTCTGTTTTGCAATTTAGCGTTGGGACAGTCGTAAGTCACCAGATAATAAACCGTCATGGTTCGCCCCGGGATTAACACTTTTGCGCCCGCGCTGAACAGCCGCGCGTTTTTTGCGCCGTCGAGTCCAATGCCCGCCGGCTGGCAACTCTCTCCGTCATCATCCACCACATCGACGCTTAAGCGGACCAGTCCGGTCGTGACGCCATTGCCCAGCTTTCCGGCATCCGACACGGTTTCATTGTGGTCGCTTCTATTTTGGATCACCACGCTCACCGGGAGCGTCAGAGGACTCGCCGCTCTCGCCGTCCTGGGAGCGGTGATGCTCAGCACCGCGAGATCGTGACCGCCGAGAGAGAAGCAGGTGATCCAGGTGCCCCAGTTCTCCGACGCCGCCGAAGTGGCGTATTCATTGGCGGCGCAGAACGTGTTCGTCGTGTCGGGATCGGCCGTGATGCCGCTGAAATCGCCGGCCCGGCAGACATCGCCCGAAGATGGGCAGTCGAAGGAGGCGTAGGTGCGCAGGCCGGCCTTTGCCCGGACGGGCGTCTGCATGGTCCCCGGCGCATCGCCCGCCTCTCTCCCGGTCACGTACATCGACATGAATTCCGCGCTTGAGGACTGCATGAAGGTCATGCCGAGATCGCCGTTGGCGGCGATGGCTATCGACGGGTAGTAGGTGTGGATGCCGGAGCCGGGAGCGATTGCGCCCTGCTGCGTGAGCGCGGGCGAGACGCCCGAGGTGTCCAATTCATACCACCGCGCGCGAGCGGCGCCGGAGAGACCCACGGTCTGTGCCGCCACGAGCCGGTCGCTCCTCCACTCGGCGTGCAGTACCCGCGTGTCGCCCGTATCCATGAACCGCCCGCCCCCTTTTTGAGTCGCGCTGGGGGGAGGTCCATAAGCCGCGACCGGAATATCCGTATCGGTGAAAGTCGGCGTGCCGCTCAAAATATTCGTCATCTTGACGACCCGGAGCTCGTTGGCGAAAATCGATTCCTCGACGAACCACATGGGATCGCCCGTCGAGGAGCCGTGCATCGTCGCCGGCACCAGACTGAAGTGGTTCGATCCATCACGGTCGGCGTGGTAGACGGTGAAGGTGGCGTTATTGGCATCCAGCACGGTGCTCTTGTCGATCGTGATGATGGCGACGTGGTCGTAGCAGGTGCCGGCGAAATTGAACATGTTAAACGTGAAGACGTGAGCGTCGGCATTCCAGCCGGTCCGAGTGAAGTCGCCGCCCACCAACCCGGCGCAGATCAAGCCGGCCTCGTCCACGTCGATGGAATGCATCTCGGTAAACCCGCCGGTGGGATCCGAGCTGTTCGACACGGCATAGAGCAGGCGCGCGATGGTGACGGCCGGACCGAAATCCAGGACGCCGATGAAGAATCGACCGGCTAATTCATCGTAGGCCACCACCGGATCGGTGAGATTCGTGCTGGCCCCAACCGGGCCGAAAAACACGGACAGGTCCTGTTGAAAAATATTTGCGCCGGTCGTGCGGTTAAAGAAGGCGACCGTGGTGTTGACGGTTTCGACTATGTGATTCGGCCCCGTGGCCGCATGGGTATCGGGCGGGACATAGCCGGGAGTGTCGTTGAAATCCATCCCGAGGAAACCGCTCGCGATGACGGCGGCGCGTGGAGTCGGCTTGGCCGCCGCCTGTTCCTCGGCCAGAGGCGCCAGCCGCCCGCTTTCAGCGGCTTGCCTCTGGGCCTCCGCGGCTCTCTTTAGTTCGTCGAATCCAGGAAGCCGCCGGATCGGGGCAACTTTGTTTGCGGTCTGTTCGGCAGGGTAGACGGCTGTGGGACTGAGCGACACGGGCAGTGCTACAAGAGTCAAACCCAGCGCCATAGCAAGGAGCGGATTCAGATATTGTTTGCGGTTCAATACGCCTCCCGACTTGCAATGGGTTAATTATAATCTATCGCCTGGGTTTACGGAAGAGGCGAAATAAGTTGCCGTTGGCATCGGCGGTGTAGGTCTTGCCGTCGGAGGCGGAGGGGACGAAGGAATGGTCGGTGGAGCGGGTGAGGAGACGCGGCTGCTTATTTCAGCCAGTCAAGCTAGTCAACAACGTATTACGTAGATGGTCCGGGAGAACCGGTTATCCGGATGGTCCGCGCGTGTCTGGCGGCCGAGGACATCGTAGGTGTATTCCCAAGGAGGCAGCGGTGTCTCCCCCTCAAAGCGCGCCGGTTTCTTGCTGGTAACCAGCCCCCTGGAGTCATAGACGCTGTCTTCGACGATCATCCGCGTCTGGCCGGTAGCGGGATCGTTGGGCCCGGTGGATTTGATAAAATCGAATCTCCCCAGGCCGTCGAAGAAATCTTCCCGGACGACGACGGCCGTCCCGCCGTGATCTTTTCTCTTCGACGTTTTGATGCTCTGGAACTCTGGATCGCCCCAGTCGAGATAGTCGATGGTCACCGACGGGAACGAGGGGCTGTCGAGCGGGCCGACGACGCTGGTGGGCCGGCCGAAGCCGTCGAAAGCAAAAGTAGTCGTTGGGTTATCGGGATTGGGGGATAAAAGGTTCGCGTCCCCTTTTCTCTCCCCCAATTGCCTCGCCCCATTTCATTCACCGCAATGAAAGTTTGCGGTGCGAGAGAGTGAACTGACAGTTTTGTTCTGTTCCACAAACGAAGCGGTAATTTCAAGCGGTTCGCAGCCGGTTCTGTGAACCATAAATGGAACTTCAATAGTCTCTTGCTCGCTCCAGAATGATCTCAGGTTGACTTCTTGTGTTGATATATTTTTCTTTCCGGCTTTTGCTGTCAGTTTGACAAACGTGGAAACTGGAGTCTTTTGGCCGAACGCGGTATGTCTAACCCCAACCAGCACAAGGATCGCCCCGGAAGGACCCTCAGCGCCCGAGATACCACCAACTACGTTTCGTAGGCTGACCCGACCTGACAGTATATCTTCACGGTTGAACTCGCCTTTCTCTTGATAGTATAAAAACGCGCGAAGAGACGTGATCCCGTTCTGTTTAGGCGCATTCGTGGTTACCTCTCCGGCGTTCATCGCTCCAGGGCCATGAAGGTCCGGTAATATCACGACGAGTAATGCAGCAAGGATTTGCATTACAATGATACGTACTATCATAGGATGACCTCACTCTCCCGTGTAGATATCGCGTCCTAGCTTAAACCTATCCCACATGGTTTTGATGCTAATACCTCGGTCCAATTGAAAATGACCCGCATCAATAAGGTTCTTCCAGTCCCCACCCCACGTAAGTCCGAGCTCCTTTCCAATCCGACCTGCTTGTTGATAAGCTATGTCACTTCCATTCTGAATATACCTTCCATCCGGTTCGAAGAGTTGTATATCATACGCAGCACCAACATTGTGATAGCCTACTTTTACATTAGATGAGCCGGCGTTAAAGTACCCCTCCTGAGTTTGCAGTGTTCGATATCCTTCGTAAAGTTTTACGTCTACACCGAGATCGTCCTCACTCATTCGAATCAACTGTTCCCTAGCAGTTGCGGCGACATCAGGGTGTAGTCCGGTAAGGATATTTTCTGTTCGCTTATCGAACTGAATGAACTCAATCCTTAGGTCACCCGCGGCGCCCCCAGCGTCCGAAGCCGAGCCGGTAGCTGCGGATGCGTATCGGACTCCCTCACTTTCATCGCCTGATGCGCCCGGCGGACTTTGCCCCCCAGTAACGGCTTGGGTAAATGACGACATAATTCCGTCACTGAAACCTCCCGTAAAGCTGTTCAGCCCAAAGCCGCCCCCGCTCATGGCGGAGTTGACTATCCGGCTGGCGATGCTCCCAAGGATCTGCCCAAGAGGACCTCCCAGCCATTGCGCGATGGCGAAGCCCGCAATTTTTCCTGCGATAGACTTGAAGAAACCGCTGAACAAGTTCCCAATCGCGCTCCAGAAGGAATGCCCCGTCGGATCAATATATTTGACGGGGTTGTTGCGGACGTAGTGGCGTGTTTCCGTTTACTTAAATAGCTCGCGGAATTCACCGTCTAAATGAATCTTTTGTGGCGGCCCATTCTTATCAAAAACTATCCGATTTCCCCATTTTTCTGGTATAGGGAATTCGACCGTGTTTTGCCGAATCCCTGTCGGGAGCGTATCCATGGAATACATTCCTAGATACTCGTATTCCCTGATCACCAACAAACGTGCAGTGTAATGCAAATTTGTCGCGGGTGCCGATTGGGATTCCCGCGTATATACGAACAGGGTAAAACATTTTTCTCCTGTTTTAATGTTTCCTAACCGTTTGAGTTCCATATACTCATCGATTCCGTTGGAAAAGCCACCTTGCCGCAAGATCTGTATCAGCTCCCAACGCCCGAGAGCGGGTTCATTTGCGTCACATCTCAATGCAAAGGCGGGCGGCGGCCCGACGAACAAACACCAGAGCAGCCAGAGGTATATCCGAACACGAAATTTTAACATTCCAGCACCTATTTATAATAATAATCGATGTTAAAATTTGGTTGCTGTAGCATTTGACGCTCGAAGCGCAAAATGATGGAAGCATACCAATCTTTGTGTATCATACCTGGGTGGTAATCCAGCCCCCACATACGGCTGGCAGCGTCGTGAATTGCGGGACTTCCGTTATACCTTTGAAGGCCGCCCCAGTCTCCCAAGTAGGTCACTCCGCCTTGCCCATCGCGCAGAAACGATTTGTATCGCAACCATTCTAAGCCAGCGGCCGCACTAATTTCCGGTGTCATCGTTTGATTTGGTCCGGTCAAACCCGCGATTCTTAACTTCGCTGCATCCCAATCTCCAGGAACGTTAACTTGCAGTGGATCGGACAGAAACGCCTCTTTGTTCCCGCCGGATTCAATCATAGCCCACGCCTTTACGAACTGCGGTGTCCGATACCCCTGGTCTTCTGGTTGAAGGCCATAGGCCCTATTATAGTTATTCGCCGCGTTGGTGAATATTTGGTCATTATCTGCTCTCCAACTAGTTTTACCCGTCTCCGTATATCCGGGAACTTCCCCAATACTCCCGCTTTCCTCCGCCATGCCTCCGCCGTCTCCACCTCCTCCCCCGCCTCCGCCAGTAGCGGCTGACATGATTCCGTCAGTGAAGCCTCCGGTGAAGCTGTTAAGCCCGAAGCCCCCTCCGCTCATAGCGGAGTTGACTATCCTGCTCGCGATGCTCCCCAGTATCTGCCCAAGAGGGCCGCCCAGCCATTGCGCGATGGCGAAGCCCGCGATTTTTCCAGCGATAGACTTGAAGAAACCAGAAAATAAATTTCCAATGGCGCTCCAGAAGGAGTGGCCCGTGGGGTCGATGTACTTGACGGGGTTGTTGCGGACGTAGGTGTAGCGGTTGAGTGACTGGGGATCGCCCGGACTTGGGACGATGGGATCGGGGGAGATGAACCTTGCGAGATCGGGATCATAGTATCTCGCCCCATAGTAGTAGAGGCCGCTCTCCGGATCAAGTATCTGGCCGGTGAAGCGCTTTTCAGGATCGGGGGAGTTCGTCGCGGGGTCGGTCCTGCTTACTTTCCCCCACGGCTCGTATTCCGTAAGCTGGATTCTGTTTCCGGTGATATCGCTGATGACGTTGACGCCGCCGAGGTGGTCGTTGTGGTAGAAGAGCTTTTTCTCCGGATTCGTGACCGGAGACTGCTTTGCAGCCAGCAGGTCGTTTCCGCTGGCTGACGCCAAGCGATTTAAGTCATCATAGCCAAAACTTCGGCTTTCGGTAAAGAGGGTATCGATAATGTCGTTGACGTTTTCCACATGGTCATAGGAACGATTCTGTGAGTTGGTGCCCGGCGCAGACATGAGCCGGCTCTTGGATCAAGAAAAGACAGACCCTTTTCTTCTTCTCCACCCGACTTTCTACCGTATCATTCCATCTTGATGCCGAAAAACCAATAAACATAGGTCATTATCAGGACAACCGTGCCGTAGCCTAGTGTTCTGAAAAGAACCGACATTAATTCCTTCTTTGTGAATTTGATGCTTTTCTTTTTCACCGTATCTGAAATTAGACAGAACAGTCCCGTAATTCCGTAAAAGATAACCGCGAATAAGAAAAGCTGGCGCATTGAGTTCCTCCCTCACCTGTATTTACTTTGAACATGCGGTCTAGGGTACCCCTGAGAATTTTAGACTGTCGTCGATCGGTACCGCGGGGCGAATATAAAAGTTCACTCCAGGGCCGACTGGAAAATTCACGGACGCCCACAGCCATGTCCAGCGTGAAGATCCATCATTTACATTTAGAGCTACACTAAATCCTCCAGCTAGGGTCGAAACAGAACCAATAAGAAACCCTGTCCCGCTTCCGACATCACCAGCTGGTCTTACAGAAATCACACCTATTCCAATGGGAAAATTGGCTGATGGACCTCTCCGCTGACTCGTAATGCCCTGTTCGGGATTCAGGAATGGGATATTTCCTTGGCCGCCTCCGACAGGGGAATCAAAACCGAACTGGATATTGGGGAATCTTATACCCCAACCATCGCTTTGCGGGACCGCGCCTGTTGCCTCCCTTACAAGTTCGAGGCTATAACGCTCAGCTCCGTAAGTACGTACGAAATATTCACCGGTACTTGATTTTTCCCATGCATTGACGACTCCGGTGCCCAGGTTTATCACTCCACTGCCGGAGTTTGCATCAGCGCCGCCTGAAAGCGTATCGACGGCCGCCCCAGCGCTGCCCGGCGAATCGCTTACGCCCCCTCCCCCCGGCGGGCCTTGCCCCCCAGTAGCGGCTGACATAATCCCATCCGCGAGTCCCCCTGCGAAGCTGTTAAGCCCGAAGCCCCCTCCGCTCATCGCGGAGTTGACTATTCGGCTGGCGATGCTCCCGAGTATCTGCCCAAGAGGGCCGCCGAGCCATTGAGCGATGGCGAAGCCGGCGATCTTCCCTGCGATGGACTTGAAAAACCCCTTAAAGATGTTTCCAATCGCGCTCCAGAAAGAATGCCCGGTCGGGTCGATGTATTTGACCGGGTTGTTGCGGACATAAGAGTAACGGTTGAGTGACTGCGGATCGCCCGGAGATGGAACGATCGGATCGGGACTGATGAAGCGGGCAAGGTCGGGATCATCGTATCTGGCGGGATAGGAAGCCTACCATCTTGAAATTCCTTTCCGGAACGTGACTTCGGGGATATTTACAGGTTGCCCGCCTAAAATGACTCCGTCGATCCGCATTTTAAATTCGTCGCTGACATCAGGTGGCGACGCGTCAAAAAAGAGCAGGAAGCAATTTAACTTGGGAACAACTACAGACGAGGTAATAGGAGAAACCGAGCGACGATAGGCCGGATTCCAAATCTTGCCGGAGCATGGATACCCGTTGGCGCGAAATCTTGGTCCGTCGGCTAACTGAGCAACAACGAGCGATGGATTAAATCTGACTTCAGCATTAACCTTTGGGAGAAAAGCCAATCCTATCGCAAAGGTGTTGTCGGTTCTGTCGTTGTGATTTTCAACGCGAATCGAGAGGTCCCTTCTTACTAAAAAATCGACCGGCGGCGGGCCGCAATGCTCGTAACCACAGCCTTGCTCTATTTTCCAGTCTGGGGTTGGCATGATCGTCGGCTTACTGACGACGTGATCCTTTGCGACCGCGAAACAGCCAAGCGTCAGAGCTAACAGGTACCCGCGAATGTTACGGCCACCAAGAATATGATCCTTTTAGAACATGCTCCCATGAGAATCCTTATCTAACTTGTAGGTCGGTTGAAAATACGTCGGCGGTGCCAAGGCGACGCCGGTATAGACAGCAGCGATCGGCATCCCGAGGAAGCTGTACACGTCGAACGCGATGTCCAGTTTTCCCATCGAAACATAGTTTCCTTTTTCGTATGACCAACTATTGAAGAAGTCGTGAACCTTAGAGATATAGTTTATGGCACGGCCGAACGGAGAATTGACGTCGTATTCGATGCCGAAAATACGATTTTTCGGACTGTTTTCTCGGAGCATCTCGTACCACTTCGGCTCATCGTTTTCGCAGTTTAGACAGTACCGTGTGCCGGCGGTTACGCGGTCTCCACGGTCGTTAAACAGCGGCTTGAGTTGGCCTTCTTCCGAAGACTCGTCTGTCCAACTCTTGGCATATTCCCAGCCAGCCTTCGCAAGTGACTGAACGCCAGCGACGATCCCGCCTCCGAGGGCACCGAAGGCGACGTTCTGGAGGAAGTCCCCACCGGATATAACGCTGTTGATCGCGCCAAGAACTGCACCGGTGACGGCCCCGGCTTGGATCGCGCCGCCAAATCCCCCGCCGAAGTGTTCGTATATTCCCGGACCGATGCTCCCCGCGATGCCACCAAGGACTCCTCCAGTAAAGACATTTAACCCGAAACCTCCCCCGTTGATGGCGCTGTTGACCGCTCCGGCCGCCATCCCTCCGAGCATCCCGGCAATCGGGGCGCCAAGACCGCCGGTGAGATAGCCGACGGCGATTCCCGTAGCCAAGCCCGCGAAGGACTTGCCGAAGCCTTTGAAGAAATTCCCAATCGCGCTCCAGAAAGAATGCCCCGTCGGGTCGATGTGTTTGACGGGGTTGTTTCGGACATACGAGTAGCGGTTAAGGGATTGAGGATCACCCGGAGAGGGGACGATCGGATCGGGGGAGATGAAGCGGGCGAGGTCAGGATCATAGTATCTCGCGCCATAGTAGTAGAGGCCGGATTCGGGAAGGTTTACTCAGCGCGAAAAATGTCTCATTCTCCACATTGAAAGTTTGCCGTACGCGCCAATGAGCCTAACTCACGACCACCAACTTTTACTCGGGCGACAATCTCTAGACGCTCGCACGCAATGCCATGAACCATGAATGGGACTTCGATCTTCGATTTCTCGCTGAAAAACGACATCAGCGATACTTCTTGATTTAATAGAGTTCGCTTGCCGGCTTGCACGGTCAGCCTAAGACTTGTGCCAGTGAGATTTTTCACTGTGAAGGAGGAATGCTGAAGAGCCACAAGCACAAGCATCGCGCCGGAAGGAGCTTCGGCATCGCCCTCGCCAATAAAGACATTCCTCAATGCCATATAACCTAACAGCAGATCCCGTCGATCAAACTCACCTTTCTCGTGGTAATACAAGAATGCACGAAGGTCTACAATTTGCGGCCCTTTGCCAACCACGGATGTTGGCTGGCCCGCGGTCGCCGAATGGAAACTACTTGACGCAAGCAGCAACCACAGAATTGCGATGGCGAACCGCTGCCACCGAAAATAGTTGATAAGTAATTTCATAATCACTGCCCCGTGAAAACGTCGAGACCCAACTGAAAGCGCTGTCGCATCGTCTTTATGTCGATACCTCGATCTAGTTGAAAATGGCTCGGATCAAAGAGGCTCTTAAAGCGGCCACCCCACGTGAGCCCTATCTCCTCTCCAATCCGACCCGCTTGTTGATAGGCGATATCACTTCCGTTGCTTATGTATTGTCCGTTCGGCTCATATAGCCTAATATCATACGCGACTCCAAAATTGTGATAGCTTTCTCCTCCCCTCGCGTTCGTAATGATGGAACCAGAAGCAGTTCTCCCCAGCGCAAAGGCTGCATCTTGTTCAGCATACGTTCGGAGACCTCCACCCAACTGCACGTCTACGCCGAGATCGTCCTGACTGATTCGAATCATCTGGTCTCTAAACTTTGCGGCAACATCAGGGTGTAGTCCGGCAAGAATCTTTTCTGTGCGGTCATCGAACCGTATAGGCTCAAACTGCGGGGCAACTGAAGAGCCCCCACCGTCTCCCACTGCGGCGGCGTTCGCATCCGGGGCCATAGCCATACCAACGTTCATGCCTCCGCCGTCTCCGCCTCCTCCCCCAGTGGCCGCCGACATAATACCGTCAGTGAAACCTCCCGTGAATGTGTTAAGCCCAAAGCCGCCCCCGCTCATGGCGGAGTTGACTATCCGGCTGGCGATGCTCCCAAGGATCTGCCCAAGAGGACCTCCCAGCCATTGCGCGATGGCGAAGCCCGCAATTTTTCCTGCGATAGACTTGAAGAAACCGCTAAACAAATTCCCGATCGCGCTCCAGAAGGAATGCCCTGTCGGGTCGATGTACTTGACCGGGTTGTTTCGGACATAGGAGTAACGGTTGAGTGATTGTGGATCGCCGGGGGAGGGGACAATGGGATCGGGACTGATGAAGCGGGCGAGGTCGGGATCATAATATCTCGCCCCATAGTAGTAGAGACCACTCTCTGGATCAAGTATCTGTCCAGTGAATCTCTTCTCAGGGTCGGGGGAGTTTGTCGCCGGGTCGGTCCTGCTTACTTTTCCCCACGGATCGTATTCCGTAAGCTGAATCCGCGCGCCGTTGATATCGCTGATGACATTGACGCCGCCTAAATGGTCGTTGTGGTAGAAGAGCAGCTTTTCAGGGTTTACGACCGGAGACTGTTTCGCAGCCAGCAGCTCGGTTCCGGCTCTGAAGAATTTAGTCTTTGTTCCATCAGGGCCGATCTCATAGCCGGCGAAGGGGTAGAGAACTTGACCGAGCGGGCCGTACTTCTTGACTCGTTGTCCTGTGTAGTCGTAATCCATCGCCGTCGTGCCGCCCATGGTGACCGACTCGACACGGTTGTCCGCCGTCCAGGCGAAGCTCCGCCCCGCGCCGGTCAGCGTGTTGCCGTTCGGATCGGCGGTGTAGGTTTTGCCATCAGAAGTCGAAGTCACGAACGACGGGCGGTTCAGATCATAGGAATAGGTGACGCCCGCCTTGGTGAGGATATTGCCGATGGCGTCGTAGGTGTAGCCCTGCGTGACCTGGCTCTGATCTGTGCCGCCGAAGGTCCCGGAGGCTGAGACGAGACGGCTCAAGTCGTCGTAATCGAAATTGCGGTTGCCGGTAAACACCGCGTCCACCACAGTCTTGACGTTCATTACCTCGTCGTAGTCGTAAGACAGATTCTGCAGCGTTCCGCCCGGTCCGGTGGTGGTTCTATTCTCCAGGGCGAAGTTGATGAACTGCCCGCTCACAGGCGGCGGATTCTGGTCGTAGTAATCGAACGTTGTGGTCACGCCATTGGCGTAGTCGATCTGGTCTTTCTGCCCTCTGGCGTTGTAGACGATCTGGTTGACGTAGCCGCCGACCGACTTGAGCCACCCGGCCTCGTCGTAGGTGTAGTTGGCGCTGTCTAAGTCCGGGAACATCTCGCTCGTCACGTTGTTCAAGGCGTTATAGGTCTGCGACATCGTGTAGGTATAGCCGTCGATTACACGCTGGGTCTGCGTAACCCGGCCGACTTTGTCGTAGGCGAAGGTCGTAACCATCGCGTTCAAGTCGTCCACGCGGGTGAGCCGGCCTTTGGAGTAAAGCACTGCCGGATCGTCGTAAGTCCAGTTGATCTCTCTGGCATCGGGGTAAAGTTTCTTCACCTGGCGGCTGAGCAGGTCGTATCTGAATTCAAGCATTTGACTCTTCGCGTCGGTCTGGAATCTAAGATTCCCCGCCTTGTCGTAGCTATAGACCCATGCGCCCGGCGTGGTCGTCTCGCACGCCGTGGTATTCGGCCCGGCGCCCATGTTGGGATCGCACATGGCGATCTTCCGCCCCAACGGGTCGTATTTGATTCTCGTGTGGTGGCCGAGATGGTTGGTTACCCGGACGAGCGACCCGGCGGTGTCGTATTCGTAGCTCGTGGTGTAGGTATCCGCGCCGCCGTTGTTTTTCTCGTCGATCTCTACCACCCGGCCGTAGGCGTCGAAGTGCTTGGTCTTCTCAACGAAGCGCTCGTCGATCGTCGTCACCTTACCCGGCTCGTAGATCGTCCGGGAGAATCTATTATCCGGCTGGTCCGCGCGTGTCTGGCGGCCGAGGACATCGTAGGTGTATTCCCAGAAAGGAAGCGCCGCTTCCGCTTCGAAGCGCGCCGGGGTCTTGCGCGTAACCAGTCCTCTGGAGTCATAGACGCTGTCTTCGACGATCATCCGCGCCTGGCCGGTTGCGGGATCGTTGGGGCCGGTGGCTTTGATGAAATCGAACCTCCCCAATCCGTCGAAGAACTCCTCCCGGACGACGAGGGCGGTCCCGCCGTGATCTTTCCTCTTGGACGTCCTGATGCTCTGGAATTGGGGATCGCCCCAGTTAAGATAGGCGATAGTCACCGACGGGAACGAGGGGCTGTCGAGCGGGCCGACGACGCTGGTGGGCCGGCCGAAACCGTCGAAGGTGAAGGTGCTAACCTGGAGATTGGGATCGGTCTCGGTGAGCTTGGCCCCGAAGCGGGGGTCCCAGGTGAAGCTCGTTACGTGACCGGCGCAGTTGGTGACCGTTGCCGGGAAAGTTTTAGTCAGAGCGTCAACCGTGGTTGTGATCGGACAGTTAAGCGCGTTCGTCGTGACGGTTCGGTTGCCGAAGCCGTCGTAGCCGTGAGTGACCGTGGGATTGGCAGCGTCCCCGCGGGTGCCGGTCAAACTGCTCTCCTCCTTGGTCACTAGGCCGCGCGTGCTCAAGACTCCGTAGGCCTGGTCGTCGTAGTAAAGCCATTTCTCTCTCGCAACCACGGTATCGGTTGAGTCGAGAAGGCGCGTGTGTTTAGGCCGGTGGAGCCAATTAGTTCCGGTGGTATTGAAGACCCACTCGGTCCGCTCGTGGCGCTCATCGCCGCTGATCGAAGTATCCCCCTCGTGGAAGGTGTGGATGAGATTGCCGAAGGTCTTGCCGCCGGGACCTTCTCTGTCGAACTCGGAGGTGACGGCCGTCTTTAGGCAGAGCGGCTGGCCCTGGGCGTCGACCAAGCCATCGCACTGGTCTTTGACCGTCCGTTTCTGCGCCGGAAAGTGCACTTTAGGCTGTGTCGGCTGGGTGTCGAGGTCCTCATACTCGTTGGTCACCTGGGCGAAGAGCTTGCCCCCGGCGTCGAGAGTCTGGGAGCTTTCCAGCAGGCCGATGAACGGGAAGTCGGGAAGCTTGGTTGTTGGGTGTACCTGCTTGAAGTTGGCTATGACGGTAGCCTGAGCCGTCTCATCGACCGTCCGTATCCAACGAAACCCCAGTCCGCCTCGGCCCAAGTGGTGGTATTTGAGGCCGCCGTAGTCGTAGGTGAAGGTGAAGTTCTGCCCGTTGGCGTCGCCCTGGTTGCGGGCCGTATGGCTATCCACCACGTACATCGCCGGCTGGATGTCCATCACCGGATAAACCGCCCCGGTGCCTTTGGTGTAAACCGTGCTGTCGGTTAGCGGC
>JBGPGE010000030.1:0-41903 GCA_041483675.1 Binatia bacterium
AGCATCACAGCGGCCTCATGCGGTGGGAAGCCGAGATCAAGGAACACATTGTTTGCGCCCTTCACTTGCCGTGCTTGTTTCTTCTTCATGACTGCTCTCCGATTAACCTGTAACGCTGCACTGCCAGCTCAATGTCCGCCCGGGACCCGTCGCCGAATACCGGAATTAAAGCGGGCCGATCTTGGCGAGGTGGCGGACGCGAGGAAGCGAGCGGGCGCGGTCGAAGAACGGCCGGTTGGCGGTGATAAACGGACAATCAAGCTCTACGGCGAGTGCTAGGAAAGAGGCATCGTAGAAGGTAAGCCTCAGATCCCTTCCGAGCCGGGCGGCCCTTTTGCGCAACGGCATGGCCGGCGGGGCAAAGGACAACGTTTACAACAAGGAAGTCATCCCGTAGTGGCAGAGCCGCTTCGGTGGAAAGAGTGTGCTGTGAAAAAAGGGTTATTGAGAGAGGCGTGGAGTCGTCATTTTATGCATCCGGAAAACTGCCGTTTGATGCCGGTTCTCTTCGCGGCGCGACGAGAGAAGCTACGATAGAAAGAGTGAGTATGCCAAGGATCACGGCGAGCGACAAACCAATGGGAATCTTGTAAACAGAGCTGAGTAGCATTTTGATGCCGACAAATCCGAGGATCACGCCGAGCCCGTATCTAAGATAAATAAACAGGTCAACTACCCCAGCCAAAAGAAAGTAGAGCGACCGAAGGCCCAAAATCGCAAATACGTTTGACGTATAGACGATGAAGGGGTCCTGGCTGACCGCGAAGATGGCCGGAACCGAGTCCACCGCAAAAATCAGGTCCGTCGTCTCAATAACCGACAGGACGACAAAAAGTGGGGTGACGGCAAGTTTGCCGTTCTTCCTCACGAAAAAACGTTTACCATCGTATTCGGTCGCGACCGGCATGAAGCGGCGCAGCAGCTGGAGTAGAGGATTTTTCTCCGGTGTAACGGTAATTTCCTGTTTCGAGAGCATTTTGATTCCCGTGAAGACTAAAAATGCGCCGAAAATGTAAATGATCCAGTGAAACTGCTGCAGGAGCAAAGCGCCGGTCCCAATGAAAATCCCGCGCATAACGAGCGCGCCGAGAATGCCCCAGAAGAGCACGCGGTGTTGGTACGCCGGCGCCACGGAAAAATACGAGAGGATGATGATGAAGACAAAAATGTTATCGACGCTTAAGGAATATTCGATCAAATAGCCGGTCAAAAATTCGAGTCCCTTTTCCGGTCCGAGAAAAATATAGACTCCGGCATTAAATATCAGCCCGAGCGTGACCCAAACTGCGCACCAAGTCGCGGACTCTTTGGTCGTGGCCGCGTGAGCTTTTCGGTGAAACACGCCCAGATCGAGGGCCAACATGCCGAAGACAAAAATGTTAAACACAACCCAAAGCATTATCCGGTCCGTTGCCATAGCTTTTCCTTCCTGTAGTTTCCGTCATGGGTCTCGCAAACACTCATTTGCCGGTTCATAAGGCCGTGGTTGTCATGGTCGCGGCTCGGCGTTGTTACTCCCACTTGCCGGAGAGCGCGAGCATCATCATTGCGCCAGTTGTCGCTGCGACGACTGCGCCGATGACCCAATGGCGGCGTCTGTTCCGCAATAGTTCGTCGGTCAGTATTCCGCGCAGGGTCGTTTCGGCCTGGCTTTGGAACATGCCTTCCGTAATGGCCACCACCAGGTGTCTGGTGCCGCCTCCCACGACGTAGGCAACTTCATCTTTCCCGGGCAGCAAACATAGCTTGGGCATCCTAATCCGGTGCCGTAGCGTCAGTTCTTCCACAAGGCCGTAGAGCCACGGTGCCTCCGATGGGTGAATTTCCCTCGCGCCACGCAGATGTAAAATCACATCGGCAGTTGCCCGCCGGCTCATCCCGTGCAACACCAAGACAAGAAGGACGGCGATAAGGGCACCGGCTTGATCCTGTAGCCCGATAGTGGCCTTAACGAGGTACAACGCGAAAACCGCGACTAAAAACGCAATCGTCAGGATGTTCATGCGAACTCCCTTCCGGCTCCGAATCAGCGCCCACGGTTCTATCGGTCCAATTTCCGGGTCGGCGCTGGGAGACGCGATAACGAGTCCCGGTCGCGGCCGTACAGCTGCAGCAGAGGGCAAACTCTGACTAAAGCGATTCGGACGCGTCGAAACTAACGCGGGTCCAAACAATTGGAGGGAAAAGGAGGAGGGCTGCTAAATGCGAAAGACCATCTGAAAGCTATGGAGATCCTGCTGTGAGAAGCCGAAGGGGTTTTTGATCCTTCCGAGAGCAAGAAAATATTCTCGACGGGGCGAGGCCCCGATCGACATCCTGGCCGACGATCTATCCCTTTGTGGACGATTTCGGACGACTGCTGACCGCGGTGGCGTGACGTAAGGATCGAGATCGTCCGCGTCGAAGGTGTCTTGCTCGCTGATATCGTTGGGGTTGGCAGCGACGTCGACGGCGTCTCCCAGCATTGCGCTGGCAAGCGGCAGGAAAAGCAGAAAGATAAGATTAACTCTGGCTCTCACTGTAAGATCTTTCTACCAAACGCGTGTGATAGGGTCAACACTCGCTGGAAGGAATGGAAGAGTAAAGGAACAACAGACGGCATTCTCGCAGTTCTTCTGTTCGTTGCTAGTGCTCCACTGTTCTATTGCTCGAATGCTCTAAAAATAAGAAAGCCCGGACACGGGATCAGTAGAACAGTAGATCAGTGGACCGCATTGTCGCATTTTCCATTGTTCCAATGTCGAATGCTCCAATGCTCTAAATTTTTTGCGGCGCAAAAAATTTGGTGGTCCCAACGGGAATCGAACCCGTGTTACCGACGTGAGAGGCCGGTCTGTCACTTGTTGGATAACGGATGGCGGCTAAGCTGCGGCCGCGCGTGATGCTACCATGCCTTGTGTCGAGCTGAGGCCGCCCGATTGGCTGAAGCCCGCGGCCGGCGGCTTCAGCGGCTTGTTGGGCGGCTCATGCGACGACGCTCCGCAAGTACGGATGCTGCCACGCCGCCTGCCAGGACCGAGAGTATCAAAGCCAGCAAGTACAAGTTGAAGTGCTTCCCGAGGGCGAGCTTCAGCCATTCGGCAAGCAGCATCTTCACGCCCACTATCATAAGGACCAGTGCGAGCGAGACCTTCAGGTATCGGAACTTCTTCACCAGGCCGGCCAATGCGAAGTAGAGTGATCGCAGACCGAGAATCGCGAACACGTTGCTGGTGAACACCAAGAACGGGTCGCTCGTGATGGCGAAGATGGCCGGGATCGAGTCGACAGCAAAGATCAGATCGGTCGTCTCGACCATGACGAGCGCCAGCGCCAGAGGCGTGAGGAGCAAGGTACCCGGCTGCGCCTTGTTCACGACCTCATCTGGGACCGTGGGTGCACCCGGGACCTCGCTCTCGTACGACGCGGGTGCACCGGCGCGAACGACAAAGTGCTCGCCGTGGAACCTGGCGGTCACCGGGAACAAGCGGCGCGTCAACCGAACGACGATGTTCTTGTTCGGATCGGTGTGATCCGTCTTGAGAAAGAGCATCTTGATAGCCGTCAGGATCAGGAACACGGCGAAGAGGTACAGAATCCAGTGGAACTCTGCGATCAGCTTCGCTCCGATACCGATCATCGCACCGCGCAGGAGCAGAGCGCCGAGGATGCCCCAGAACAGCACGCGGTGCTGGTAGAGTGGCGGCACCGCGAAAAAGCCGAAGATCATCGCGATCACGAAGATGTTGTCCATGCTGAGGGACTTCTCGACGACGTAGCCTGTCAGGTACTTCTCCGTTGCCGTTGCGCCGCCGTTCGTCAGCCCATCGACCGCGTCCACCGTGGTGCCAAGGCCGAACCACTGGCCGTCGTAGGCGAAGTACACGAATACGGAGAATGACAACCCCATGCCTAGCCACACGGCCGACCAAGCGAGCGTCTCCTTAACGCTGACCACATGGGCTTTGCGGTGAAAGACCCCCAGGTCCAATGCCAGCATCAGTAGGACAAACGCTATGAATGCTATCCAGACCCACATCACTCGGCGTGTGCCTCCGTCATGGACTTGAGCCGCCTAACTAATAATAGGTGGGCAGGTCAATCTATCTCCATCGACGATTTCATAATTGCCAAAAATTGTACATTTATTTTCGGCGCCTGCCAACGAAAAACTTGACCCGACGAACACTGCATGATTGTCAGCCTTTGCCAGCTATGCTCGACCCAAATCGATCCCAAGTTGGCCCGGGCGGGCTGACGAAGCTAGACGTGCTGAGGCCGGAATTAAAGCGGGCCGATCTTGGCGAGGTGGCGAACGCGAGGAAGCGAGCGAGCACGGTCAAAGAAGGACCGGTCGGCGGTGATAAGCGGGCAGTCAAGCTCTACGGCGAGCGCCAGGAAGGAGGCATCGTAGAAAGTGAGCCTGAACTCCTTTCCGAGCCGGGCGGCTCTTTTGAGCAACGGCGTGGCCGGCGGAGCGATGGTAAACGGCAAGGCCTCGACATCGGAAAGCGCAGCGTTCAAGCCGGCGGCGTCAAGGTCGGTCTTTAAGAGCAAGATGTTGCCGACCTCGTACAACAGCAAGGCGGGCACATGGACTTCCAGAGGACGGCGTTCTATGTCGGTGAGCAGGCGGCGGGCTTCGCTAACGAGTTCTTCGTTTCTGGTCTTGATCCACTTGATCAACACCGAAGTGTCAACGACGATTTTCTGCGCCATGTCGGGTATCCCGGTAGTACCGGATGATGTCGGCCGAGTCCCACTGGCCGACCCAATGCCGCTCAAGCTCGCGCAGCGGGGCAAGCGCACGCTTCCAGGATTGCAGCCGCGAATTCTTGCCGTTGACGACGGTTCGGAGGGCCGCGCGAATCAACTCGCTGCGGGAGCGGCCCTGGGCATGGGCGGTGCGATCCACCTTTTTGAGGAATTCATCGGGAAGAGAAATCATCACTTTGGCCATTGCAGGTCGACCTCCGAAAAGAGCGCAGCAGCAGAAATCTCGAAAGAATGCTCCAATGCTCTAAATTTTTTGCGGCGCAAAAAATTTGGTGGTCCCAACGGGAATCGAACCCGTGTTACCGACGTGAGAGGCCGGTGTCCTAACCGCTAGACGATGGGACCTATGGCTGAGGAGGTAGGACTCGAACCTACAATCGCCTGATCCAGAGTCAGGTGGCTTACCAGTTAGCCGACTCCTCAATCGCAGTTAATTAAATTAAAAGAATCAGGAGGGAGAGTCAAGCCGCTTACGGCCCGCTTACGGCCCGCTTACGGTCCGGCCTGTTTTGGTTGACATAACCGCCCTTCGACGGCTATTCTTAAGGTCCACGTTTGGAGGAGTACGATGCAAGTTTATTATGACCGGGATGCGGACCTGAAATATCTCAAAGGCAAGAAGGTGGCGGTGTTGGGCTACGGTAGCCAGGGCCATGCGCACGCTAACAATCTGAAGGACTCGGGGGTTGAGGTCGCCGTCGGGCTGAAAAAGGGGAGCGCCTCGTGGCCCAAGGCCGAGAAGATGGGCCTCAAGGTCATGGAGACCGCCGAGGCGGCGAAGTGGGGCGATATCGTAATGATTTTGCTGCCGGACGAGCTCCAAGGCGAGGCTTACGAAAAGGAGATTCGTCCGGGGCTGAAAGACGGCAATTACCTCGCCTTCGGCCACGGATTTAACATCCACTTCAAGAAGGTCGTGCCGGACAAAGGGGTCAACGTCTTTATGGTCGCGCCCAAGGGGCCGGGCCATCTCGTGCGGAGCGAGTTTGAAAAGGGGCGCGGCGTGCCGTGTCTGCTGGCTGTCCAGCAGGATCCTTCGCGCGACACTAAACAGGTCGGCCTCGCCTATGCGAGCGCGCTGGGTGGCGCGCGCGCCGCGGTGATCGAAACAACTTTTAAGGACGAGACGGAGACCGATCTGTTCGGCGAGCAGTCGGTGCTCTGCGGCGGCCTTACGTCGCTGATCCAGGCCGGGTACGAAACGCTCGTCGACGCGGGTTATCCCCCGGAGATGGCCTACTTCGAGTGCGTCCACGAAGTGAAGCTGATCGTCGATCTCATTTATGAAGGCGGTTTGACCAACATGCGCTATTCGATCAGCAACACGGCCGAGTATGGCGATCTCACGAGGGGCAAACGAGTGATCGGTCCCGAAGTGCGCCAAGCGATGAAAAAAATCTTGGCCGACATTCAATCCGGAAAATTCGCCGAGGAGTGGATCACGGAATGCCGCGCCGGCATGCCGCATTTCCGGGAGCTGAGAAAAGAGGCGGCGAATCATCCGCTGGAAAAAGTCGGCGAGCAGTTGCGGTCGATGATGCCGTGGTTGGGGCAGAACCGGCTGGTGGACAAGAGTAGAAATTAGGGCGACAGTAAGGGCGACCGGCCGGTCGCGCCTACACCGACGCCGCCGGCCTATCTAAAATGAAGATCGCGAAAGAGGGTTATCCATTTATTCTGCCCGTGGCCGGGTTGGCGCTGCTGGCGTTTCTCGTCGGCTGGGCGTGGATCGGGTGGTGTTTTGCGCTGATCGCGTTTGCGTTTCTGGGCTTTTTCCGCGATCCTGAACGTATTGTGCCGCAGGGCGAAGGGCTGGTCGTATCGCCGGCGGACGGGAGGGTGATGGCGACTCGGGATTTGAGAGGCGAAGGGTTGCGAACCAGGGTCAGTATCTTTTTGTCGCCTCTCGATGTCCATATCAACCGCTCGCCGGTCGAAGGAAAGGTCGAGGAGGTTCGCTATCAGGCGGGCAAATTCTTCGCCGCCTATAAGGAAGCGGCCTCCGAGGCCAACGAGCGCAACGCCGTCACGGTGGTTGACAAGCAGGGCAGGAGATTCGGAGCGGTGCAGATCGCCGGCGTTGTGGCGCGGCGCATCGTCTGCAAAACTAAGGAAGGGGATTGGCTGGAGCGCGGCCAGAGATTCGGATTGATCAGGTTTGGCTCCAGGGTTGATTTGTATTTGCCCGACGGAACGCGAGTGGAAGTGGCGGAAGGGCAGCACGTGACGGGCGGCGAGACGATAATCGCGAGGATGACATGAGCGGACTCAATGAACCGCAAGACGACGGACCGGCGAGGCCGAAGGTCCGGCTGCTGCCGAGGAGAACCGCGCCGCGCGTTCCGCTCCGGCAGAGAGTGCGCTCGGCCCAGCTCCAGCGGGGCGTCTATCTCATTCCCAGCCTGTTTACGACTGGGAACCTGATCTGCGGCTTTTTCTCCATCATCTCGACTTTTAACGGCGCGTACATGCGCGCGGCGGTGTTTATCATCCTGGCTCATCTGATGGACTGCCTGGACGGCTATGTGGCGCGGCTGACCAAGACCACGAGCCAGTTCGGCATCGAACTCGATTCTCTGGCGGATCTGGTTTCCTTCGGCGTCGCGCCGGCGATCCTGGCCTATTACTGGGCGCTCGTCCCCTGGAGCACCTGGGGCTGGATGGCCGCCTGTCTTTTCGTCGTCTGCGGCGCTCTTCGATTGGCCCGCTTCAACGTCCAGGCCCGGACCGTGGAGAAAACTCATTTCGTCGGCCTTCCCATTCCAGCGGCGGCGGAGATGATCGCGGCGACCGTGGTGATGTATTATTATCTGCACGGCGAGGCGGCGGGCAACAAGCCGCTGATTTTGCTGCTGGTCATCTACCTCCTGGCGGGCTTGATGGTGAGCAACATTCAATATTCGAGTTTCAAGCATCTCTCGCTCAAGAAAAGGCATCCGATCTGGATCTTGATCTCCGCGATCCTGTCGATCAAGGTGACGATCCTCTATCCGGAGGTCGTGTTTTTTACGGTGTTTGTCCTGTATACTTTATCGGGTCCTCTCTTATGGTTCCTGAGCGCCTATAAACGGCGGCGGGCGAAGAGAGGGGAACTCGCAGACGCTCTGCCCTAGTTCCCGTCTCTCCATGTCGGTCTCACACTCCCGCGGGCCAGAGTCGCGGGAGTTTTTTTTTATGGAGGATGAACGATGTCGGAGAAAATTATGAACGATCAGATCGTGAAAATATTCGATACCACGCTCAGGGACGGCGAGCAGTCTCCCGGGGCGAGCATGAACATGGAAGAAAAGGTGGTGATCGCGCGCCAACTGGAGAAGCTCGGGGTGGACGTGATCGAGGCCGGCTTTGCCGCGTCGTCGGACGGCGACTTCGAGTCCGTCGAGCGCGTCTCCAAGGATGTCAAGCGACCGCGGGTGCTGAGCCTGGCGCGCGCCCAGGAGGGCGATATCAAGCGGGCGTTGAAGGCGGTCGAGCACGCGAAGCATCCGGGGATTCATATCTTCATCGCCACGTCCGATATCCACATGAAGCATAAACTCCGGATGTCGCGCGACGAGGTGGTGGACGCCGCGGTGTGGGCCGTGAGCTACGCCAAGAAGCATATCGACTATATCGAGTTTTCGGCGGAGGACGCGTCGCGGAGCGACTGGGGGTTTCTGGTGAAGGTCTTCGGCGAGGTGATCCGCGCCGGCGCAAGCACGCTTAATGTTCCGGACACGACCGGCTACGCGATCCCCTCGGAGTTCGGCGCGCTGGTGCGCCACCTGATCGAGCACACCGACGGCGCGGATCGCGTCATCTGGAGCGCGCACTGCCACAACGATCTGGGGCTCGCGACGGCCAACTCGCTGGCGGCCGTGGCGAACGGGGCGCGGCAGGTGGAGTGCACGATCAACGGCATCGGCGAACGCGCGGGAAACACTTCGTTGGAAGAAGTCGTGATGGCGATTAAGACGAGAAAGAATCTTCTCGACGTGGACACCAACGTCGTGACGGAGCAGATCTATCCGACGTCGCGTCTGCTGTCGCAGATCACGGGGATTGCGATCCCGATCAACAAGCCGATTGTCGGCGACAATGCCTTCGCGCACGAAGCCGGCATCCATCAAGACGGCGTGCTGAAGCATAAGTACACCTACGAGATCATGACGCCGGAGTCGATCGGCATTCCCGGCAACCGGCTGGTGATGGGGAAGCACTCCGGCCGCCACGCCTTCGGCGAGCGGTTGAAGGAGTTGGGATTCAATCTCGAAAAGGAAGACATGAATCGCGCGTTTCTCCGCTTCAAGGAGCTGGCGGACAAGAAGAAAGAAGTTTACGACGAGGACATCGAGGCGATCGTGGCGGAGGAGATTCTGAGACTGCCCGGACAACCGGACGCCTTCGAGCTGCTCTATTTGAACGTCAGCTCAAGCTCCAACGCGGTCCCGTCGGCGACGGTGAAGATGCGGGTCAACGGCGACGAGCGCACCGAGCCCGCGACGGGCGACGGCGTGGTGGACGCCTGCTACAAGGCGATCACCAAGCTGACCGGCGCGCGCGCCAACCTCGTGCGCTACTCGGTCAAGGCGATCAGCGGCGGGACCGATGCCCAGGGAGAGGTCTCCTGTCTGCTCGAGGACGGCGGCATTCGGGTCTCCGGGCAGGGGTCGCACACCGACATCATCATGGCGAGCGCGCTGGCCTACATCAACGCGCTCAACAAGCTTGAGTATCGCAAGCAGTACCGCCAACTGGTGGAGCGGGAAGGACCGTAAAAAATAGTTTTTAGTGTCCCCTTCGGGGATGGTGGAAACCCCTCGCCTTTAGGCGAAGCAAAAGTTCGTCATGCCCGCGGAAGCGGGCATCCACGGCGGTGGCGGAGCGGGCCATGAGGCAAAGACTGGATTCCCGCTTGCGCGGGAATGACGGAGTGGGGAGGTAGCCGACTTCCAGTCGACAGTTTTGGAACCCCTCGGCTTGGAGCCGAGGGTTGTTCAGTTTTGAGTTGAACTCGAAATCAGAAACCAGAAACGCGGATCGAGGGAGGGATACTTGAATTTCAATATTGCAGTTTTGCCGGGGGATGGGATCGGGCCTGAGGTCGTTCGCGAGGGGACGCAGGTCTTAAAGCAGGTGGCGGGGCTTTATCGCTTTCAGGTCGAGTTGGAAGAGGGGATCGTCGGCGGCGCTTCCATCGACGCTCATGGGAAGCCGCTCACGGAGCCGGTGCTCAAGTTGGCGAAGGAGAGCGACGCGGTGTTGCTCGGCGCGATGGGCGGCCCCAAGTGGGACGCGCTGGATTATTCCATCCGTCCCGAGCGGGCGCTGCTGGCGCTGCGGCAGGAACTTGGGCTGTTCGCCAACCTGCGTCCGGTTAAGCTCTTCTCCGCTCTCGCCTCGGCCTCGACTTTGAGACGCGAGATCGTGGAGGGAACGGATTTGCTGGTGGTGCGGGAGCTGACCGGCGGCATCTACTTCGGCCAGCCCAAGGGGATTACCAAGCTTCCCGACGGCACCGAGCGCGGCGTCAATACGGAGGTCTACACCACGCCGGAGATCGAGCGGATCGCCAAAGTCGGCTTCGACGCGGCGAGGCGGCGTCGGAAGAAAGTCACTTCGGTGGACAAGGCTAATGTCCTGGAGGCAACCGAGCTGTGGCGCCGGGTCGTCACGCGGGTGCACAAGGAGCAGGGCTACACCGATGTCGCGCTCGATCACATGCTGGTGGACAACTGCGCGATGCAGTTGATCCGCGATCCCAAGCAGTTCGACGTCCTGGTGACGACGAATATGTTCGGCGATATCCTGAGCGACGAGGCGGCGATGCTCACGGGCTCGATCGGCATGCTGCCGTCGGCCAGCCTCGGCGGAAAAGTCGGGATGTATGAGCCGGTCCACGGCAGCGCGCCGGATATTACCGGAAAGGATTTGGCGAATCCGCTGGCGACGATCCTGAGCATCGCGCTCATGCTGCGCCATTCCTTGGATCAGGGAAAGGCCGCCGATCGCGTCGAAGCGGCGGTGGAGAAGGTGCTCGACGAGGGCTACCGCACGGCGGATATTAAATCGGAAGGCTGCAAACTCATAGGCTGCAAGGAGATGGGGCGGCTGGTTCGTGACAAGATAGAAAAGCTCGGCTGAAGAGCCGAATGCAATTTTAGATTTTAGATTGCCGATTTCCGATTAATAGAAAATCCAAAATCGAAAATCCAAAATCGGGGAGGGGTTTTGAAAAAGGAGCGGTATAACGTTGCGGTGGTAGGGGCGACAGGCGCCGTCGGAGAGCAGATGCGCGAAGTGCTCCAGGAGCGGCTGTTCCCCGTCGGTGAGCTGCGCCTGTTGGCTTCGGAGCGTTCTGCCGGCCAGGTGCTTGAGTTCCAGGGGAAGCATATCCGCGTAGCGGTGCTGCGCGAGGACTCTTTTAACAATATCGACATCGCGTTGTTTTCCGCCGGGGGAACCGTGAGCGACAAGTTTGCTCCGTTGGCGGTTGCAGCCGGCGCCGTGGTGATCGATAACACCGCTCGCTTCCGCATGGAGTTGGATGTCCCGCTGGTCGTGCCGGAAGTCAACTCCGGTGAGATCGCCAGGTACAAGAGTCGGGGCATCATCGCCAACCCGAACTGCTCGACCATCCAGCTGGTCGTGGCGCTCAAGCCGCTTCACGACGCGGCCCGCCTCAAGCGCGTGGTCGTCTCGACCTATCAGTCCGTCTCAGGCGCGGGACGGAAGGCGATGGAGGAGTTGAGCCAGCAGACTGTGGCGCTGTTCAGCGGCAAAGAACCGAAGAAAGAAAAATTTCCTCATCGGATCGCCTTCAACTGCATCCCGCACATCGATATCTTCTTTCCGGACGGCTATACCAAGGAAGAGATGAAGATGATCGATGAGACGCGGAAGATCCTGGACGCGCCGTCGCTTCGCGTGACGGCGACCTGCGTGCGCGTGCCGGTTTTCTGCGGCCACTCGGAGTCGGTCAACGTCGAGACCGAGAAGAAGCTCACCGCCAAGGAGGTGAAAGCCATCCTTCGCCAAGCGCCGGGGATCTTGCTCTGCGACGAGCCGGAGAAAAATGTTTACCCCATGCCGCTCGACTCCGTAGGGAAAGACGCGACTCTGGTGGGCAGGATACGCGAGGACGATTCCGTCCCCAACGGCATCAACCTCTGGGTCGTCGCCGACAATCTCCGCAAAGGCGCGGCGCTCAACGCCGTGCAAATCGCGGAGATTTTGATCAGGGATTATATCTAAAAAGGTTCTCATGATGACTGCTTTGCGCAAGGCCGGACGCAAGAACGCTTCACTGTCGGTCAGCCAACGGCGGCGTCCTCGTCCGTCCCGGATCAAGCCGGCCGCCGTTTCTCCCTCGACTGCGGCCGGACGGCTCGGCCTCGCCCTGGAACTTTCCGACCTCTGTCTTGCCTTGCGCGACGCCGCGCGCCGGAAGCGGTAATGGAGCCACGCTTCGTTCCGGCGCTCGCCACGCTGCGGAAGGTCTTCGAAGACGCCTCGCAATCTCTTCAGGTTCCAATCCATTTTGCCGTGATCGGGGGACTGGCGGTATCGACGTGGGGAGCGGTGCGAGCGACCCAGGACATCGATCTCCTGGCCGATAGTGACCCGAGTCCCCTAAGTGACAGGCAATTTCGTGTTCGCTTGCAAAAGCACTTGGAAGAAGAGGGGTGCGTGGTGGAGTGGCGGGTAGGTGACCCCGACGACCCCATTCCTTTGCTCTTGCACATTGAGTTGCCGCGTCCGGCGCGTGGCATGGGAGTCGATATCCTCTGGGCTAATAATCGCTGGCAGCGAGAGGCGCTCGTTAGGAGCATATCTCTAAAAGTCTCTCGGCTGGAAGTGTCCGTTCTCCATCCGGAAGACCTGATTCTCATGAAGCTGGAGGCCGGTGGTCCGCAGGACCTGCTGGATGTGGAGAGGTTGCTTGCCAATCCCCCGACGCAACTGAACCTCAGGGGTCTCCGAAACAAGGCCGCAACGCTACGCCTGGCCAGGGTATTAAACAATTGCTTGCGTGGCGCCGGGATGGAACCGAAGAAATCGTAACCGCAAAGGCGCCGCCCTGAACGCCGTCCAAATCGCGGAGATTTTGATCCGGGACTATATTTGAAAGAAACCAGATTTACGGTCAGGCTCTACGCGAATCTTTCCGTTTGGCAATCAGTTGCCGTATCTCGGGGAGGAGGTCCCTCGGTACTTCGATGACGGTTTGAGTGGAGTTCTCAAAAGCGGCCTCGTCTTCCGCCACTGCTTCTTCTTCGGTCTGCTGCTCGTAGTGGGCGAGTACCTTCCGTACCCTCTCCTGGTTCCAACCTGATGGAAATTTATTCTGTCTCATCCAAGGATTTCGGGATCGGTGTGAATCACGCTTTTTCGGGCGCCCATAAGACCACCTCCGCAAAGGAGGATAGCACCGGTTCCTCTGGAAATCTAATTGAGGCCTTTTCTGGATCATCGCCGACAATCTCCGCAAAGGCGCGGCGCTGAATACCGTCCAGGTCGCGGAGATACTGATCGGGGGTTATCTGTGGGCTGTATCGCGAGCCTCACTCCTAGCTGGAGCCTGAACTAGCAAGATTGCAATGTCTGACCCCCAGGCCAAAGTTGCCGTAGTGCATCCCTGTTTTGGCTGGGCAAGCTCAAATAACCTGACTCCAAACATGCTGTGCTCCCCTACGCTGCAGAGGATTAGTGCACTTTCGATAGCCGCTCAATAAGCCTCCTATACACGGTCGAAAGTTGTCCATCCAACTCAAATTGATCGCGTGCGTGGGCCGTTTCGAGAACAAGCCTAATGGAGGTACAGAGTGCGAGGGATTGGGCGCGTGGGTCATTTCGGGGATTCGGATGGATAAGGTCCGGTTGATCTCGGAACAGTCCCAGCCCAAAAAACCCGCCGTGGGCCGCGCTTGATAACGTGGCATAGTAACGAGCCATCTCCGGGGGCAGGAGCTTATCCGCAGCTTCCTGGGGCCGGTGGTAGTACTCGGGCGCATACCAGTAGCCTGATACGCGCTCCTTGAAGATGAAACGTCGCGCTTTCTCCTGGTCAGATCCGCTCAACCGTGCAATACCGGAGTCGATTTGTCGCCGGCAATCCTTGTGCAATTCATCATTGGCGTCAGTTGAACGGAGCGTCACTTTAAGAAAAAAGTGTGTGCAACGGAACCCGCGTATTTCGGCTTCTTCGTGGAGCTCGACGATAATGGCCGTGCTCAGCAGTAGGTCTAAGAGCGTGCGCAAGATTGGCGCAGAACAAGATACCCATCCTGTAGCACACAGCGCTAGAAGCGCCTGATGAAAGGCTATTATGTCGGCCTCGAGACGGTACAACGCGCCACCCGCAAGGGGATATGGGTGGTTACCGTTGAATTGTTCGACGATCGCAGCGTTGACTGCTACCGCGTATGAGGATGCAGCGTCGTGAAGCCGCACAAGCGCTTCGTCGATAAGTGGTTTAGCCCGCTCTATTATCTTCCCGGTCATGCGCCTCATTCATTCGGTAAACTTTGAGACTCTGGCGATTGTCATGCGTCCCTAAGTTGTTGTCAAGGCAGCTTGGCAACCGCTGTCAGTTTAAGGTAGAAAACAAATCATGGCTCAGCCTTTCGACATCTCTCTCATCACCCGTGGTGCGAGGCTTCGCAGATCCCCGTTTTTTGAGGCGACGCAGCGGTATGGGTGTAAGAGCTACACGGTTTACAACCATATGCTGCTTCCCAGCTACTACGACGATCCGGTGAAGGAGTACTGGAAGTTGATCGAGGGAGTGACGCTTTGGGACGTGGGCGTCGAGCGGCAGGTGGAGATTACGGGGCCTGATGCTTTCGCGTTCACGAACATGTTGACGCCTCGGGATTTGAGCCAGTGCAAAGTCGGGCAGGGGAAGTACGTGCTAATCACGGACGAGAACGGCGGGATTATCAACGATCCGGTGTTGATGCGGCTGGGAGAAAATCATTTCTGGCTGGCGGTGGCCGATAGCGACGTGCTGCTGTGGGCCAAAGGTGTTGCGTTGAACTCCCGCATGGACGTACAAATCCAAGAGCCCGATGTCTCGCCGATTCAAATTCAGGGACCGAGATCGAAGCAGGTCATAGAACGGCTCTTTGGTCCGGAAATCCTAGAGATGCCGTACTATCATTTCGTCGAGACGAAGTTGGACGGCCTCCCTTTGATCGTGACCCGCACAGGCTGGACGGGCGAAGTCGGCTACGAGATTTATCTACGCGACGGAAGCCGTGGCGTGGAGTTGTGGAAAAAGGTGATGGAGGCGGGGAAGCCGTACGGCATCGCGCCGACAGGCCCCTCGGACATTCGCCGTATCGAAGCGGGCATACTCAACTACGGCATCGACATGACTCTCGCTGAAAACCCTTACGAGGTCGGGTTGGATCGGCTGGTCGATCTCGAAAAGAAGGGCGACTTCATCGGCCAAAAAGCGCTGCAACGAATAAAGACGGAAGGCGTGAATCGCAAGCTGGTCGGAGTCGAGATCGACGGCGCATCGCTGGATCTCAATCTCACGCGCTGGCCTGTGAGCGGGGATGGCAAGCAAGTTGGACATGTGACGTCTGCCGTTTACTCACCGCGTCTCAAGAAAAACATCGGCTATGCGATGGTGCCGGTCGAATGCGGTGAACTGGGGACGAAACTAAGCGTGACGGTCCCGGATTCCGGCGAAAGAAATGCCACCGTCGTCAAAAAGCCTTTCCTCGATCCCGAGAAGACAACCCCCAAATCCTAGCTCGCGGCGCGCGTTCGGCTGATGAATTTGCAGCTCCAGAGTGAAGCAAAGAACATCGCGATGACCATCACCGGGCCGAAAAAAAACAGCCGCTCGATGCCGGTGAACGCGGCGATCAAGCCGCCGAGGCTCGGGCCGATGATGTTTCCCACGTCGCCCGCGGCGTTGAAGAGGCCCGAGGCCACTCCGCGGCTCACTTTGGTCTCGTCCACGTCCTCCACCATGCCGATCGTGTTGCTCACGATCGCCACCGCCCGCATGAACCCTGAGATAACGAACAGCGTGAGCACCGGCCCGAAGCCGTGAAACAGCGGGACAAGGGTCAGGAAGAGCGCTTGCAGCGGCAACGTCACGACGGCGAGATTTCTCTGGGAGAAGCGCTTGACCGCCATCCCGCTGAGCGGACGGGTAATCGCGTTGCACATCGCGTAGAGGCCTTTGATCACACCGACTTTCGTCAGCGAGATGCCGACAGCCAGGCCATAGAGCGGCAGGAACACGTTGCCCATCTGGTGCATCAGATTGAGGAACAGCGCCACGACGACGATCCCCGCGAGCTTGGGATTTAACAGATTTTTGAGCGAGCCGACAAATGTCTGCGGCGTCGTCACCCGGAGCGACCCGCTCGTCCCCACCGCTGAAGCCGGGACTTTCAAGAAAAAAAGCAGCGCCACGCAGGCGAGCGCCAGGATGCCCGAGAAGTTGAATGTAGCGGCATAACTCAGCCGGTCGGCGATATAGCCCGCTAAAAAACCTCCGGTCGAATAGCCGATGGCGAGACAGCCGGCGTAGTAGCCCATCGCGTGGTGGCGGTCTTCGTCCGGCGGCAGCGCGTCGACGTAAAACGCAAGATAAATCGTAGTCGCTGCGCCGTAGGCGAATCCGTTCAGGGCGTGGATGACCGCAAACTCAAACGGTCTCACGGTGAAACCATAGAGAAAGTTGCACAGCGCCATCGTCGAGATCGCCGCCATGAGCAGCCACCGCGCGCGCTCGCGGTTGTAGGCGATGCCGGAGGGCACGCGCGCGACGAGGGCGAAGACCGGCGCGAGAGAGACCAGCGTGCCGATGGCCGAGACCGGATATTTCAAGTCGTCCAAGAACGGCGGGATGATAAACTGCGCCGCGTTCTGCTGCGCCGTCATGGCGGCGACGGGAAGACAGAGCTTCAGCGTCGCCATCTTCATGAGCGAGCCTGCGCGGAATATTTTCTTGCGTGCATTGTCCGTGAGTCTTATCCCAAGCCGCCGCCGAGTTCCAGCCGTGATGGACAATTTTGCCGGCTTGCGATAATGAAACTTTGATCGGAGGTCCTGGATGGAACTGAAGCGCTCGTGGATGTTTGTGCCCGGCCATCGGCAGAAGATGATCGACAAGGCGCTGGGGCTGAGCGCCGACGTCGTCATGCTCGATATCGAAGACGGCGTGGCGCCGAGTGAAAAAGATACGGCGCGGAAGTTGATCGGCGAGGCGCTCGGCCGCGAGCGGGCGCCCGGAACTCCCGAGCGCTTCGTGCGCGTCAACGCCATCGGTCACGCGCGGATGGACGCGGACCTGGAGGCGGTGCTGCGCCACGGACTGAACGGTCTCGTCCTGCCCAAGGTTGAAACCGTGGAAGAAGTTCTCAAGGTTGCGTCGATCGTGACCGAGCGCGAACCCAAGCTCGACATCGCACGCGGAAGCATCCGGTTGCTGATCGCCATCGAAAGCCCGCGCGGGTTGCTGAATGCGCCGGCCATTGCATCTTGCTCGCCGCGCGTCATCGGCTTGATGTTCGGCGCCGAGGACTACGGCCGTGAAATGGGTCTGCCGACAAAACGGGAAGGGGAGGCGCAGGAGTTGCTCTACGCGCGCTCGGCGATGGCGGTCGCCGCGGCTTCCGCTCACGTGCAGCCGGTCGACGGCGTGTGGGTCGATCTCAAAGACATGGACGGGCTTTTCGGATTCGCCCGCCAGTCGCGCCGCCTGGGATTCTCCGGCATGTCGCTGATCCATCCGTCGCAGATCGATCCGATCAATTCGGTTTTCAGTCCCACGCCGGAGGAGATCGAATACGCCAGGCAGGTCGTTCAAGCCTTCGAAGAGGCGAATGCCCGCGGCGACGGCTCGATCTCATTGGGCGGCCAGTTGATCGACCGGCCGATCGTCGAGCGCGCCAGGCGCGCGCTGGAGATGGCGAAGATGTTGGGGATCAACAAGGGATGAGACTGGGATTCCATCGCCAATGAGCGGGAAGTTGGCAAAGATGCGACAGAGCGTGGCGGGTTTGTTTTGTGTCCTCCTGTGGACGACAGCCGCGTTCTCGCAGGAAACGCCCTGGACGCGCTATATGGCTGAAGCGGCAAAGGCAGACCAGCAAGGCCGCTTTATGGGGGCGGAGATGCACTTGTTGGCGGCAGTAAAGGAGGCGGAGGGATTTGGGCCAGAAGACCCCCGCCTAGCTGCAAGCCTCATGGCCTTGGCGCTGCTCTACCACGCCCAGGGTCAGTACGCTGAGGCGGAGCCGCTCTACAAGCAGGCTTTGGCGATCAAGGAAGATGTGGTCGCGGCATTGGAGAACTATGCCGACTTGCTCCGGAAGACCAACCGGCAGACCGAGGCGGAAAAAATGGAAGCGCGCGCCAAGGCAATCCGGGCGAAGCAACGTTAAGCGAGCCAGGCGCGCATGGAGATGGCGAACAGGCTGCGGGGTATCGACAGACGTCTGTGATATGTTTCCCGAAAGTTGTCACCCCGAATGTTTTTATAGTGGTTCGACTGTGCTCACCACGACTCTGAGCCACGTCGAATGGGTCGGGGGTCCAGTCAGAGTTCGCCTGGATTCCCGCTCACGGTTCGATCTTCCTCACCGTGACCCTGAGCCACGTCGAATGGGTCAAAGCATGCGGGAATGACGGCGTAAGAATTCACCATTGCGCAGCAAGCTGCGGGGAATTAACCCGCAGCTATTCAAGGTTCAGCAAAGGAGGTCGGATCATGAAGCATTTCATAGTTGCAGGTTTTGTTTTGGCGCTCTCGCTATTGCCGGGCGTTTCGTCGGCTCAAGTTACGATGGCGATGACGAAGATCGCGGACGGAGTCT
Source organism: Binatia bacterium (assembly GCA_041483675.1). Classification (GTDB taxonomy): domain Bacteria; phylum Desulfobacterota; class Binatia; order UBA9968; family UBA9968; genus 2-12-FULL-60-19. The sequence goes on from JBGPGE010000030.1 coordinate 18,582, forward strand.
ATTTCATGCAGAACTCCGCCGGCTCGAGTAAACCCACCTTCGTCATTACCAACGACGGCGTGCTCGTCTTCGACTTCGATATCCGCACCGCCGACCAGACGCTCGCCGCGATCCGCAAGCTCACGGACAAGAAAGTCAAATACTTGATCGCCTCGCACGCGGCCGGCGATCACGCGACCGGGGCGTGGCATTTCCGCGAGGACAAGCCGGTCTATATCGCAACGAAGAACGTTGTGCAGGATCTCTTCATGCAAGAGGCGAAGGAATTCGAGGAGCGCGCCAACGATCCTAAAATCGTCGGCTACAAGGGCAGAGAGCTGGTCCGGCCCGATATCGGCTTCGATGGAACGATGTCGCTGCACTTCGGCGGGCTGACCTTTATCGTCACCGCCGAGGGCAGAGGGCACAGCACCGGCGATCTCACGATTTTTATTCCGCAGAAGCGCCTCATGCTCATGGGCGATCTGCTCGACACGGAGATCCATCCGGGGCAGGGCGAGTCCGCGGAGGTCTGGTATTCCAACGTCAAGGGATGGATCGAAATCCTCGACAAAATCATGGCGCGCAATCTGCCTGTCGAGACATACGTTCCGGGTCATGGGCCGGTGCATCTCGGGAGGGGGGTCAAAGACCTCGAAGAGCAAAAACGCTATTTCGTCGTCATGCGCGACGAAGTGGCGAAGATGATCGCCGCGGGCAAGACGCTCGAACAGGTCGAAAAGGAATTTAAAATCCCGCAGGAGTTCGCGCACTACAAGCGGCCGGAACGGCTGAAGACGTTCTACAAGCTGTTCTATAATCAGTTGCTTGAGCGAGGATATTAGATCGGAGGGGACCGGGAGGCTACATGATCCTCTGCGATTCCTCGTAAACTCGCAGCTCGAAGTGGCGAATTTCACGGATGCGCTCAAAATCTCTGCGGTTTCGGGTAAACACGACGGCGCCGACTTTTCGAGCGGAAAGCGAGATGAGCACGTCGTGACTCAATCGCGCGAGCCCGGTCTCCTCGAAGCCATGCCGGGCGCCGAGCTGTTGCAGGACCTCCGCGGTGTCGAACCAAACCTGCTTGTCCGGCGTGACGACTCGATTCAAGCGATCAAAAGTTCGGAAGAGCGTTCGCAGAGCGTTGCGCGTGGGGTGATCCTTGGCGCCGGCGAACAGTTCGGCGAAGACCACGCTGCTCATATAAAGCAGCGTCGGTCGCAGGAGAAACCCCAAGTCCGCAATCTGTCCGCCTTGTTTCAGGAATGAAAGGTAGATCGAAGTATCGATGATCGCTTTAGCGGGGAAGGCGGCCATACACGTCTTCGAGATTGCACCGGCCCTTCATGGAGAGAAGCATTTTCCGGATCTCGCCGTCCGCTATGACAAGATCCAGCGCTCGCTCCACGGCCTCTGTCTCCGTCTTGGCGGCGAGGAGTTCTTTGGCCTTTTTGATCTTTGCGAGCGGCAAAATAAATTGCTTCCGCGCTCTTGCTTCCGGCTTCATGGCGACGTCCCAGACGATTCAGTTTACCCATGTGTATACTAGCTTCCATCTATACACATGTCAAACGAGGCCGAGGAGCGCGCAAGAAACGGCGGTGTCGTTAACTCTTTGAATCGCACGTGTTATATAAAGCCACGAACGATGCAGAACTTGGACCCCATCCGCTCCTTCACCGCCGCCAATCCGGGTTACATGACCTTGGAGGGGACGAATCAGTACCTCCTGGGCAAAGACGAGATCACGGTCATCGACGTCGCGCTCTCTTCGCCGGCCAACATCGATGGGATTATCGAGCAGGCCGAGGCGAGCGGCGGCAGGAAGATCGAAAAGATTCTCCTCACCCACATCCACAGTGACCATTGCGGCGGCGCGCTGGCATTGAAAAAGCGGACCGGCGCCAAGCTGGGAATCAGCCTGCTACGCGCCAATGCGCTGAGCGGAATCGACTTCACGTACGCCGACGGCGACGCGATCCCCTACGACGGCGGCGAGTTGAGCGTGGTCCATACGCCGGGCCATGAATCGGGCCACTGTTGCTTCTATGAGGGGAAGCTCAAGACGCTCTTTACCGGCGATCACATCCTCGGCCGGGGCACGACGGTCATTCCGCCACCCGACGGCGACATGGCGCTTTATATTCACTCGCTGGAAAAACTGCTGGCGCTGGAGCTCAAACGCCTGCTACCCGGCCATGGGCCGACGATCGGCGATCCCTACGGCAAGATCCGCGAATACATCGAGCATCGCCTGATGCGCGAGCGGCAGGTTCTAAAATGTCTGCAAGACGGCTTTCAAACCATACCGGCGATCACCGCGCAGATTTACACCGACACGCCGCCGGCGCTCATGTCGATGGCGGCGTACTCGGTCGAAGCGCACCTCGTCAAGTTGGTCGGGGAACGAAAAGTAATAAAAGAAGGTTCTTCAAGCTTCCGTGTGGCTCACCGCAGAGGTGTGGTTCGACGCGGCTCACCACAGGCTCCGGGCGCGGAGTAAAGAGTTTTTGAATGAATCACCCCGCAGCAAGCTGCTGGGTATCAAGAGGCCCTCGGATGACTTTTTCCCAACTGGTCACCCCCGAATGTTTTAATCGTGGTTCGACGGTGCTCACCACGACCCTGAGCCACGTCGAATGGGTCGGGGGTCCAGTCCGAAATTCGCCTGGATTCCCGCTAAAAGCATGCGGGAATGACGGACTCTGCATTTGTAGGGGCAGGCCTGCGTGTCTGCCCTGGGGCAGGAGGGCGGACACATAGGTCGCCCCTACACAATCCGGCTCTTCGTTTCAAAGGAAATAAATTCTACGCAGCAAGCTGCGGGGAATTGACCCCAAAGAGATTAAAAAATACTCCGAACTCTGTACCTCTGTGGTGAAAACTCCTTCACAGGAAACCCTGAGGAGCCTAAGAGAAAGCGACGGTTATCGCCTGACCGGCGAGCGTTGAAAACTCCGCCGGGTGATTTCATAGGGGACCGGATCGGCGCCGGTTTCGAGATCGCTCCACAGATCCTCGGCGATCTCGACGGAACGCGGAGGCTCGACGCCGTCTAAGAAAAACACGAACTCGCCTCTAAGCTGCAAGACCAAATGGCGCCGGCTGTCGCGCGGCGTGAGCAGAAAATCGCCGCTTCCCGGCCCGGCGGAGAGGGAAGTGTCGTGGCGGCGCTCCAGGGCCCGGCGGTAGCTGCGAAAAAATTCCGCCGCCTCTTGGCGATTCTCCCAAGCCGTGATCCACGCGAGGGCGATTCCATTGTCTTGTCGAAACAGCAGCAGGCTGTCGCCGGCCCAGCCCTTTGCGGCGCCGGCGGCTTCGTCTCGCGACAGACTTCTCCCGAGGAGAACCTGTGTGAGGAATTCTCCCAACGTCTCCTCCATGAGCTTGTTGTCGCCCAACTGCCTGAGCAGGTTCCACGGGGTAATCCTGACCGGCTCCTCTCGCTTCCCGTAGTACTTCTCGGGATGAAGAATCTGTTTGGTCGAAGCGGGGGGATTGGCATAAAGGCTGTTCACTCCCTCCCAGCCCCGCGCGGAAAAAGCCCAGGAGACGAACCGCGTACCCTCCATCGTCGAGAACACCGCCTGCCGGCGAAGCGGCTCCGGGAGATAGGCAAGATCTCTCTCCAGCTGGGAGGCGGACCGGGAAACGGCTTGCGCCGCGTCGAGGATTCGTTGCCTGTGGGTTCCGTAAGGCTCCTGAAGGAGCGCGAGACTCGCGAGCACCGCGTCTCCCTTCCGAAGCGCGCGCTGGGCCAGGGCGGCGTCTTCCGTAGGCTTGCGCACGAGCTTTTCGCCTGTGCGGAAATGCTGTTCTTGCAGCAGGCGTATCAAGCCATGCACTTGAACGAGCTGTCGGTCCGTCTCTCTATCCCGGCTTCCGGGGAAGGCGAGCAGCGGAGGTTCCGGTTTTATTCCCTGCCGCGGCATAAGGAGTGTTTTCTGTTGAGCATCCGGGAAGGCGCCCGTCAAGGCCGTCTCCAGCTCGGCCAATGCCTTGGAAAAATCGGTCCCCTCCGGCAGCAGCCCCAGCCGGGCGAAGAGCGCGCCACGGAGATCGAGGCTCTCTTTTCCCTGTTCTTCCAGGATGGAGCTCTCAGCCAGCGCGTGAAGTTCCTTCGGGTCGCGCGCCGCTACAGCCACGTCTCGCTGAAAAGCGAGGCCTCGGAGACGGGCCACCGCTTGTTTAAGCTCGTCGAATGACAGCGAGCGTGCCGTGGCGATAGAGCGCGGCTCCAGCAGCTGGCAGCCGAAGATGAGCGGCAGCGCAGCGAGCCAAAGCATGCGCGCAAGAGATTTGATCCTTCGCGTCATTATTTCTCCATGATGATCACGGGGAACCCCTGCCGCGCCAACCGGCGGGCTTCGTCCTCGGCCGCGCGGCGATCGGAAAACGTCCCGACGCGCACGCGGTAGTAAGCGCCGTTCCGGGTTTCAAATGGAATGACGTTGATCTCCGACCCCTGGCCCACGGTTTTTTCCACCTGCTCCCGTAGCCTCTTTGCGTTGCCGATATCCGCGAAGGAGCCGAGTTGCAGGGTATAGTCCAGCCGATCGCGAATGCGGTCCACCCGTTGAGGCCCGCCATCCAATACCTCGATGCGCACCGGGATCGTGCCGGGCCCGATCATCCCCAACGTTGTCGCGGCGGCGTAAGAGAGATCGAGGACGCGCTCTTTAAGAAACGGGCCGCGGTCGTTGATCGTGACCTCGGTCGATCTGCCGTTTTCCAGGTTGGTCACAATGACTCTCGTGCCCAGCGGCAACGTTTGGTGAGCGGCGGTAAGCTCATGCTGATCGTAGACAACGCCGCTTGCGGTCGCCCGGCCGTGAAAGCCCGGGCCGTACCACGACGCGATCCCGGTCTGCGTTACGCGCCCCTCGGGCGGCGGCGAAAAAATCACTTTGCTGCGCGTCGGCGGAACGGAGCAGGCGATGAGGGCGACGAGGGCAAGAGTGAGAGTTCCCCAGGATAGGGCGGGTGTCTGAGTCATTAAGCATTGTATTATACAGAAACAGCGTGCCTGGGGAAAGGCCGATGGAGCTGCTTGCCCGCCGTTTACCCAAGAAATGGATTGTGGTAGCTTAGGGCCAAGATAAAGAGGGTTGATTGTAAAGAGGGTTGATCTGTATGTCCGGCCATTCCAAATGGAGTTCGATCAAACATAAAAAAGCCGCCAAGGACCAGAAGCGCGGCAAGCTGTTCACCAAGCTGATCAAGGAGATCACGGTCGCGGCGCGCATGGGCGGCGGCGATATCAACGGCAATCCGCGCCTGCGGAGCGCGGTGATGACGGCGAAAAGCTCCAGCATGCCCAACGACAATATCGATCGGGCGATCAAAAAGGGGACGGGGGAGCTTGAAGGGGTGACCTACGAAGAGGTGCAGTATGAAGGGTACGGCCCCGGCGGCGCGGCGATCATGGTCCAGATCCTGACCGACAACAAAAACCGCACGGTGCAAGAGATTCGCCGCCTGTTTGAAAAACACGGCGGAAACTTGGGCCAGACCGGCTGCGTGGCCTGGATGTTCGATAAGAAAGGGCTCATCACGGTCGAGAAGTCGCAGGCGGAAGAGGATCGCCTCTTTAGCCTGGCGCTCGATGTGGGCGCCGAGGACGTGCGGGAGGAGGAAGGCCTCTTCGAGATCCTCACCCAGCCGGAAGACTTCCACAAGGTGAGAGATGTTCTGGAGCGCGAGAAGATCGCCACGGCCACCGCGCAGGTGACGATGATTCCCAAAAACACGGTGACGGTCGATGCGAAGCATGTCGAGCAGATCTTGAAGCTGACCGAAGAGCTCGAGGACCACGACGACGTGCAGAGCGTGTCGGCCAACTTCGATATCCCGAACGAGTTTTTAGACAAGGCCAGTTGATGGCGATCCGGCCTGAGCGGAGTCAAGGCGGCGATCCGGCCGCGGAGCCCGAGCGGATTCTCGGCATCGACCCCGGCACGGTGGCGACCGGCTGGGGCGTGGTGGAGATGGTCGGCGGCTCGCTGGTTCACTGCGCCCATGGCACGATCCGCTCATCGCCAAGCCTGGCGCACGCCGGCCGCCTGCAACGCATCCACCAGGGACTTCTGGAAGTCATCGAGCGACATGGGCCGGCGGGAGCGAGTCTCGAAAGAGTATTCTTCGCCCGCAACGCCCAGAGCGCGCTCAAGCTCGGGCAGGCGCGCGGCATCGCCCTGCTGGCCGTCGCTGAGAGCGGAATTCCCGTCCACGAGTACGCCTCCACGGAGATTAAGCTTTCCGTCGTCGGCTACGGCCAGGCGAGCAAAGAGCAGGTGCAGAAAATGGTCGCCTCGCTGCTCGGTCTCCCGGAACCCATCCCGGCGGACGCCGCCGACGCTCTGGCGGCCGCGATCTGCTATCTTCATCAACGCGCCTTTCTTGCCCGAGTGCAGGGCGCGCTGCCGGCGCATGGGCGAGAAGCGCGCCGGTGACCGGACTTCGCCGGCCATCGCGCGATTGCGTATCGACGGATACCGAATCGACCAACAACGATTGACGAAATGATCGGCAAACTCAGCGGCACCCTCACGGACAAGGCCCCCACGGAAATCACCATCGACGTCGGCGGCGTCGGCTACCAGATTTTTATTCCGCTGAGCGTTTTTTACCGCCTGCCCGACCTCGGGGCGCGAGTCAGCCTCTACACGCACACTCACGTTCGCGAAGACGCGCTGCAGCTCTTCGGCTTTCTCGGGCCGGAGGAAAAGCAGGTCTTTCTGCTGCTGAACGGCGTCTCCGGCATCGGGCCGAAGCTGGCGGTCAATATCCTCTCCGGCATCCCGGCGGAGGATCTCGCCAAGGCGCTGAGAGAGGGCGACCAGCCGCGGCTCCTCTCCATTCCCGGCGTGGGGAGGAAACTCGCCGAGCGCATGATCGTCGAATTGCGCGACAAGTTTCTCTCGCTGCCGGCGGCGGAAATCGCGCAGCGGGACGGCACGCAGTTGACGCGGGACGCGGTGTCGGCGCTGGTCAACCTGGGCTATCGCCGGGCCGACGCGGAAAAGAGCGTGCGCGAAATCGCGCGCAACGGCGAGGGCAGCCTGGGAGAGGTGCTGAAAGAGGCGCTCCGCAGGCTCAGTCAATGAAAAATGTAAATTGCAAAATGAAAAATGAAAAGTGAAGATTTAAAATTTGCAATTTGCATTTTACACTTTGCATTTTGCACTTGGCCTTAACTATGGACCCCCAGCAAATCACGCCCAAGCAGACCGACGAGGACCTCAGTTACGAGGTCAATCTCCGGCCGCGCGGCTTCGACGAATACGTCGGCCAGGAGCAGGTCAAGGAGAATCTCAAAGTCGCCATCGCCGCGGCGCGCGGGCGTAACGACGTGCTCGACCATATTCTCTTTCATGGCCCGCCGGGGCTGGGAAAAACCTCGCTCGCCTATATCATCGCGCGCGAGATGGGCGTCAACATCAAGGCGACCTCCGGTCCGGTCGTGGAGCGCGCCGGAGATCTTGCGGCGTTGCTGACCAACCTGGAAGAGGGGGACATCCTCTTCATCGACGAGATCCACCGGCTCAACCACGTGGTCGAAGAGGTCCTCTACCCCGCGATGGAAGATTACCAGATCGATCTCATGATCGGCCAGGGGCCGTCGGCGCGGTCGATCAAGCTCGATCTTAAACGGTTCACGCTGGTAGGCGCGACCACGCGCTCCGGACTTCTCACCTCGCCGCTGCGCAACCGCTTTGGAGCGACCTTCCGTCTGGACTTCTATTCGACCGAAGCGCTGGCACAGATTCTTACCCGCTCGGCTGCCATCCTCGCCGTGGCCGGAGATCGGGAGGGGCTGGCGGAGATTGCCCGGCGGTCGCGCGGCACGCCCCGGATCGCCAACCGGCTGCTGCGCCGCGTGCGGGACTACGCGCAGGTGAAAGCCAGCGGCCGGATCACCAAAACAGTTACGGAAGAGGCGCTCAAGATGCTCGAAGTGGACCCGATGGGGTTCGACAAGATGGACACGTTGCTGCTGCTCACGCTGATCGATAAGTTTGCCGGCGGTCCGGTGGGGGTGGAGACGCTCGCGGCGGCTATCGGCGAGGAGAAGGACACGATCGAGGATGTCTACGAGCCGTTTCTAATTCAGGCGGGTTTTCTCAACCGCACCTCGCGCGGCCGGGTGGCGACGCCGCTCGCCTATGAGCACTTCGGCCGCAAGCCGGGAGAGACGCCTAAGAAACAGCCGACGCTGTTTTGAAAGCCGTTCAAGAGTTCGAAGGCTCAAGGGAGAAAACGCAATGCAAATTGCAAAATGAAAACTGCAAAATGCAAAATCGAAGAAGGCCGGGATCTTAACTTTTGCAATTTTCATTTTCCATTTTTCATTTTGCGGTTCCCTTTCTATTTTCCCCTGGCAACCTGCCTCCTTATCAGCGCAATCTTAACCCTTGTTCTTTACCTGTTTCGACGGTAAAATCGCATAGTTTCACTAAGGCGGCGCCGAGTTGCGCCGCTGCAGGGTATTTTCGTTGGACACGGATACGAATATAGAAGACAGCCTCAGGCTTGAAGAGGCGAAGCGGAGAAAGCGAGAGGGGATCGTGATCCTCATCACCACCCTGATGGTGGTGCTCTTTGCCTTTTTCGAGGCCGATCTTCCGGAAAGCCCGACCGACAGCTCCCTCACCAAAAACATCGGCTTCTTTCTGCTGGTCAACATCAACATCATCCTGCTCGTCCTGCTCATCTTTCTCGTTGTCCGCAATCTGGTAAAACTCATCTTCGAGCGGAAAAAACGCATCCTCGGCTCCCGGCTCCGCGTCCGGCTGGTGATCGCGTTCGTGTCGCTGTCGCTGGTTCCGACGCTGCTGCTGTTTGTGATCGCAGGGGGCATTGTGACGCGCTCGTTCGACCGGTGGTTCGACGTGCAGGTCGAAAACGCGCTGCAAGGGTCGTTGGAGATCGGGCAAGCGTACTATCAAAACTCGGCGAACAACGCCCTCTTCTACGCGCGCCAGCTAAGCCGGCGGCTGACCGAGGAGCGGCTGCTGGATTTCCGCAAGACGTCGGACCTGAAGGAATTTATCCAGTCGAAGCAGAAGGAGTACAACCTCGGAACCATCGAAATATTTTCTTCCAACCAGCAGCTTCAAGTCGTGGCGTTCAATGAGCAGGTGCCGACCGGTGTCACGATCAAGCCCGACGGCGACTTCCTCACGCGGGCGCTCAGAGGGCTGGAGGTGACCACCACGCAGCCGTTCGGCGAAGGAGACATCATTCGCGGCGGCGTGCCGGTTTACAGTGCCGACCGGAGAATCCTCGGCGTGGTCGTCGTCGATTACTTCGTGCCGAAGAGCATCACCAGCCGCGCCCTGGAGATATCGCGCTCCTATGAGCAGTACAAGCATCTCACGGCCCTCAAGAAGCCGATCAAAAACACCTATATTCTGACTCTGCTTCTTATCACCCTGGTCATTATCTTTTCCGCGACCTGGTTCGGGCTCTATCTCGCGAAAGGCATCACCGTGCCGATTCAACGACTGGCGGAGGGAACCCACGAGGTGGCGCACGGGAACTGGGACTACCGGATCGAGGCGAGCGGCGACGACGAGATCGGGACACTGGTCGATTCTTTCAACCAGATGACGCGGGACCTGAAACAGATCAACGCGGAGGTCGTGCGTAGAGGGCGCTACATGGAGACGTTGCTGGCCAACATCACCGCGGGCGTCATCTCGATCGATCCCGCGGGCGGAATCACGACGATGAACAAAGAGGCCGCCCAGATGCTGGGTGTCAAGGCCGAGGAGGCGCTCGGAAAAAGTTACGGCGAGGTGTTTCAGCCGGAGCACCTCCGCGTGATGAGCGAGATCATGGAGCAGGTCAAGGCGGGCGCCAGCGTGGAGCGCGAGGTCAGGATCCCGCTCCCCGACCAGATCCTCACGGCGATGGTGTCGGCGGCGACGTTGCGGGGGGAGGAAGACAATATCCTCGGCGTCATGGTTTTTCTCGAAGACATTACCCAGATCCAGAAGGTCCAGCGGATGGAGGCCTGGCGCGAGGTCGCGCGCCGCATCGCCCACGAGATCAAGAATCCGCTGACGCCGATCCAGCTCTCGGCGGAGCGGCTGCGCCGGCGCTACGCGAAGCTCCTGGACGGGGACGGAGCGATTCTCGACAAATGCACCTCGACGATCATCAAGCAGGTGGAGGAGTTGAAAAACCTGGTCAACGAGTTTTCCCAGTTCGCGCGCCTGCCCGCGGCGGAGCCGAGTCCGAACGATCTCAACGAGATCGTGAAGGAGGCGCTTTTTCTCTTCAAGGAAGGCCACAAGGGAATCAACTTTCAGTTTCAGCAGCGCGAGTTGCCGTTGGTCGAGCTAGACCGCGACCAGATGAAGCGGGTGTTGATCAACCTGCTCGACAACGCGGTGGCCGCGGTGGGCGAGAAGGGGGAGATCAAGATATCGACCTCGGTGAACCCCGTGTCGGGAGTGGTGTTGCTGGAGGTGGCCGACGACGGCAGCGGCCTGGCGCCGGAAGTGCGGGCAAGGATTTTCGAGCCCTATTTTTCGACCAAAAAGGAAGGGACCGGGCTCGGCCTGGCCATTGTGAGCGCCATCGTGGCCGACCACCGCGGCCATATCCGCGTGCGTCCCAACGAGCCGAAGGGAACCCGGTTCATCATCGAGCTGCCCGTGCGCGAGTACGCGAGCGTCGAGGACCGCAAGCGGAAAGCCGTTTATTCGTAAGCTTGGACGTGACAACCTGGAGATAGGGTGAAAGGTAACGACAAAACAATCCTCGTGGTGGACGACGAGGCCGGTGTCCGCGAGTCGATTCGGGAGAGTCTCACCGACGAGGGCTATCGGGTCATCGACACGGCCGACGGGAGACGCGTCCTTGAGCTGATCCGCAGCGAGCGTCCGCGGCTGGTGCTGCTCGACATCTGGATGCCCGAAGTGGACGGGATCGGGCTGCTCAAAGAGATCAAGAAGGCGGAGCCGGAGGTGCATGTCGTCATGATCTCCGGCCACGGCAACATCCACACCGCCGTGACGGCGACCAAGCTGGGAGCGTTCGACTTCATCGAAAAACCGTTGTCGTTAGAGGGGCTGCTGGTGACCGTGCGTCGCGCTCTGGGCGAGGCTGTATCCGTCAGGGGGAACGGCAGCAAGTTAAAGGCGGTGAAGGCGAGGCGGTCTCGTCAGGGATCGTTGTTGCAGCCCGATGCGGCGGGAGAGCTCAGACAAAAAACGCTCAAGAAGAGCGTGGTTTTTTCGGGGCAGGGTCTCCATTCCGGAATCAAGACGGGCGTGGTGCTTCATCCCATGCCGCCCAACAGCGGCATTGTTTTCAGCGGCATCTCCGCCGACGCCACGGTTCCGGCGCGCCTGGATTACGTCGCCTCGACCGGCTACGCGACCTCGCTCAGCGGCAAGGGATTTGTCGTCGGCACCGTCGAGCATTTTCTGGCCGTCCTGCACAGCTACGGCATCGGCAATCTGCTCGTCAAAATGCAGGGCGAGATCCCGATCATGGACGGCTCCGCGATCGAGTTCTGCCGCTTGATCGAGGAGGCCGGCATCGAAGAGCAGGACGAGGAGTGGTCCGAGATCGTGATCGATCGCGCCTATTCGGTCGGCGACCATACCGGCGAATCTATTCGCGTGGAACCGGCCGCGACGTTCGGTGTGCGCTACATCCTGAACTATCCCCCGCCGGTGGGGATGCAGGAGCACACGTATATGTCTCACGGGCCCGAGTTCTTCAAAGAAGAGATCGCGCCGGCGCGGACGTTCGGTTTTCTCAAGGACATCGAGCAGCTGGAAAAGCTCGGGCTGGTGAACGGGGGAAGGCTGAGCAATTGCATCTTGATCGACAACGACCGTGTCATCAACACCGATCTACGCTTCCCCGACGAGTTCGCCCGCCACAAGATTCTCGACATCATCGGCGACTTCTATCTGCTGGGCCGTCCGATCCGCGGCATGGTCACGGCCCGCATGACCGGCCACACGGACAATATCGCTCTGCTCAGGGAAGTCAGAAAAGGCATGGGGATCTAAAGTACGACGCAGTGCAAAATGCAAAGTGCAAATTTTAAAGTGCAGAAAGGGAAGCGGGAGGCAATTTTGACTTTTGCATTTTGCAGTTTTCATGGTTCGATCTTCCTCACCATGACCCTGAGCGTAAGTCGAATGGGTCATTTTGCAATGTATTAGACTAATGGGTTCTTCACAGCAATTTCCCCGGCTCTTTACGGTCAACGAGGCGAACGATCTGCTGCCGGAGTTGCGGCCGCTGATCCAGCGCGTATCTCATCACCTGGAGGGGTTGCGGGCGAAGAGCGAGACGGTGATTCGTGGCGAGCGGCTCTCGCCGGACAGCCCGGAGCTGATGAGGCGACTGCAAGAAGACACGGCGATCGCACGCATGATCCTCGAAGTCAAAGGGCTGGTGGAAGAGATCAACAGCTACGGCTGCGTGTGCAAAGGGATCGAGGACGGGCTGGTCGATTTTCCCTGCCTGCTCGGCGGCGAGATCGTCTTTCTCTGCTGGCGCTACGACGAGGAAAGCGTGGCCCACTGGCACCGCATCGAAGACGGCTTCGCCGGACGCAAGGCGCTGCTGGAGGCCGACGACGACAGCGGCGGCAACGTCTCGTACCACTAACAGGCCGGTGAAAAAGGCTCATCTCTACGGAGTGGAGTAATGGAGTGATGGGGTAATGCATTTAGAACCCAATACTCCAATACTCCCATACTCAAACACCTCACTCCGCCGGGCCGATCTTTCAGCGCAAATCAAAGAAGAGGCGCAGAGGTTGGGCTTCGCGCTGGTTGGCATCTCGCCGGTGAAGCTTGCTTCGCACGAGGAGTCTTTCGCTCAGTGGCTGAGAAAAGGGCTGGGTGGCGAGCTGGGCTACATGCAGCGCACGGAGGAGCTGCGCCGCGATCCGAAAAAGCTCGTTCCCTGGGCGGTTTCCGTGATCTCAGTGGGGATGAACTATCTCACGCCGTTGCCGAGACCTGAGAGTCCCGAAGAGACACAAGGTTGGATCTCGCGCTACGCGTGGGGCGATGACTATCACGACGTTGTCAAACAAAAGCTCGATCTGTTGCTGGAGAAAATCAGGGAGCTTTATCCGAACTCTGTCGAGGGGCGGGCGTTCGTCGATTCGGGGCCCGTCCTAGAGAGAGGCATCGCGGGCGTCGCCGGTATCGGCTGGATCGGCAAAAACACTCAGCTCATCTCGCCGCGCAAAGGCTCGTGGTTTTTTCTCGGCGAGCTGTTTCTCAGCATCGAATTGGCGTACGACCGTCCCATCAAGGACCGCTGCGGCAAGTGCGATCTCTGTCTCAAAGCCTGCCCCACCGGCGCCTTCGTCGGCCCGTACGTGCTCGATGCGCGCCGTTGCATCTCGTACTTAACGATTGAACTCAAAGGCCCCATCCCGCGCCACTTGCGTCCGCTCATGGGCAACCACATCTTCGGCTGCGACATCTGCCAGGAGGTCTGTCCGTATAATGTCAAGGCGAAGCCGACGAGCGAAGAGGCGTTTTATCCCCGCGACGGTCTCTACGCCCCCGATTTGATCCCTCTTCTTTCTCTCAGCGAAGACGAATTCCGCCGCCGCTTCAAAGGCAGCCCGATCCTGCGCGCCAAGCGCCGCGGCTTCCTGCGCAACGTGGCCGTCGCCCTCGGAAATCTCCAAAGCCGCGAGGCCGTTCCCGCGTTAATCCAGGCACTTCAAGATGCAGATCCCTTGGTGCGCAGACACGCGGCATGGGCTTTAGGGCGGATTGGGACTGCCGAGGCATTGGACGCCCTGAGACGGCGGCTGACAGTTGAATCGGATGCAGAGGTTCAGGAGGAAATCGAGGAGGCGATCAGGCAAGTCGGGAGCGCAAATGAGAGTTTGAAGGCACATCCTGAAAATGGTATTCTCACTCCACTATGAAGGCTATTAAGGCGCATTACGACGGCCACGTGGTAGTCCCGGAGGAACCGATCAACCTGCCGGTCAATACCGCCGTGCGAGTGCTGGTTCCAGAGGCTGATGATTCCGCACAAATCACTAAAGCGTTCGCCAAACTCTCAGAAGCCTCGTTCAGCCACATCTGGGACAACGACGAAGATGCCGCCTACGACAAGTTATAAACCCGGCGACGTTGTCCTGGCCCCTTTCCCTTTTTCAGATCAAACTGCAATTAAACAACGCCCTGCTGAGGAGTGGCGAAGGTCATGCCCAAAATACAAAATGATCGGGAGATTCTGTATGCACGCCAGCAGCCACATGCCCCGGTATAGCTATCACATCACCTGGTCGCCGGAAGATAGGCAGTTTGTAGCCACCTTCCTCGAACTGCCCGGCCTTTCAGGTCTGGGCGATACGATCGGAGAAGCGATCAAGGAGCTTACCGACGGCCTGCGCGGGTGGTTGGACGCTGCGCGAAGGGAGAACTTCGAATTGCCGGAGCCCAGTATGCAAGCCCAGTGCGTCATCAATGTCCAACACCCGGGATTCGTCCAGTAAGCGTCTTTTCTTTTTGGGCTTTTGGCCCTTCCTTTTTTTGCTTGACGGACGGCCAATGTTTGGAATAAATAAAGGCGCAATTGTTGAGCCCAGCAATTTGGATGGGCTCATCCGACCCAGCTTCATCCTCGATTCGTCTTACATTCGCCCGGCCTGGGTCTTTTTATCGGGGCTTGTTGATCTTTTGCCTGAGCTTACATGATAAAATCAAAGAGTAGTTTTAAATGAAGTGTCCTCATTGTTTGCAATCTTTCTTTGCTGACTCTAATGGTCAATTCATCGAGTGGCCGGATAAACAGTGGTTGAAAGATAAGGATGGCTACTGGCACGTTAGAACGACAAAATGCCCTTCCTGCAATAGAGCTACCATCTATCTGGAACTGAGGATGGTCTCTGATTTCAGCATAGTTCTCAAGGAAATGCAGATATGGCCCAAGGGTACTGCTCGTTCGCCCCTGCCGCCTGAAGTTCCAGAGGATTTTGTTGCTGATTATAAGGAGGCATGTGTTGTTCTGGCCGACAGTCCAAAAGCTAGTGCTGCTTTGAGTCGTCGTTGCCTGCAACACCTCCTCCGTGAGAAGGCCAGGGTTAATGCAAGCGATCTTAGCAAGGAAATCGATCAAGTTCTCGCATCAAAAACACTGCCGTCGGACCTCGCAGATGCTATTGATGCGGTTCGGCAGGTTGGGAACTTTGCTGCCCATCCACTCAAAAGTACGAATACGGGCCTAATCCTTGATGTCGAGCCTGGAGAAGCGGAATGGCTGCTCGATGTTCTAGAGTCTTTATTTGATTTTTACTTTGTTCGGCCGGCTCAACTGGCCCTCAAGAGAGACGCGCTCAATAAGAAACTTGCGGATGCAAGCAAGCCACCAATGAAGCAAACCAAACCCTAGAAGCCAAAGCCTACGCCGTCTTCTGGGGCGCCATGGTAACAGGCGGAAATAGAGCAACTTAAAGATGACTATCTTGAAAAGTTCAGATTGGGTTTTGAACACCGGGCTTTTACTTTGAAAGGAAAGGCCTAGAGGTTTGGGGAAGTGTCGATAGGAAGCGGGAAGATGGAGTCGACGATCATCCGCCTGAGAAACCGACATTCACTGATGCAAGGTCTTCATGCTTTTCAAAATATGAATCGCCGTTGACCCGATAGCATCTCGGGACGCTGTGTGAAATCTGGCAAAGGGAACTCGCTCACATTATAATGCTAGCCACAATTGTGCCATGAGGAGGAACGCACCGTGCAAAAAAAAACTTGGATAGGAATCGTCACAGCAGCTGCACTGCTGATTGCTGTTCTCTGGTTTGTAAACCGGCTGACAAAACAGACGGAGGCAGGGCTCACTCTGCGGGTTGGTGTGGTGCTTCCGCTAACTGGTGACCTCGCCAGTTATGGCAAGAATGCTAAGGATGGGATCGAGCTAGCCGCGCAGGAACTGAATGACATGGCGAGTAAAGGGGGTGGAGGCGCGGTTCGAATCAGCTTGGTTGTCGAAGACAGCAAGGGACAACCTCAACCAGCCGTTTCCGCTTTTCAGAAGCTTACGACTGTGGATCGGGTATCGTGCGTGATTGGGGATGTTGCGACTTCGAGTACACTTGCGATAGCTCCGCTGGCTAACAGCAGCAAAGTCGTTTTAATGTCACCGGCGGCTTCAGCGCCCGCGATTACTGATGCCGGCGAGTTTGTGTTTCGCGTGTGGCCATCAGATGCGTTCGAAGCCTCTGTAGTCAGCGACTACCTGGAGAAAAAGCCCTATCGTAAAATTGGCGTGCTCTATGTAAACAACGATTACGGTCAAGCAATGCTTCGGATTATCGGCGAGCGCCTAAAGACCTTTGGTGGGGCCATCACTGATGTGGAGGCTTTTGAACAAAACACTCGCGATCTGCGCACGCAATTAAGTAAGCTGGCGGCCGCAGCCCCGGAAGTCATTTTCCTAGTGTCATATCCGAAAGACAGCATCACCTTTCTTCGTCAGTACGCAGAACTTGGGCTTCAAATGCCAATCGTTTCCACCTCATCCTTCGAAGATCCTCAGATTCTCAAGGAACAAGGCAAGGTCGCAGAAGGTGTCGTTTTCAGTTCACCACTTCCCGCCGACGAAACGGATGCGGTTGTTGGAGAGTTTCGAAAGGCGTATGAAGCGAAATATGGGAAAAAGCCGGGTTTGGTGGCGGACTATGGGTATGATGCGCTTCGCGTGCTGACTGAAGCGGCAAAGCTGGTTGGCGCTACTGATGGAGAAGCCCTTCGGTCGGGACTTGGAAAAATCAAAGACTTTCACGGTGCTTCTGGTCTCATTAACTTCGACAAAAATGGTGACGTGATTAAACCCGCAGGCCTTAAGACGGTGAGGAATGGCGAGTATGTCTGGCTCAAGTAAGGCAGGCATCCCTTCTGATGGATTTGGGACTAGCCAATAAAGTGGCCTTGGTGACGGCGGCAAGCCGGGGGTTGGGCTATGCTTGTGCGATGGCTCTGGCGACCGAAGGCGCGCATGTTGCCATCTGCTCGCGGAGCAAGACGCGAGTGCGGGCAGCCGCATCGAGAATTTCCAAGGCAACCGGAAGCAAGGTGATTGGAATTCAAACGGACTTGACGCGAGAGGAGCAACTTCCACGGCTGGTTCGTGAGGTTGAGAAAGTTCTTGGGTCAATTGACATCTTCGTTTTCAATACTGGAAATCCGCCCGCTGGAGATTTTGCTTCCGCCAGTGACAAAGACTGGGCGCTGGGTTTTTCGCTTTGTCTGCGCGCGCCCATCGTTCTTTGCCGTCTCATTTTACCGAAAATGCGGAAGCGTACGTTCGGACGGATTATTTTTTTAAGCTCCATTTTTGCTCAAGAGCCTGACAAGGGTTACGTGGTTTCCAGTACCTTACGCGCGGGACTCGGTGCTCTGAGTAAGTGCCTCGCGCGTGAGGCCGGGCAAGACGGGGTTTCCGTCAATCTTGTTTGCCCCGGCTACTTCGACACTCCATTGCTTCACGAACTAGCTAGGAAGCAGGCAAAGAAATTGGGGAAGAGCAGCAAGCAAGTTCTGCTTGAGTGGGGAAAACTTTCACCAGCAGGGCAGTTGGGCACACCCTCTCACTTAGGCGCTTTAGTTGCATTGTTGGCGTCTTCCCAAGCTGGCTACATTCAGGGTGCAGCGGTGCCTATTGATGGGGGGGCACTACATGGCCGTTAGCTTAAGCCAACCTAAAAGACTATCGCGGATGGAATGGATCGGAGGCGGGCTTGTGTTGCTTTCTGCCATCTTGGGATTCATTTGCGTTTTTTATCAGTACCGCAGTATCGATGTGTTTTTGCGTGTTGTATATGCAGTGTTCGCTGCTTTATTAGTGGGGCTAGCCGTGGTTGAACTCGTGGAAATTCTTTCACTCATCTATGCGACTGATCCAGACACGATTCGAAAAGCCACGGTCGCTATTACCGTTGTCACGTTTATTTTGATTACTGTCAGTACAATCGTCACCTCAAAGAATATGGACGCACGGGAGATTGTAACGGGCTTTTTGGTGGGACTGGTTGGAACGGTTGTCACTGTTGTGGGCATCCAAGTATACCTTCTGTCAGATCGTGTCGGTTCTGTTGGAGATTTGGT
Source organism: Binatia bacterium (assembly GCA_041483675.1). GTDB lineage: Bacteria > Desulfobacterota > Binatia > UBA9968 > UBA9968 > 2-12-FULL-60-19. The sequence goes on from JBGPGE010000030.1 coordinate 36,680, forward strand.
TAAGACGGCCAATAAGGAAATTGCAGAGGCCGTGAAAACATTTACGAAGGACCAGATGGGAAGCATGTCCTCAGCGATAAAAGCGCTGGAGAAGGCGCTAGAAATCAAACAGGAAGTGGCAAACGACGAACTCCTGAGTAAGGCGGAAAAGCTCCATCCAGGACTGGAGGCAATGGGTTTAAGCTACAGCGCATGGGTGACGCGTCTTCAAAGTGAGGATAAATATGTTGGCCACGTCTGGCAGGCGGCGTTTCCGACATTTTATCGCGAAGAGGCATTCGACATTCGACATGGCGAGATCGTTACGAACGGCAGAAATTTTTGCTACTTGTTACTTGCCACGCTTTCTCAACTCTTGGAGGGAAACAGCGGGAAAACTATTGTCTACTATCAGGTTACGCCTGTGCATCCGAAGGACTGGTACAATTGGCCACACGGTTTTGGCGAGCATCATTGCTACTTTGAGAACGAATTCATAGGCGTGTACCACCGATCGTTAAGAGCTTTGATCGAGTGGGCGAAGGCCAAAAAAACCACGGACGGACCTGCCTTGCTAGAGCATGGGCGTTTTATCCTATGCTCTGGTGATGACGGCGCGCCTCAGGTTAATCGCTTTGGATGGGATCTGCCCGGTACACGTGAGACCGATTCATATAAATCCTGTTGGGTCCTTGATGTTCCCATCCTTTTATCGACCTCAGATGGCTTGAGATTGTGCGAAATATGCAGCAATCTCATATCGTATTACAAGCGACTTCTCCAAGAAGCGAACAAACAGCTTCACCTGCCTTCTGGAAATGACTATTACGCCGTACCTGTATGGAGTAAGAATTGGGAAGTTGCGAACTCGCTTGCGTCTGTTCGAGACATTGTGCAAAAGCTCAAAGATGAAGCCAAATCCATACCATGTCCTGCTTGCATCCAAAAGCTGAAGGACGCAGCGGTAACTCATCTAGATGGCAAAATTGGCTCTGCCATTTTAAGTATTGAAAAGACTGTCGCGTCGCTAAAAGACAGTCAACCAAGATTGGTGATAGCTTGGGAGCATGTCGCCAGTTTTGCAAGAAAATGGAACACGGCTGACTTTCCGCGGTTTCTCCAGAATTATCATCTTGCGAGCGTCCTACTATCAAACTCTCGTAGTGTGGACGAGGATATTCGAGGCATCCTTCCAAGTGTGCTTCGGAAACGATCGGCAATGGAATGCGCGGGGTGGGCCGACCTCTACTGCACGTTTGCCGGGCATTTACATTCCACTCCTGGGCTTGCAAGAATCGTCCACCTGACCGAAAATCAGGTCCATTCATGGCCGGTCCAAGAACCAGAATTCGCAGCATTTGGAATACGAGATGGCGACTCAATCCGATGGAAGGTTTTTGTAGCAACTTCACTCGACTACCCGTTCGATGTCGCACGCATCCGAATTTTTGAGGAGAACGGCTCAGACTATGAAAGTCGTGAGTACCAGAAGTATAGGGATCTTATTTCTAATTTGGTCAGTGGCTGCGGTGGTTATTCTGTTAAGCAACTTATGGGGCAAGCATGATCAGTCGACGATTTGCACGCCTTGTCATTCTTGATCCGATCATTTTGCTCAAGGAGCAAAGTGCACGGTTGCATGCATTGGCTGAGAATGTAGTCGAGTGTTCCGGTCTCAATGCGAACGAGATGCTGCAGACGTTGCACAAACAGATGGACGATAAGCCAACACCCATGTGTTGGACGCAACTGGCGCAGGAAGACGTCACCCGCGAGGAACTCAACCGAAGGCTCGCTGGCACGGATGCCGTGATAACGTGCTGGACCAGCATTCCAGACGAAGTGCTTTTGGCGAACCCACAGTTACGGTATATCGGGTTCTGGACCAACCTGGCAAAGCATCGCCTGAATCTGGATCTAGCGCGGCAACGGGGAATTCACGTGACCTCCATCCCTGACTATGGAACGGATTCCGTGGCGGAGATCACAATTGCGGGGATGTTGGCCGTTTCCCGAAGGCTGATGGCCAGTGCGAAGGATACAGAGCGAGGGCGATGGCCATATGAGCTGTTGAAGACCGGTGTTCATGTCCCAACTGTGAACGAGATTCCTCAGCGGATGCTACGGGACAAGATTCTTGGCATTGTCGGCTTTGGGCGGATTGGGCAACGTGTTGCTGAACTCGCCTTGGCGTTCCGGATGCGAGTCCAGTATTTTTCCCGCCACCGCTATCCTAAGTGGGAAGAGAAAGGCCTTCGCTACACTGAACTGAAGGAATTGTTTGGAACAAGTGACATCGTGAGCGTTCACCTGTCCCCCTATGCGCCCGAGAAGATCATTAGCGCGGAACTCATCGGGCGGCTCAAGGACAAGGCCATCTTTGTTAATACCAGCGCCGGGCGACTCGTGGATCAAGAGGCGTTATTGCGCGAATTGGAGAGTCATCGGATTTACGCCTACCTCGACGTTTACGAAGGGCTTCCGCCTCGGCAGCGGCTGAAGAACATCAGTTTATTGGAGAACCTGTTCACGTATCGCATGGGCTGGTTCACGCAGGAGGCGATTACGTACAAGGGAAAGACGTTGCTGCGAAGAATAGAGGATTTCCTCTCTGGCAGACCGGGGCCGGCGGTCTGGGACGAAGAGCAGATTGAGGAAGACCGATACGAAGTGCAGTGCGCGCGAGACGGGGTGGTTGAGGCGTGATGCAGGGCGATTTGCCGTCCGGGTTACATTTCACGGGCATTTACCTTTTCCACACCGGGAATGAACTCTGGCGGTTTGTATGGACTTGTGTTTGGAAGCTGGAAGAAGTTTGAAAAGCTCATTGGTGACATGCTTGGATTTGAGGAATCTGCTGGGGAAGCTCAGCCCCGATCACGACCGTTGTAACCGAGGTATCAAGGAACGGAGGTGGGTCAGGGTTTCTGCCATCAGCTGCCTTGGGTCGGTCGAGGAAATTGAATGGTCTGTACGGGAAGTTAAAGAGGTATTCGAATTTAGGATGGCGATTCAGCCGGCCTATGGCGGCGCGTGGAAGGCGATCGGGCATACGCGCGCTAGAAGGTTTTTGATCGTCGTCTTCAAATGGGGCAAGAAAAAAGATACCGTGTTCGTTGTGACGGCTTACCCTGCTAAGGGGAAGCATGTTGAGGTTTATTTGAGAACTACGGGGGGGCTTCGATGAAAAGGAAGTGCAAGAACTGCGGCGCAGAGTTGTATCAAGCGGAGGACCTGAAATGGTTTTGCCTTTTCTGTCTGGCAAAGGCCATTGAGGAAAGGGACCAGGAAGATGACGTTAGCGGAACATGGAAGCTCCTTGATCCCAAAACCAGGCCGGTGACATTGCGATTGAGTGAGGCGGACCTTGCCAAAGCGAAGACGAAAGCCAGAAAGCTGGGCAAACCTTACCAAACGTTGTTGAAACAGGTAATCCACCAAGCCCTATCTCGTTAAGATACCCTTCTTGGGGAGATATGCTCTCTCAGCTTCTGGTCAACGGCCTGATTGCAGGCAGCATCTACGCCCTTATCGCCTTGGGCTTCGGCCTGATTTACTCCACCACCCGCTTTTTTCACTTTGCCCACGGGGCGGTCTATGCCGTAGGCTCGTATCTGACTTATGCCGGCTGGCTGTGGGGTTTGAGCCTGTACGTCGCCATACCTCTGGCTGTAATCGGGACCTCGCTCCTTGGTGCTTTGCTCGACATAGCGGTTTACCGTCCTCTAAGAAAGAAAGGGGCCTCAAGCCTGATCCTCCTGCTCGCCTCGTTGGGGCTTTTCATCGTCATTCAGAATCTGATCTCACTCATCTTTGGAGACGATACGAAGACCATCCGCAGCGGAGCGGTGACGGAGGGCCTGCCGATTTTTGACGCCAGGATCACACCGATCCAGATCACGATCATAGCCGTCAGCGCCGTTTTGCTGGCGCTGTGTTCGCTTTTCATGCGAAGAACGAAAATAGGTAAGGCGATGCGGGCCGTGGCCAACGATCCTGAACTAGCTCGGGTGGTCGGGATCGAGTCCGACCAGATCGTGTTATTCACATTCGTCCTCGGATCAGCTCTCGCCGCCATCGCGGCCATTTTGATCTCCCTCGATACCGACATGACACCGATGATGGGTTTCTATGCTCTGCTGATGGGAGTTGTGGCGGTTATCGCCGGCGGGGTCGGCAGCATCCCAGGCTCGGCTTTGGGGGGCTTGCTCGTCGGGATGGCGCAGCACTTAGGGGTGTGGAAGATTCCCACGCAGTGGCAGGACACGATCGTCTTTTTAATTCTCATTTTTTTTCTCCTGTTTCGGCCTCAAGGCTTTCTGGGAAAAGCCGTTAAGAAGGTTTCCGTGTAACGATGGACTACATTCTCCATATCCTGATTCTCATCAACATCTACATCATTCTTGTCGTCTCGCTTGACCTCATCGCAGGCTACACCGGCCTGCTCTCGATAGCCCATGCCGCGTTCTACGGCATCGGCGCTTATGCCACAGCTCTTCTGTCTCTCCACTTTCAAACCAACTTTCTCATTAACATGGCCCTTGGAATGACTGGGGCTGCGCTCCTGGGAACGATCATCGCCTTTCCCTCGCTCCGTATCCATGACGACTACTTCGTCATCGCCACCTTCGGTTTTCAGATGATCGTTTACAGCGTCTTGAACAACTGGGTGGATTTGACTCGCGGGCCGCTCGGCATTCCGGGCATTCCAACCGCAAGTATTTTTGGATTTAGCATCGACAGCCACTGGAAGTTTCTGATCCTCTCAGCGCTATTTGCGTGCCTCGCGTACTGCGTGGTCCACAAGCTGGTCAACTCGCCATACGGTCGGGTATTGAAGGCGATCCGAGAGGACGAGATTTTTGCGCGGTCTTTGGGAAAGAACGTGAACTCTTACAAGATTCAAGTCTTCGTCATCGGCGGGGCGTTGGCCTCCGTGGCCGGGAACCTCTACGCGCACTACGTGACTTTTATCGATCCCACGAGCTTTACCATTCTGGAGTCTATCCTTGTAATTTCGATGGTGATCATCGGCGGGGCTGGAAGCCTGCGCGGGCCGGTTATCGGCGCGGTGGTCCTTGTCATCCTGCCTGAGGCCCTTCGCTTTGTCGGTCTTCCAAGCAGCGTTGCCGCCAACCTGCGGCAGATATTTTACGGCAGTCTCCTGGTTCTCATGATGCTTTACCGACCTCAGGGGCTGGTCGGCGAGTTCAGTCTTCAGAGGCACTAGATGGGCGAAGCGATC
>JBGPGE010000031.1:0-41897 GCA_041483675.1 Binatia bacterium
CGAGGGCTCGATAATCGCCACATCGTCTTGGCCTGCCCGACGCAGCCGGGCAGCGACCGATATGCCGGCATTACCGCCTCCGATGATAAGTATCCTGTGGTGGCTAGACTTTTCTTTCATAGTTTTGTCTCACCCCTATCCAAAAACATCAGAAAACCCTCGCTTAGACTGGAATTTCCTGGGACAGTATATTTCATTTCCTTTTCTTGCCCTTCTGCCAGCCGCCCTTCTTGGGCCGCAAAGGCGTGGTTACTCATCAGACACCAAGCAAAAAAATCCCAAAAAAACCGACGAATGCTTCGACGACAACTGCTGCTGAAGATGGGGATTGAGCGTACGCCCCTCTGCGTTACATGATATGGATAACCAGGCACCACGAGTCTGGAAATCCGAGCCATGGGCGAAGCGTATTAGATTACCTGCGAAGCCGTCAAGAAGAATTTAGTATTGTGTCCCCGGAATCCGGAATCGGAAACTTTAAACCGCACGTTTCAGGAGAGCCTCGCCAGGGTTCTTCAGGGCGGACACGATGTTTTCCGATACTTTTGCCATGAGCTTCTCTCCCCAAAACGGATCGCGCATGTCGTAGTAGATGACTCTTATGTGCTGGAGATCAAAGGGCACATCTGCCTGATTCGACGAGACCAGTACGACTGGCTTATTAAGCGCGTGGGCGAGGCCAAGCTCGTAAAAGACATTCGGGTTCCGTCCTGTCAGCTCAGCGACGAGCACTTTCGCGGCAGTAATTCCTGCCCAAACCTGGTCGATGATCTTTCCTGTGGCGAAGATCTCGTCGTCCGCTCTGACAGGGCGTAGACCTGCTTTGGTGATTGCAGACTCATAGATTGCCTTGTAGTAACCGCCGATTGGGTCCGCGAAAGGCATCATCACGAAGCAACTGTCTCCGTGTTCGATTTTCACGCCCTTACTAATTTTCTTCAGATTGTCGTCAGGAGCAACACCCGGGTCCGCATCACGGGCAACATCAAGGATTCGCTTCTTACCACCTACGTCCTCAATAAGTTGCGCCTCGGACAAGTCTTCCATGAACACCGATTTGAATTCGTCGACTTTATCGTCGGGAAGGCTAAAGGTATCTACAAGCGCATTACGGAAGAACTGTTCGTCTGGAATGTTCTCACCGCGGTAGTGCTTATAAACGTCTGAGATTGTTGGCGCGTTCAGAACGGCTTGCCGGAGCCCGTCGAGTTCGTCACTAGGATTCTGGGGACGCAAGATCTTCTTGGCAAGATCAGTAACCGCAACGTTGCCAGCAGTTGGTCTCTCGAGAAATTCGTATTTGATGGACGAACTGATTTCAACGCGGGATGGTCCGTGATAGGCGAGACCTGCAAATTTCGTAGCCTCACGGTCCGTACAGGTTTTTCCTGCGTTCTGCTCCAGAATTGCTTTTGGTATTCTCAGAGCCTTCCTGACAGAATGGCGCGGGTAGGCGGAGACGCCCGAAGGACGTCCTTTTTCGGGCAGGCGCTTAGTTCCACCCTTTCGCCGTCCAGTCCGAGTTTTGCCTGCCTTCGGCTCCCGTGGAGGATCAGCGTCGCCGTCAACTTCTTTGTTGTTTGCCATTTGGTCTCCCTTCAGAATCTCAGTCGATTCGCTCTGCCTATCCGGCTAACGAGGCTGTAGAAAAAGTCCCAACTTCTAAAAAAAGTGTCCGAATCGGGGGTGCCTAAATGGTCCCCACTCCGAGATCGTCGCTTAAACGCTAAATACGGAGGTCGTTTTTTTGTAAAATTCTTCGATCTACCTTTTTCTACAGCCTCAACGCGTCATTGAGCGGCACGCTTCAGCGCGTCCGTCTCAAATGAAAAGTTAGAAGTCCACACGCTGGGATTCCATTCCCAATGGGCGATGGCGTCTTCGAGGCAGAAAACCGTTACACCTGCTGCGTCCGCAATGCGACCTTTGAACCAGCCGTATTGGTCCCGACGCACAAATACTAGGACTGAGTACGACCAGTCTGAGCCGACGACACCAATCTCCTCAAGATGTTTTCGTAATCGGGAAATCCACTGGCTCTGTCGCGCATGTACCTTTTCAACCAAGCCGCCTACGCCACCAGCCGCAGTGACTTCCACAACGTAGACTTTCCTTTTCGATGGGCGAATCGCAACGAAGTCTGGACAGCTCCACCCTTTTCCAATTTCAAACTGGGGCGCGACGAAAGTTTCCCCGTTTGCGACGAGGCAATACATAACCGCTTCTTCGTATAGATCCATTTCCGCCGTGTCCCTTGTGGGCTTCTAATTACTAAGTGAGTCGGTCAGCCCATCCCAATCGACGATTTCAGAATTACGGGCAATCCTGGAATCTTTTTCGCCACTTAACAAGAAAAAAACCTGACCTGACAAACACTCCACTATTGCCAGCCTTTGCCGGTTACAATCGGGCCGAATCAATCCCGCTCGAAAAATAGGCCAGGTTAGCGACAGCCTATATCCTAACTCTGGAGGCGGTCAAGTGTTTTTTGTTCCGGAGAAAATCAACCGGCGTGATTACGGCCAGGACTTGCCGAGGGAGAAGAATCATTCAGCGCCGGACTTACGACACCAGCTTGCGGAGGGATTGGATCTCTTTTTTTAATTTGATGAGCGCGCTCTTGTAGGCCGCGTCGGGGAGCGCGAGCTTGAGCTGCTGGCGCTCTTCTTTTTTGTGCTCGCGCAGCTTTTTCTTCGCCCCTTCGATGGTGAAGCCTTCCGTATAGAGCAGCCGCTTGATCTCCAGCAGCAGCTCTACGTCTTTTTTCTTGTAGAGGCGATGGCGCGACGGCGCCTTGCTCAGCTTCAGCAGGTCGAACTCGGTCTCCCAAAACCTGAGCACGTAGGGTTCGACCCCGACGATGCGACTGACCTCTCCGATCTTGAAATAGAGCTTGTCAGGGAGACGGGGCGGCATGGGAATGCACGGACTTAAGAGGGAGATATTGTGTTGAGATCTTTTTTCAGAATCTGGCTGGCCTTGAACGTGAGGACCTTGCGCCCGACGATCGTGATCTCTTCGCCGGTCTGCGGGTTTCTCCCTTTGCGGGGGCGCTTGCTGTTGACGATGAAGTTGCCGAAGCCGGAGAGCTTGACCTTATCCCCTTTTTCCAGGCAGGTCTTGATGATCTCGAAGGTCGCCTCGACCACGTCGGTGGCGTCCTTCTTCGAAAAACCTACCTTCTCGTAAATACGTGCGACGATATCGGCTTTGGTCATATTCCAACCCCTCGTTATGCGATCAGCCTCTCAGTTGCGCGTCGAACAGCCCGCTCATCTGGGAGAGCAGCTCCCGATGCAGCGCCTGCACCTCGCTATCCGTCAATGTTCTATCCTCCGCTCTGTAGGAGATGGTGTAGGCCAGGCTCTTTTTGCCTGCCGGGATATTGGCCCCGCGATAGTGATCGAACACCTCCACTTTCTCAATAAGAGAGTGGCCGAGACCTTTGATCCAGTCAGTAATCCGCCGCGCCGGGAACGATTCATCGACCACCACAGACATATCCCGCTCGACGGATGGAAATCTTGGAAGGGAACGAACCGTAATTTGAGACGGAGGATACTGAACCAACCCCTCAAAGTCAAGTTCCAGGACGCCGTAGCGCGGCAGCGACAGCCCCTCGCTGAGATCGGGATGAATTTCGCCGACGTAACCCACGGTTCGCTGGTCCAATCCCAAACAGGCCGACTGTCCCGGATGAAGAAACGCGGGTATGGCCCCGTTGGTCCAGGCCACACGCTCCCCCAATCCCACCTGTTCCAATATTCCTTCGACCAGCCCCTTGGCCGTGAGAAACGAATAGGGGGTCGGCTCCGCCCGCAATCCCGTTCGTTCCCGCTTGCCGTAAACCAGCGCGGCCAGTTGTTGCCGCTCCTGAGGCTCGGCCTCCGGGGACAGGGAAAACACCTTGCCCAAGGCATAGCCGGTGAAGCCTTTGACCCGCTGCGCGAGATTCAGCTTGAAGTCCTCGATCAGTCCCGGCAGCAGGCTGAGCCGCATCTCCGCGCTCTCCTGCACAAGCGGATTCAATACGGCGACCGCCGCCGCGCCGTCGCGATGGAGCCCGTAAAAGCGCCGGTTGAGCTCCGCCGAGGTAAACGGCAGATGGATGGTCTCGGTCAAGCCCTCGCCCGCCAGGTAAGAACGCATGGCGCGCTCCCCGCGCAGTCGCGCGTCCGCCCTCCCGCCGTGCAGACGCGCCACGGGGAGTGTGGGCGGAATTTTGTCATAGCCGCCGAGCCGGGCGATCTCCTCGATCAGGTCCGCTTCGCGCGAGAGATCGCCGCGGGCGGAAGAGGGCGCGACCTGGAACGCGCCTTTGCCGCGCCGCTGCACCTTGCAGCCGAGCGATTTGAGAATCTTTTCAATTTCCGCCGCGCTAAGCTCAACCCCTAGAATATCCTCCGCCCGTCGGCGGCGCAGCAGAATCGAGGCTGTTTTCGCCCGGCGCGGATAGCGGTCGGCGATCCGGCCTGACGGACGCCCGCCGGCGACTTGAGCGAGCAACGCCGCCGCGCGATCGAGCGCGTGAATCGTCCCCTCCGCGTCGACCCCTCGTTCAAAACGATGAGACGCCTCGCTGTGCAGCCCCAAACGCTTCGCCGTGCGGCGGACCGTCAGCGGCTCGAAGTGGGCGCTCTCCAGGAGGAGCGCGCGAGTTCCCGCGTGGACCTCCGAGTCTCTCCCGCCCATGATTCCGGCCAGCGCCACCGGCACGTCGCCGTCGCAGATCAGCAGATCCTCCGGCTCGAGCGCGCGCTCGACGCCGTCGAGCGTGACGAACTTTCCGATCTCCGCCGCCTGGCGAACGACGATCCGCCTGGCGCCGAGCCGGTCGAGATCGAAGGCGTGAAGCGGTTGGCCGGTTTCGAGCATCACGTAGTTGGTGGCGTCAACGACATTGTTGATCGAGCGAATACCGCAGGTTTCAAGGCGGAAACGCATCCAGGCCGGCGAGGCGCCGATTTGAACCGAGTCGAATACAGCCGCCGAGTAGCGCCGGCAGCAGCGGGCGCTTTTTATATCGACCTTGACGGGCGATTCGGCGCGAGCGGCCGCGAACGGCGAAGCCGTCGCTTTCGCCTTCAGCTTCGCGCCCTTCAGCGCGGCGACTTCGCGGGCCAGCCCCTGAACGCTCAGGCAGTCGCCCCGATTGGGCGTGACCGCGACCTCCAGCGCCCAGTCCTCATCCTGACCTTCCGGCGACCGCACCGGCGCGAGCGACTCCACCTCCAGCCCGGCCATGGTCAGCAACTCGGCCAACTGCTGCGGGGAGCCGTTGAAGACGACGAATTCTTTAAGCCAATTCAGCGTGAGCTTCATGACAAAGGGGATTTGGAGTACTGGAGTATTGCTGGCTCGGAATTATCTTATTTTTACCCGTTACTCCATCACTCCACTACTCCATTGTTCTATTCCCTACGTGAATTGCTTGAGAAACCGGAGATCGTTTTGAAAAAACATCCGGATATCTTCGATCCCGAACTTGAGCATGGCGATGCGCTCGACGCCCATGCCGAAGGCGAAGCCGGAGACCTTTTCGGGATCGTAACCGACAAAGCGAAAGACTTCCGGATCGATCATGCCGGCGCCCAGGATTTCGAGCCAGCCGCTCCCCTTGCACACGCGGCACGACGATTGAGTGCTCGTCGAGCCTTTGCCGCCGCAGATGACGCAGGCGATATCGACCTCGGCGCTCGGCTCGGTGAAAGGGAAAAAGCTCGGGCGAAAGCGCACGCCCGCGTCTTCGCGGAATACCTGCCGCAGAAAATGCGTCAGCACACCCTTTAGGTCGGCGAAGGTGATATGGCGGTCGACCATAAAGCCCTCTACCTGATGAAACATCGGCGAGTGCGTGGCGTCGTCGTCATGGCGATAGACCGATCCGGGAGCGATCACTTGCAGCGGCGGCTTGCGCCGCTCCATGGTGCGGATCTGCACCGGCGAAGTGTGGGTCCGGAGCACGCGGTTTTGCGACACGAAAAACGTGTCCTGCATATCGCGCGCCGGATGGTCTTTCGGCATGTTGAGCGCCTCGAAGTTGTGGTAGTCGTCTTCGATGTCCGGACCCCGCGCGACTTCGAAGCCCATGCCCAGGAATATGTCGATGATTTCGTCCATCACGAGCGTCAGCGGATGGACGCGGCCGCGTTCCCAGCGGCTGCCCGGCAGCGTGATGTCGACTTTTTCTCCGCCGAGCATCCGCGCCCGCGCCTCGGCCTTGAGCGAGACCAGACGCTGCTCGATCTGCTCCTCGGCCAGGCGCCGGAGCTGGTTGAGCTGCTCGCCGACTTTGGGACGATCTTCCGCCGGAAGCTCTTTGAGGCCGCGCAGACGCAGGGTGAGCTTCCCGCTTCGGCCCAGGGTGTCGACGCGAAATTGCTCGACCTCGCTCTCGGAGGCGCACCGGCCGATGCGCTCCAAGATCTCGTCTCTCAGATGCTCGACGGATTCGTCCATGCCGGAAATCGGGAGTCCGGACTATGCGGGCAGGTGGGCTTTGGCGAGCTGCGCGATCTGAACGAAAGCCGGCGCGTCGGCGACCGCGATATCGGCGAGCATCTTGCGATCCAGTTCCACGCCGGCCTCCTTGAGCCCCTTTACCAATCGACTGTACGAGAGTCCGCTCAGCCGCGCCGCCGCATTGATGCGCGTAATCCAGAGGCTTCGGAACTCGCGCCGCCGGACTCTTCGATCGCGATAGGCGAAGGCGAGCGACCGCTCCACCGTCTCGCGGGCCATGCGATACAACCTGCCCCGCCCCCCGACGTATCCTTTGGCCAGCTTCAGAATCTTCTTGCGCCGCTGCCTGGTTTTGCTTCCCCCTTTGGCTCTTGGCACTGTCTTAACTCCTTCCCTAGTAAACTAGGCACGAGGCAACAGGCATGAGGGTTCCTTCTGCCTTCTGCCTTCTGCCTTCTGCCTTCTGCCTTCTGCCTTTTATAGATACGGTATCAACTTGCGGATGTTTTTCGTCTCCTGGGCTGACACTAAGCCGGCCGCCCTGAGGCCCCGTTTCCGCTTCTTGCTCTTGCCCGACAGCAAATGGCGTTTAAAGGCCTTGTACCGCTTCACTTTTCCGGTTGCGGTCACGCGAAACCGTTTGGCCGCGCCCCGGTTGGTTTTGATCTTCGGCATCTTATTCTCCCTTCCTTCTAAGCATGCTTTGGCACCAGCAGCAGCGCCATGCTTCTGCCTTCCAGCCTCGGCGTAATATCGACTTTGGCCACATCCTGCACCTGGCCTACGACCCGGTTGAGCATTTCTCTTCCCAACTCCGGGTGGGTGATCTCTCGCCCACGGAAGAACACGGACACCTTTACGCGCTGCCCCCGCTCGATAAATTTGCGGATGTTTCTGACCTTGTAAATCAGGTCGTGAGGGTCGGTCCGCGACCCCATCTTGACCTCTTTGACCGCGACGAAAGTCTGCTTCTTCTTGGTGGTCTGGGATTTCTTTCGCTGCTGGTAGCGGTATTTGCCGTAGTCCATCATGCGACAGACCGGCGGCTGGGCCTCGGGCGACACCTCGACCAGATCGATCCCCTGGGTCTCGACCATCTTGAGCGCCTCATGCAGCGGCATCACGCCCAACTGACTTCCGTCCGTGCCGATGATCCGAACTTCACGGGCACGAATCTGATGGTTAATTCTCGCTTCGTTAGCTATAGGCCACCTCCTTGGTTCAAAGCCGTCAGCGATCAGCAATCGGCTTGTAGCCGAGAGCTGATGTTCGATCACTATGCAGCGAATGGCTGCGCGATTTCCGCTTTTAGCATCTCCATGAATTCTTTGACAGAGACGGGTTTCAGATTCTCGCCGCCCCGTCGGCGCGGCGCGATCGTCAGATCTTTCACTTCCCGGTCCCCGATCACCAGGGCGTAGGGAATCTTTTCCACCTGCGCCTCGCGGATTTTGTAACCCAGCTTTTCGTTCCGGTCGTCCAATTCGACGCGCCAGCCGCCGCTGAGTTCGTCGAATACCTTTTGGGCGTATTCCTTTTGCTGGTCGGTCACCGTCAGGATTCTTGCCTGGACCGGCGCCAGCCAGAGCGGGAAAGCGCCGCCGCAATGCTCGATCAGTATCCCCATGAAGCGCTCGATCGAGCCCAGGATCGCGCGGTGAATCATCACCGGCCGCTGTTTGCTCCCGTCCGGCGCGATATAGCCGAGGTCGAACCGCTCAGGCATCGAGAAATCGAGCTGGATCGTGGCCAACTGCCAGCCGCGGCGCAGCGCGTCGAGAACGACGAAGTCGATCTTCGGCCCGTAGAACGCCCCGTCCCCCGGATTGATCTTGTAATCGAGGCCTTCCCTTTTGAGCGACTGAGCCAGCGACTCTTCCGCCCTTTGCCAGAGCTCGAGGCTGCCGAGATAGCGCTCCGGGCGAGTAGAGAGCTTAACCTGCATCTCGCCGAATTGAAAGGTCCGATAGACCTCGCGCAGCATCTTGAGCAGGGCCGCCATCTCCGCTTCGATCTGATCGGGCGCGCAGAAGATGTGCGCGTCGTCCTGGGAAAAGGAGCGCACGCGGGTCAGGCCGGCCGTCACGCCCGATTTCTCGTAGCGGTGAAGCCGCCCGAAATCGGCGTAGCGCAGCGGCAGGTCGCGGTAGGAGCGCTTCTTCGAAGCGTAGATGAAGGTGTGGCCGGGGCAGTTCATCGGCTTGACGCCGAACTCCCGCTCGTCGATCCGGGTAAAGTACATATTTTCGCGAAAGTGGTCGTAGTGGCCGGATCTGTGCCACAACTCCACGTCGAGAATCTGCGGCGTGATCACCTCTTGATAGCCATAGCGGAGATAGAGGCGACGGATGTACGAGATCAACTCGTTATAAACCAACGCTCCCTTGGGATGAAAAAAGGGGCTTGCCGGCGCGACCGGATGAAAGCTGAAGAGATCCAGCTCCCGCCCCAGGCGGCGGTGGTCCCGGTGTTTCGCCTCCTCCACGAGCTTTAGATATTCACGTAGCGCGTCTTCGGTCGGCCAGGAGGTCCCGTAGATCCGCTGGAGCATCTCGTTCTTCTCGTCTCCCCGCCAATACGCGCCGGCGACGCCGGTAAGCTTGAAGGCACGGATCACGCCGGTCGAAGGGACGTGCGGCCCGCGGCAGAGATCGACCCAATCTCCCTGGCGATAGAGCGAGACCGTTTCCTCCGGGATCTCCCGCAGGATCTCAACCTTGTATTCCTCGCCCATGCGGCGGAAGAGGTCTATCGCGGCGTCGCGCGGCATCTCCTCGCGCTTGACCGTCAGGTTTTGCGCGGCAATCTCGCGCATCTTAGCCTCGATCTTTTCCATCTCCTCGGGGGCGAACGCCTTGTCGCGCTTGAAGTCGTAGTAGAAACCATTTTCGATCGTTGGGCCGATCGTCACCTGCGTGCCGGGGAAAAGGCTCTGGACCGCCTGGGCCATCAGGTGGGCGGTCGAATGGCGCAGGATATCGATCCCGGCCTCGCTATCGAGACGAATCCAGTCGAGCGCGCAGTCGCGGCCGATGGCGCGGTCGAGATCGACCGCCACCCCATCCATCTTCGCCCCGACTACGTCGCTGTTGAGATGGAGCGTCGAGGCAAGCTCCCGGAGTGTTAGCCCAGGCTTGACCTCCACGGTTTTTCCATCCGGCAATGTAACGTTGAGCTTCTCCACTCTTTTGAACCCTTGAACCTTTGAACGCTTGAACTCTTTTACTCTTGTTTGGATGGTAGGCACGGGCAGGATTGAACTGCCGACCTCTTCCGTGTCAAGGAAGCGCTCTCCCACTGAGCTACGTGCCTACAAATATAAAAGGATGACAGCCGAAGACAACCAGGATGAAATCTTCTTTCATCCCTCATCCCTCAGCCCTCATCCCTTCTTCAATTTAAATTCCCTGCCGATGCAAGCGTCTGATTTTCCTACCAATTTTTAGCCCGACTGTCAACTTACGAGACCCGGTTCTGGAGCCACAATAAACTCTTATAAAGGTATTGGAGACCGGACACCACCGTCGTCGCGGCGGTAATAATGAATAAGACGTCGTCGAACTGAGGATGGAGCCAGTCAGGGTCGGCCAGGTTCGCCAGCACCACGCCGACCGTAACGAGCTGGAAGACCGTGCTGAGTTTTCCAATAATGGTAGGCCTAACCTCCAACCGGGCCTCAACCCGCAGGTAGATCAGGCCGTAGCCCACGAGGATCAGGACATCGCGGCTGATCACGAGCACGACGAGCCAGACCGGGATCGCGTCGATCACGCCGAACCAGATAAAAGAGCTGGTCACGAGCAGCTTGTCGGCGACCGGATCGATCGTAGCCCCCACGGCGGTTGTTTGCTTCATCCAGCGCGCCACCGCCCCGTCCAGCGCGTCGGTGAGGGCGACCAGGATAAACACGAGGAGCGCGTCAAAATACTGACGCGAAGAGAGCAGCGCGAGAAAGAAGGGTATCGCGACGATCCGGATGAAGGTTATGAAGTTGGGCAGGTTCAGCATGGGATGGAGAGAGGTTTTTTCACGAAGCCAGCCATTTTCTCATCTGACCGGCGAGCTTCGGCGTGAGCAGCGCCGTCACATGAATCTCGTCTTCGCCGTAGCTCTCTTCCAGAATCCGGCCGCGCTGGCGCAGCATCGAGAGCAGCGATCCTTGAGACGGCGCGAAAGAAAACTCGCTCCGCTCCTTGCCTTGATCGAGCAGCGCGCCGATCGTTTCGAGCAGCTTGTCGATCCCCTTCCCCGTCAAGCCCGAGATCGGACAGACCGCGCGCGCGCCGTTGGCCGCGAGGCCGTGGTAATGGCCTTCCGGGAGAAGGTCGATCTTGTTCGGCACCAGGAGATGCGGCGTGTCGCCAGCACCGATCTCTCGCAGCACCCCTTCCACGATTTCGATCCGCTCGTCGCACAGCGGATGGGTCACGTCGACCAGGTGGAGCAGCAGGTCCGCGCACTTGACCTCTTCCAAGGTACTTTTGAACGCCTCGATCAGCGAGTGGGGGATCTTGTTGATAAATCCGACGGTGTCGGCCAGCATCACCTTGTCGCCGTTGGGCAAGCGCAGGCAGCGGATCGTCGGATCGAGCGTGGCGAACAGCTTGTCCTCGACGAACACCCCGGCGCGCGTGAGCAGGTTCATCAGGGTCGATTTGCCGGAGTTGGTGTATCCGACGAGCGCCACCGTCGCATAGGGAACTTCGATTCGCTCCCGGCGCTGGAGCGAGCGCGTCCGTTCCACCGTCGTGAGCCGCCGTTTCAACGTGGCGATGCGCTCTCTCACCCGCCGCCGGTCGACTTCGAGCTGCGTCTCGCCCGGACCGCGCGTCCCGATGCCGCCGCCGAGGCGCGAGAGATGGGTCCATTGGCGGGTTAGACGCGGGCGAAGATATTCGAGCTGGGCCAGCTCGACTTGCAGCTTTCCTTCGTTGCTCCGCGCCCGCTGGGAAAAAATATCCAGGATCAACTGGCTCCGGTCGATGACCCGGACCCGAAAGGCGGCCTCCAGATTGCGCTGCTGCGCGGGGCTTAAGTCTTCGTCGAAGATCACCAAGTCGGGCTTGAGCCGGTCGATCGACGCTTTTAGCTCTTCCACTTTCCCTTTTCCGATCAGCGTCGCCGGCCGGGCTGCTTTCAGATGCTGCGCGAACCGGTCGACCACTTGAGCGCCCGCGCTCTCGACCAGCCGCTCCAACTCATCGAGGTTGTAATCGAGGGGAATTTTCCCGTTGAGCGCGGGAAGGTCTACTCCTACGAGGATGGCCCGCTCTCGGTGGCGGCTGAGGCTGGGATAGAGTCGCTTCAAGGGTGTGACGGAGAGACGGTGATGCGGCTGCCGAACAGCCGCTCGACGGTTTCGACCAGCTCCGGATCGGAGGCGACCTTGAGATCGGCGGGGAGTTCAAGAACGGTCTCGCTCTCGTCCGGCTTGGTCAGGTGAAGCGAGACGGCGCACGATCCGGGGTGGCGGCGCAGCGTGTCGTGAAGCTGCCCCAACTCCTCCGGTGTAACGTCCGCGCTGCTCATGTAGAAATGAATCCGCTCGCCGTTTTTCTTCGGTCTCTCTTCGCGCGGCCGCGCCGCCACGTTGGGGAAAGCGGCGAGCGCCTGGGCCAAAGGGGCCACGTCGTTGGCGATCAGCTGCACCCGCTCTTCGCCCACGTCCAGCTTTCCCGATATAAGGATGGGATCGTCCGAGCCTAAAACGTCGGCGACGCGCCGATAGACATCGGGCCAGACGATCGCTTCAATAAAGCCGCTCTTGTCCTCCAGGTGAAAGCTCGCGTAGCGGTCGCCCTTCTTCGTGTTGCGCAGCCGCATCGCCGTCACCACGCCGCCGACTTTCACCTCGCCGCTGGCCGGCCTTTCGCGCAGCTCCGCGATCGAGCCCGACGTAAATCGGGCCAGCCGGGACTCGAATTTATCCAGCGGGTGGCCGGTAATGTAGAAGCCCAGCGTCTCCTTCTCGTAGGCCAGAAGCTGCTGCGTCGACCATGCGTCAACTGCGGGATAGATATTCTTGTACCCGCCGTTGCCGCCGCCTGAGATATCCGTTGCGCCTTTGTCGGCGCTCGTGCCGCCGCCCGTCAGACCGAAGAGATCGATCTGGTTGCTGTGCAAATTTTTCTGGTAGGACTGCCCGGCGCGCATCGCCTCGTCCAACACCGCGACCATCTGGGGCCTGAGCGCCCCGGTCGAATCGAAGGCGCCGCACTTGATGAGGCTCTCCAGCACCCGGCGGTTGACCGCGGTCAGGTCCACGCGGCGGCAAAAGTCGAAGACCGATTTGAAGGCGCCGTCTTGCTCCCGGCTCTGGAGGATCACCTCCACCGCCTTTTCGCCGACGTTTTTGACTCCCGCCAGCCCGAAGCGGATTTTGTCGCCGACCACGGTGAAGTCTGAGCGGCTCTCGTTGAGATCCGGCGGCAGGACTTCGAGCCCCTTGCCGCGGCACTCCGCGAGATTTTTGATCGTTTTGTCCGTGTCGCCCATCTCGGAACTCAGCAGCGCGGCCATGAACTCGACGGGATAATGGGTCTTGAGATAAGCCGTCTGGTAGGAGACCATCGCGTAGGCGGCGGAATGGGATTTATTGAAGCCGTAGCGCGCGAAGGTCTCCATCTGGTCGAAGATCTCGCCCGCGATTTTCCCGTCGATACGATGATTTTCGCGCGCGCCCTCGACGAAGCGCTCCCGCTGGCTCGCCATCTCCTCGGGATCTTTTTTGCCCATCGCGCGCCGGAGGATATCGGCGTCCCCCATGGTGTAGCCGGCGAGCGTCTGCGCGATCTGCATCACCTGTTCCTGGTAGACGATGACGCCGTGGGTGTCTTTGAGAATGGTTTCGAGCAGCGGGTGGAGATATTTGATCGGCTCTTTGCCGTGTTTGCGCTTGATGTAAAGCTCGGTCATGCCGCTGTCGAGCGGGCCGGGGCGGAACAGCGCCAGGATCGCGACCAGGTCCTCGAAACAGTTGGGCTTGATCTTGACCGTCATCTCCCGGATGCCGGTGCTTTCCAGCTGGAAGATCCCGGTCGTATTGCCGGAGCAGAGCAGCCGGTAGGTTTTTTTATCGTCGAGGGGCAAGTTGTTGAGGTCGATCTTTACCCCTCGACTCTGGTCGAGTAGCTTGAGACAATCGTGGATGAAGGTGAGCGTCTTGAGCCCGAGGAAGTCGAACTTGATGAGACCGATCTTCTCCACGCTCGACATGTCGAACTGGGTGACGACCCCGCCCTCCTTGTCGAGATAGAGCGGGAGATAGTCGACCAGGGGAAGGTTGGATAGGACCACGCCCGCCGCATGCGTCGAAGAGTGGCGGGTCAAGCCTTCGAGCCGTTGCGCGTGGTCGATCAGGGTTTTCACCCGCGGGTCGCTTTTCATCAGCGCCGGAAGACGCGGCTCCATCTTGATGGCGTCCGCCAGCGGATAGTCGAAGCCCTGTTTGGGGGCGGGTATCAGCTTGGCGATGGCATCGGTCTCGGCGAAGGAAAAGCCCAGCGCGCGGCCGACGTCCCTGATGGCGGCCTTCGCTTTAAGCGTTCCGAACGTCGCGATCTGCGCGACCTTATCGGCGCCGTACTTTTCTTTGACGTAACGGATGACCTGATCGCGGCCGCGGATGCAAAAATCGACGTCGATATCGGGCATGGAGCGCCGCTCGGGATTGAGAAAGCGCTCGAACAACAGGACGTGCTCGATCGGGTCCAGGTCGGTGATGTTGAGCGAGTAGGCGACCAGGCTGCCGGCGGCCGAGCCGCGGCCCGGACCGACGGGGATGCCGTGAGTTTTGGCGTAATTGATGAAATCGGCGACGATCAGGAAGTAGCCGGAAAACTGCATCCCTTTGATGACGCCCAGCTCGTAGTTGAGCCGCTCTTCGTAGACCTTGAGCTTCTTTTCGTATTTTTCCGGCGCGCTCGATTTGAGTTTCTCCAGCCGCTTGACCAGGCCGCTTTGCGCCAGCTCGTCCAGGTAGTCGTCGAGGCTGATTTCCTTCGGCGGGTCGAAGCGGGGAAAGTGGTACTTGCCGAACTCGATCTCCAGGTTGCACCGCTCGGCGATCTCCACCGTCCGCTCGACCGCCTCGGGACAGTAGTCGAAGCCCTGCGTCATCAGCTCGGCCGACTTGACGAACAGCTCGTCGGTGTGCATTTTCAGCCGGTTCTCGTCCTGGACCTGCTTGCCGGTCTGGACACAGAGCAGGACATCGTGCGCCGCGGCGTCGTCCCGCTCGCCGTAGTGGCAGTCGTTGGTGGCGACCACCGGCAGCGAAAGCTCCTTGCCCAGCTCGATTATCAGCCGGTTGACCTTCTCCTGCTGGGGCAGTTTGTTGTCCTGGATTTCGAGATAGTAACGGTCGCCGAAAATCTGCGCGTAGCCCTCCGCCGCCGCCTTCGCCTTCTCGACGTTGCCGGCGCTGAGCGCGGAGGAGACCTCCCCTTGCAGACAGGCGCTGAGCGCGATCAGCCCGTGGTTGTGCTCTTTGAGCAGCTCTTTGTCGATCCGGGGCTTGTAGTAGAAACCTTCCATGTAGCCCGCCGTCACGAGCTTGCAGAGGTTGCGATAGCCATCGAGATTCATGGCGAGGAGGATCAGATGGTTATTGTATTCCTTGGTCCCCTTATCGATCCCCTTGCGCTCGAAGCGGCTCCCCGGCGCGACGTAAATCTCGCAGCCGATGATCGGCTTGACGCCGTGTTTGATCGCCTCGAGGTAGAACTCGATCGTGCCGAACATGTTGCCGTGGTCGGTCATGGCGACCGCAGGCTGCTTCAACTGCCGGACCCGCTCGAGGAGCGTGTCCACGGGGTTGGCGCCGTCGAGCAGGCTATACTGGGTGTGGCAATGCAGATGAACGAAACGGGAATGCTCCATGTGAACGAATTTACGCTAACACAAAAGCGGGGCTTTGACAATTTTTTGATGGCTCTGTATCAACGGATTTTAACAAAGACGGGGTGACGAACGGATCGTTAGACGGGACGAAGAAAGGACAAGCCTCCCCGCCGGGAGCAAACCGTCGCTCGGACGCAGCCCTGAGCGGGCCGGCTCTGTGAGCGGAGGCCTGAGGCTAATGCACGACCAAGCTGCCGCCGCCTTTCAGGACTCGTTACTTTGTTGCCACGATAAAACTCGCCGAGTTGTCGCTTCCGGCATAGCCGTTCGCCGTAGCGCTCACGTTTATCTGATAGACTCCGGTCGCCGCTTTCGCCGCGAGCTTATATTTCAAAACGGCATTGCCGTTTGCATCCGTGGTCCCTGCCAACGTGGCTACGGTCTTACCCGCGGTGCTGAGCTTGACTGAAACTGCCGCCCCGGAAGCCGGCGTCGCGCCGACAACGGCGTTGACCGAAATCGTTACCCAGGTATTCCGTAGGTAGCTCGACTTATCCGTCGCCGCCAGGACAGCCAGCACCCCGCTGCAGCACACTTCGATCCCGGCCGCCGACCCGTAATAGGTTGGAGCCGCGCCGTTCTGGGCACGGACGGTAAAACTGTAATAGCCGTCGGCGGCGCCGGAAGGCGCTGTTAGCTGAAGCGTCGTAGAGCTGCTCGCGCCTGGGGAGATAGCCGCCAACGAGCCAAAGGCCGCCGCCCATCCGCTCGGAACGGAAGCGCTCAGGCTGAAGTTGGACGCCGCGCACGGGCCGCTGTCATTGTTTTTCACCGTAACCGTATAGCTCCCCGTCGCGCCGATGACCCATGCCGTCGCCGGCGCAAGCGTCACCGTCGGATTCGAAGGCGCGCAAGGCGCCGGCCCAAAGGTCACGCTGACACTCGCCCCTCCGCTGTCCGCGGAGAAAACGGTGATGATCGTCGCGGCGTCCGGATCCTCGTAACTCTGACCGGGATTGAGAACCCAATCGGCGGTCGTGGTCGTCTGATCCAGGTCCCAAAGGTTGCTGCTGTTGGCGCTGGACTCAGAGCCGGTATGCAACAGAACCGCGCTTGACACGGCGCTATCAAAGCCGAGCTTTCCGCGATACTCCACATAATAGTAAGTGCTCTTCCCGGTCGTAGGATCAGTAGATTTAAGAATTTTCAACGCCTTGGGATCGAAGTCTTGAGACTCGTAAGGCCCGATCCAATAAACGCCGTCGGTTGTGACCGTGGTGATGGGGGGCAGGACGCGAACGCCGTCGTTGTAATCCAGCCAACCGAGCCGCTCTTTCTGAAAAGCATTGAAGTGGCCGGCCGAGGGATTTCCCATGATGTCCCAGCCGTCCCCGTACTCGGAAACTGTGCAGGCATTGCTATCGCAACTCAGCGACTTGGAATGGTAAAGGCCGAGGTTATGTCCCATCTCATGGCCGAGAACCTTGAGGCTGAAGGTGCCGTTGACCCACGCCCGCGAAGGATTGCCGCCGACGGAGCCGAGGCCCCACCAGGTACAGGCGTTTTTCGGAAAAGCGTAGACCCGGCGCGGGTAAGCAGAGACATTCACGCCGCTGGCCGCAGCCGCCTGGTCGGCCAGGCTCGCGGTGGTGTTGTAGTCGCACACCGTGCTGTTCTGCGCGATCGTGTACCACCCCGTCACGTCGGCATCCAGCGAAGTCTGTTGAAACGAATTCTCCAGGTCAAAATTGCTGGTGGTTTCGACCACGCCTTGCGCATAGGACAGGGTATAAGGCTCAGTCGCCTTGTCCTGGAAGTTGACCAAAATCACCAGCGTCCGCTGCGCGCTGAAAGTGTTGGGCAAAGCGGCGGACAACGTCTCGACGCTGCTGCCGGAGGAAAGCGCAAGCACGCCGTTGGTGCGGACGCCTCTGGCGCGCACATGATCCCCGCTCTGAAGAGCGGGAGGATTGGCGGCAAAGCGCATCTCCAGGCGGGCCGCAGCCGTCTGGAGAAAATAAATATAACGGCTTCCGACATCCCGGTCTTCGTGAAGAACCTCAACGGTCCCCTCGAATCCAACCTCACCGGCACGGGGAGCCTGCGCCAGGGCGCTGCGCGGCGCAGACCCTAGCAGGCTTGAGAGCAGGAAGAAAACAAGAAGGCCGGCGTTGAAATGAATCGCTGAACCAAAAAGTCGCGCACGGAGCCCAAAATCGGACATGAGAACCCTCCTTTTTTTCAGAAAGGTCCCCACCCCAACTCCCCCCCCCTTCGGCGGCCCGGCTGTCCTGTTAACTCAATAGGACCCGTGGCTTTGCGTCCCCTGATTACTCAGGGTTTGCCCTTATCGGGAGGATCCCTTTCTCGTTTGCCTGTTAAAGGCTTGATCGCTTAACGGTCAACTAGCGAATTTCATGCCGGAGCGGCTTCGGCGCGCGAAATGAGGCGAAGTTTCAAGAAACATGCGAGCTTACGCCGTAATGAAGGAAGGTCGAAGGACCGCCATCCGCTCCCGGACGCGCCATTCGGTTGCGCCGTGTGACGCTTTATGTCAACGAGCACCGCGGCGCGTCATCTTTTGCGCGGAAAAGAGGCTACCAGGGAAAGGAGCAAGCTGGAGCTGTCGTGGCGAGGGGCTTCAGAGACGGCGCTTGTCGTTCAGTTTGGTCCGGAAGCATCGGGCCGGGCGCGCGCTAGTTCGTCATCGATGAGGCGAACGAAGCTTTCCAGCGGCGCGGCGCCGACCAATATTCGGCCGTTGATGAAAAAGGCCGGCGTGCCGGTGACACCGAGGCGCGCACCCTCGTCGATATCCTTCTGGACGGCGGTCTGATACTTTGCACTGCTTAGGCACTTGTCGAACGCGGCTACGTCGATACCGACTTCTTTGGCGTACGCTTTCAGATTATCGATACTCGCTCGCGGCGCGGTGGCGAAAAGCTTGTCGTGATAGGCCCAGAATTTTCCCTGATCGTTGGCGCATCGCGCCGCCTCGTGCGCCTTGCGTGCCCCGGGGTGGAGCTGGTCGATGGGGAAGTCCCGAAAGACAAGCTTTATCTTACCGCTGTACCGCGACTCGATCTGGGCGAGCGTGGAGAGAACGCGCTTGCAGAAGGGACAGTGAAAGTCGGTGAACTCGACGATCGTCA
Source organism: Binatia bacterium (assembly GCA_041483675.1). GTDB lineage: Bacteria > Desulfobacterota > Binatia > UBA9968 > UBA9968 > 2-12-FULL-60-19. The sequence goes on from JBGPGE010000031.1 coordinate 18,456, forward strand.
CCGCCGCTTTCGTATCGCCTTTAAAAGCCACGCCGTCCGCCCCCACCTGCGCGCGCAGCACCGGCGGCGGCTTAAGGTTCACCACCACCTTCGCATCGGCGCGCAGCGAGGTTAGGAACTCCTGGCGACGCAGGGCGATCTTCTGGTTTTGCAACGTCGAGCGAATTTGATCCTTGATCTGAGCTTCTTCGCCCTTGAACTTGCCCTTGTTAGCCTCGTAAAAACTCTCGATTTCTTGTTCGGTCACCAAGCCGACCTTCGCCGTCACTTCGGCGTCGAGCAGGGCGGCGACGGTGAGTTTTCGTTTGCCAGCCTCTTTGGCAAGCAGCCGGTCGTTGATGATCGCCTCTATGCGCTGGCGTTTCAAGTTGTAGATCTGCTCTTCGAGCTTGGTTAATTGCGCCGCGAGTCCCTTTTCGACTTCCTCCGACGTAATCGCCACTCCGTCCACCTCGGCCAGGGGTTCGCCGGTCGCAGCGGCCGTGGAGGGGAATCCGAGCCCCACCAATACCAGTAAGCTCCAAAGAACCGTCATGGGAAATAATCCTTTCTTGCTTGTGTCTTTAGCCACAGATTCTTCCACGCCGGGTCTGAATCCGCAAGATAAAAACGGCAGAGCGGGGTTACCCGCTCTGCCGTTGACACGCATCACGAATTTTCACTTGTTACTATAACGACACGCCATGAGGAGAGCAGCCTCCGGGAGAAAACACTCCTGACTCCTTTGCCGCTCTCCTGATCTTCCCGAGCCTCTGTCCACCTCGGAAACAAGAGAGCGCCTGGCCGGCTGGCCAGGCGCTCTTAAGTGGCGCCGCGCGCGAAGGCGCGTCGGTCCGGTTACGGCTTGGTGAGGTGATCCCGCGCGAACTGCTTCACCCCGCAGAAGTTGGTGCCGTCGTTCCCCGGGTTGGCCTGCGAGAACGCGTCGTTGATATCCTTGAGCACGTTCTTGAAGGCAGTAAACCCGGCGGTATCATCTGTGAAGCCATAGACGCTGGGAACCTCATTCTTGCCCGCCACGCTGTTGGCCGCAGCCAGGATCTGGTTGATAGTGAGGCCGTCTAGAGGCCCCCCGAGATCGTGGTACGTGAGCAAGCCAAAGCCGGCCGGGAAGCTGGGAGGTGGCCCGCTGGAGGTTGTGCTGCCACTGAACCCGACGTTGAGCGCAAGCGCAGCGACATTGCCCGTGAACGAGCCGCCGGCCATGCTGGTCGGGTCGATGAGGTCAAGTGTCAGCGGTCCGGCCGTGCCCCCGGCGCCATCGATGGCCTGCGAAAGACTCGCGTAGCCTGTGGCGCTCGCGTTCCAAAGCGCGTCGAAAGTGCTGCCGCCAACGTAGCCGATTCGCAGGCCGGATGAGAAGGCGGTCGTGTACTTCGAAAGGTCGAAGTTCATCAGCGACCACACCGTGCTGGAGCCGTGGCCGGTTTTGACCGGCCACTGCTGTACCGTGTGCGTGCAGTAGTCTCCATCCGCGAACTCCGGCGGCGGCAACTCCCCGCCTGCGCTGAGGACCGACACGCTCGATTCGGCCGACAGGTCTGCCCCCTCGCAGCAGGTGAAGGTCTTCTCCGCCATAATCGGAAGGCCGGTGTAGGGATCGATCAGCCCGGTGTTGTACGTCAGGACGATCTCCTGGCTTTCACCGGTGAGCGTCACGGTGTTGGTGACCGTGCCGCCCTCGGCTCCGCCGCTGACGGTGGCGGTCACCGTCCAGGTACCGCCGGTGCTCGTCGTCAGCGGGAAGGTGTTACCGCCGACGTTGTCGTATCCCGCCGTGCCGTTCGCGGAGACGGAGAGCGCGTCGTCGAGCGTTACCTCGTCATTGCAGACCAGCAGCGGCGGCAGGCTCTTCGTCACCCGCGTCGGGACGCTGCGGACGTTGGCTTCGTCCGTCGTGTTGACAGTGCCGTCGCCGTCGATGTCGATGTTCGTCGCGCTCGCGCCGCTACCGCCCCGCCCGCCGGCGTTGCCGAAGGTGACGATCACCTCCGTGCGCAGGGACTGGCCGTCGGGGAGGGCCAACACGTCGTTGTCGAACTTGGCCGAAAAGAACAGGTTCACCGTCCCTCCTGGATGGATCACCTGCTCCGGCGTGATCGCCCAGATGTCATTTGTGGCGGCGTCGATGAACTCTAGTGCGCCGGAGCCGGCGGTCTCGGTGAAGGTGCCCTTGGCTCCAGACACCGCGTAGTTGGGGGGACCTTGCGCGGTGTTGCAAGTCTTGTTCTCCGCAGAGGCAGCAGCCACGATGTTCGCCTTGGTGGCGGCGTCGCCGGATGTGGCGTCAGCCACGTCCGCAGCGGCCGAGACCCATGGTATATTCCTGCACGCGCCGCTGTTCGGCCCCGTCCGCGGCTTCTGCAGGTTGACCACGATGTTGCCGATGGTCGCGTTGCCTGAGCCCGTATTGGTCACCGTGACGAAGCCGTTGGCGCAGATGGTCTTCGCCCCGGGCGTCTTGGTGGCCGTTATAGTCCACGTCACATTGGTCGGCGAGTCGACGGGCTGGACCGGTTGGTTGTTCGTCTTGTCCAGCGTCCAGACGTTGTCCTGGACGTTGCAGAACTCGACGACCGCGTTCCTGAGCGTGATGCTGGCTTGCGGCACGCCTCCTCTTCCTGCAAACGCCGGCAGGGCGAGCGTCACGATCGCGACAAGCGCCGCGAAACAGGTCCAGCATTTTGTGAACGTTTTCATGACTAAACCTCTCTCTTTCTAGTAGAGCACCCTTCTATCCTATCTCAAGCACAAAGTAAATAAGAGCCACGGAGAATAAGGACACTCTTTTGTTGCTATCTTGGGACCCCCAAAAGGTCGTAGCGCACAAAGCTAACCTCGCGCTCAGTGTACAACCAGGTTTCCTCCGCCGAGAGTTTGCTCGTCCGTTTTAAGTGGCTGTGGCGTCCAGGCCCTTTTATACGAACAGTGCCTCAAGGTCAGTTAATCTTGAGACAGCTACCCGGCAAGTTGATCGCCTCCGGGACCGTCTTCCACGCGTTCGCGCCGGCGTCAAGCACCCACTGGTTCGAGTAGTAGATCTCGCTCGTCTTCGACGACAGGACCGTGAAACCGACCTGATCTGCCGCTGCGTCCACGCTGTCCATCCGCAGCGTGACCCCGCTGTCAATGTTCACAGTTGTCCCGTCGGGGAGGAGTTTGTCAACCGTGGCCTTCGTGTAGATCGTCGATTGCTTGACGCCAGAAGTAGTAGTGACCTTCATCGACGAGATCGAGTTGGACTTGACGTACACAATGCTGCCGTCGGCCTGGATAATCGACACGGTGATCTTGCCCTGCAGATTGGCCCCACTCTTGTTGTATTTCATGCCGACGGTGTAGGTGACAGCGGCGCCGCTGCCGCGGTAGGTGCCGGCGGCCGTCGCCAGCCCCGTGATCGTCCCGGCCCCGATGGTCTCATTGGTCGCAGCGGGCTTCGACACCACCACCGTTGCGGTCTTATCAGGAAGGGCCTGACCGTTGTTGTTGTAGTTGCCGGTCATCTTCACGAGGATGACATACGACTCGGCGCCGAACTGGCCCGTGCTGAGCGTCACGATCGTGTTTGCGGTGCCCGTGTTGCCAGACGAGTTCGCCACGGGGCTAACGTTGACGCCACTGGCCAAAACCTTGTTGTTGGACTCGTCGATGAAATCAACCTTCGCTCCAACGAGCGCCAGGCCCGTCGGGTCCTGAACGCTCGCCGACAGGGTCACCTGCGCGGTCGTCGAGCTTGTGCCGGATGTCACGAATGACGTCTGTCCGATGTAGCGAACAAGGGCGTAGCGAGGATTGATCAACACGTTGACACTCACCTGCGGAGCCGCATAGTAGTTGTCGTTACCTGCCTGGTTGGCGGTCAGGCTGCATGTGCCGGCGCTGATGATGGTCACTGTGCTGCCAGAAACGGTGCATACACCCGTAGTGGTGCTGGCGAAAGTGACCGGGTTGCCGGAAGCACCGCCCGTCGCCGACAGCGGGAAGGTGCCGCCCGGGCTGTAGGTGATCGGAGACGCCGGCGTAAAGCCGGTGATTGCCTGGCTAGCCTTCTGGATCACGAAGTTCCCCGCCGACAATCCAAGCAGGCTGTTGTAGTTGGCAGTGTCAGTCGGAACAAAGTCCGCCGTCACCGCGTAGGTTCCCGCATTCGTCTGTGTCGCGGCCCCGCCGGTTAAAATGTTGGCAACCGCACCGGGCACCGAGCTGACAGAGATTGCGACCGTGGCCGCCTTGGGCGAACCGTTGTAGGTCTGCGGTGAATTGTTCACCGCCAAAGTCGCCGTCGGGGTCGCCTTGTCGATCACGAAGTTCCCCGCCGACAATCCAAGCAGGCTGTTGTAGTTGGCAGTGTCAGTCGGAACAAAGTCCGCCGTCACCGCGTAGGTTCCCGCGTTCGTCTGTGTCGCGGCCCCGCCAGTGGAAATGTTGGCAACCGCACCGGGCACCGAGCTGACAGAGATTGCGACCGTGGCCGCCTTGGGCGAACCGTTGTAGGTCTGCGGTGAATTGTTCACCGCCAGCGTCGCCGTCGGCGTCGCCTTGTTTACCGTCTGACCGCCGCTGAGCGTTCCGGTGCTCGTAGTGAACGTTCCTGTAGGTGTGTACACGGCTTGGATCGTATGCGGGGAGCCGGTGACGGTCAGTGTGGAAATCGAGCCGCTTGTAGCCACACCGTCGCTGCCGCTGGGGCTCAGGGCGACCGGGGATCCAAAGTCCGTTCCGTCAATCTTGAACTGTACCGTCCCAGTTGGCGCGGTGGTCCCTGTAGTAGGAGAAACCGTTGCGGTGAACGATACCGATTGTCCATATGTCGAGGGATTGGTGGAAGAGCTTACCGACGTTGTCGTCGCTGTGTTGGCAGCGTTGAACGTGGCCGTTAGCGCTCCAGTATCACCGCCCAGTGAGAACGTACACGGCGATGTTGTACTCGCGCATGTAGTCGTTCCCGAGGGAAATGAGGCGCCGCTCCAGCCGGCAAACACAGAGCCGGCATTGGCTGCTACGGTCAAGGTGCCGGTCGCGTTATTATTGAGCGCGTTGACGCATGTTGCCGTACAGGGATTCGTCGTTGGCGCAGGCGAGCCGGTGATGCCAGAAAATGTGACCGAGCCACCGCCGGTGCCCGCGAACGTGATGGTTAAATTCTTGTTGTCCTGAAACGTTGTCTGAGCTGTGAATCCAGAGGCACGCCCAATCGCAGTCAAGATAAAAGTTCTGCCGACGTCGATCTCCTGCGGGGCGAAGTCGTCGAAAACGAAATTGCCTTGGGCGTCGGCGGTCACGACGTATGCCGGATCGGCGTATTCATCCGGCTTCTCGTGGAGGCTGATCGCCACCTGCTCTCCAGGCAGCCACCCCGTGCCGGTGATGGTCACTATCTCTCCCGGCGCGTAGTCGGTTTTGTCCGTGGTGATCTTTGCCGAGGAGCTTTTAACCAGGGCCGCCGATCCTAGAACCTGTCCGCCGCTATTCACCCCGCCAGCGACGAGCGCCTGATTGGATTGAGGCAGTTCGGTGATTGTTTGATCCGCCCGGTCGAGCAGCGCCAAGGTTTCCGCAGAAAGCAGTCCTGAGAGAGTCGGATTTTGCGCGATCGTCGTGGAGATAAGCGCGGCGCGGCTCGCCGTCTTTAGGGTTGCCTCCAGAAGTTCCGGAGTCGGGGGCAGGAACGCAAAGGCATTAAAGCCTCCGGTCTGCGGGTCGAAGATCTCCAGCGACCATTCGGCGTCGCCGCCGATGATCTGAACTTTTCCATCGGGCAGCAGGCGCAGCAGTGGAAGCGCCCTTTCGATCTCCATCGGAGTAGCCGTGGGCGAGAAGGTCTGAGTCTGAGGGTCATAAATCTCTGCGGAGTCCAGGGCGACGGCGCTGTTGCCGGGAATCACGCCGCCCGCTATCAATACCCTGCCGTCCTGGAGCAACGCCGCGCCGTGCAGCGTCCGGGCCTCGGTCAGCTGGCTCACCAAAGAAGATAGCTGCGCGTCGGGATCGTAAATTTCCGCGCTTCCATCCGCATTCCCGCCTACAAGCAGGATCTTGCCGTCCCCGAGGACAGTGGCCGTGTGGCCCGCGCGGGCGCGCCGTAGCGGCGAAGCGGCGGGAGAAAAAGTGTCGTCGGCCGGATTGAAAATCTCGGCGGAATCGAGAGAGCTTACGCCGTCGCGCCCGCCGGCTATCAGCACCCGGCCGTCGCCCAAGAGCGTGGAGGTATGGTCGGTCCGCGGCGTCGCGCTGGCGAGCACGGAAAAAGTCTGCGAACCGGGATCGAAGAGCTCCGGCTGGCTGACCGGGCCGCCGGCGTTCTCGCCGCCGACGATGAGGATCCGGCCGTCTTGCAGCAGCGTCGCGCTATGGCCCCGCCGCTCGACGTTGAGCGGCGCGCTCGATACAACTTGCGCGTCAGAGCTGGAGTAAAACGGGATTGAAATCGCGAAGACAAAAACGGAGCCAAGAACCTTAAGCGGATTCCGGTGCTTCATCCAAGCTCCCTCCCCGTGCGAAGGTGTGAGGCCCCCGCGTAAGGCCAGGATTTCGCTTCCCCGCGCCTCGTCTGGTTTTATCCTTCAACTACGCCAGCAAAACCTATGCCTTGAATCTTTGTTCGTGAAATCGCGCATATTCAGATCCAGCACGGCTCGATTCTTTCCACTTCTGCGGATTTTAGGCCTTGCCTTTTTTCATTCGCGCGAAACGCCGGCGAGGGATAATCTCCCTGACGAAAGCCGGCGGAACGAGAAAAACAGACCTATGTTAAAACCAGTCTCCTATTTGATTCATACAACGACATAAAGTATATAGGGGGTCACATTTATCGCAGCCGTTTGTGACCCCCAAGCAGCGTGGCCGGGGATATATGCCGACAAAAATTATTCTGGCCGATGATCACGCGATGTTCCGCGAGATGCTCCTGCACGTGCTCAGCTACAAGGGCGAGCGGTACAAGTACGTTGTGATGGCTGAAGCTGCAGACGGGGAAAACGCGCTTGCGCAGGTTAGCCGCTATCTGCCCGATATCCTGGTTTTAGACTATAAGATGCCCGGCGTCGGGCGCCTATCTGTTTTCTGTAAGGAGATGGCACGCCGAAGTCCTACGACCAAGATTCTCGTTCTGACCGGCTACTCGGAAGAAGGAATTGCATTGGAGGCGGCTTTAGGAGGAGCGAAAGGATACGTCGTAAAGGGGGCGTCGGTGGACAGTCTTTTAAACGCGATTGCAACCGTGGAGATGGGAGGAACATGGGTAGATCCCGGTCTGCCGCCAACGGTGTTTCGTGCCTTCCTGGGCCGGAAGGGAAAGAAGCTTGAAAAAATAGAAAAACTAAGCAGGCGGGAAATGGAAGTCCTCTCCCGGGTGGTCCAAAGGATGACCAACGCACAGGTCAGCTCCCACCTTCACATCGATAAGCGGACCGTGAAGAACCATCTGATGCATGTCTTCCGAAAGCTTGGCGTGACGAGCCGGCAGGAGGCGACGGCCCAGTTTGTCGGCGCGAAGCCGCCCGCCAAACAGCCGCGCGTCGCAAAGATCCGGGCGAGTTGACCTGCTCTCGACTCTATCCGTCTTCAACGACGATCCGCTGCCAGATTTGGTCGATGGCGCGCTGGGGTTCCGGGCCGGCCTTTGCGCGCTGCCCTCCAAGGATTCTTTTGCGGCCTTGCCCATGACAAGAATGGCTTGCTCCGCATCTGTGGTAGCCGCGCTCAGCCGTGGAGCTTGCAGGCCCCGGGGTTGTCCACCGGGAATACCTTCTTCGCCCGCGTGATGTGCTTCGAAGTTTCGTATAGGCCGAAGTATTCCCGCTTCATCCGTTCGAAAATCTCAGCGTGCTGCCGCGAAACGTCCTCTTCAACCACCCCGCCGTCCGCCGTCGCATAGAGCTGCGTCTCGCCGGCATACGGCGAGTAGCGGAGCACAAAGCCGTCCTTTAAATAGTAGCCTTCCTTGCGGTTGCCGCTGATCACGCCCCGGCCGGCGGCCTCGGCGCTTAACAGGCTTTTGCCCATGCCGCTGTAGCAGTGACGGCCGCCCAGCAGCGCGAGAATCGTCGGCACGACGTCCAGATGGCTGCCCAAGGCGCCTTGCGCTTTCTACCAGCGGCTCTTCATGCCGGCGAGTCGCGGGCTGTAGACGAAAAGCGGAACGCGAATGCGCTCCAGAAACCTTTGCTGATAGGTGTAGCTCGTATGGTCGCCGACGATGACGAAGAGCGTGCGGTCGAAGCGCGGCAACTTCCTTTTCATGGTTTCCATGAAGGCTTCGAGGCTGCGATCCACGTAACGGAACGTGTTGAGTTTTCTGTTTTCGAAGATCTTCTCGAACTCTTCCGGCGTCGTCCAGGGCGAATGGGTGGTGGCCATGATGAGATAGGCGGTGAATTTCTCCGGTATGCCGGCCAGCACCTCGGCCGTTTCCTGCAAGAAAACCCCGTCAAACACGCCGAGCGTGTTGACGGTATTTTCCACGAGCTTGTCCTTCAAACGAGCTTCAAAGTATTCAAGGTCGTAAGTCCGGTGGTTCTGATTCCTCAGAAACCCCACGTAATCGGCGTAGCGATGGCGGAAGGCCTGGAAGAAGAGATGTTGATAGTCCCGGCCGCCGAGAATCCGCGATAGCGAAGCGTAAGGACCGCCGACGTCGTAAGAGAGAAAATCGGTCGCCTGGCGCTCGACGAAAGTCTCGGGGAGCCCGGTCACCATAGAGAACACCGACCCGTCCGTGGAGTCGAAGCTTTGAAAGAAGTTGGAAAAGTAGAGCGCCTCTTTCGCGAGACTCCTGAGAAAAGGCATGACCGCCGGCCCTTCCAGGTCGTAATGGATGAGAGACTCGCTCAGCCCTTCGACCTGGATCAGGACCACGTTCTCGATGCCGAGATCCGCGTCCGAACGGATCTCGCGCAGCAGAGCGTAAGGCCCGTTCCCTTTTGGAAGATCGAGCAGTCCGCGTGCGATTTCCAGGGCCTCCGCCCGTGGCAGGACAAAGCGGGTGTGACTTCGAAGGCTCGCGGGCAGGCTCGAAGTCACGAAGTCGTGGACTGGATTCACCACCGCCTCGTTGTGAGAGTAGTCGTCCCATCGCATGTAGTAGCGGCTGGCGGCGAAGGCGGGATGCCAACCCAGCGCCCAATCCGTGCTTTTCATCCGGACCGGCTCCAGGTTCAGGAGAAAAAGCGCCAGGATGAACATGACGGCGCCGCGGCGGTCGTTGAGCGCGCTCCTTAACTCCAGCGGGTCGCCACTGAAGCGTCTGCTGTAGCGAAGGCCCAGGGAAAAAAAGCCCGCGGAAACGAGACCGACGACGGCCGGCAACGCCGGCTGGTGAAACAACAGCGGCGCGACCGCGATGTAGATCTCTTTCGGCTGCGCGATATTCGCCAGGAACATCTCCCACATGTGCTGGTTGCGCTCCTGGAAAAAGAGATAGTTGGAGAGGCTGGCCATCGCATGAACGTAGGTCAGCGCCGCCAGCCACTTGCAAAAGCGGCGCGGCGGCATCCAACGGGTCCACAAAGCGACCAGGACCAGGATGGCGGTCTCCAGCGCGAGCAATGCGGCGTCCAGCCGAAATCCGTAGAGCGCAATCCAAAAAACATCGCTCGCCCCTGGCGTCTGCACAACGCCGCCGATGAACGCGAGCCGATAGGCGAGAAAGATGAGAGTGTTCAGGAGCGTGAAGAAGAAGAGGAGCGAAAACAAGCTGCTTCTGGGTTTGAGCGTCATTTCAGAAGACCCGCGCGCGTTTTAGACAAGCTAAAAATATTAACAGACGGGGGCGAAGCCAGTCAATGCGAGCCGGGTCGAACGAATCAACTTACATCGACCACGGGGTTTGAATCCCCGTGTTCGACCAAAGGGGAGAGCTGCCGCTTCTCCCCTTTGGAACCCCCATCGGCTTTGTGCCCGCCTCAAGAGGCGGGGTTTACATTGAATCCACTCGCTCCGGACGGCTTCTCGATTTGACATCGAGTCCGCGTATGCTAACCTCATCCGTAACGCAGCCTGACGCAGCCACAAGTTCATGAACCGTCTAAAGCTACTGTCGACGCGCCTGGGGCTCCTGATTTTGCTCTACACCGTCTCGCGCGCGTTCTTTCTCGCCTTCAATTTTCAGACCTTCAGCCAGGCGCCGGTTCAGCAGATTCTCGCCGCGTTTCTCGTCGGTCTGCGCTTTGACATCGCGGCGCTTTGCCGGATCAACGGCCCGTTTATTTTTCTATCTGTCTTGCCGTTCGCGTTCGTCGAGAAGAGCGCGTATCAAAGATTACTCAAGATCGTTTTCCTCGTTTCCAACGTCCCCTTCTTGATCTTGAACGTCGTCGACTACGAGTATTTCAAGTTTACCGGCGAGCGCTCTTCGCTCAGTTTGCTCGACATGGCGCACGACATCCCGGCCCAGATAGGTCAGTTGTCGTTTCATTATTGGTATCTCGGCGCGGTGGGCGGCCTGCTGATTTTCCTTTCCTGGCGCTTCCTTCCGGACGGCGCTTCGCAAGGGCCCGCGACGGGGGAACAACGGGCCTATGGCGCGTGGGCGCGCGATGGGCTGACCCTGGTCGTCGTCGCGGGGTTGGCTATTCTCGGCGCGCGGGGAGGCTGGCAACGGCGGCACCTTTCCGCCGAGCTCGCCCAGGTGGGCGATAACGACCGGCTGTCGCTCCTGGCCTTGAACTCCAGCTTTACGCTGATTCATAGCCAGCGCCAGTGCGATACGAGCAGTGGGAGCAAAGTTCGTTTCTTCGCCACGAACGACGAGCTTAAAAAAGAGCTCCCACCGGCGAACCTGTCCGCCCTGCCGAGGAGCGGCCATCCCGACAACGTCGTCATTATCATCGTCGAGAGCCTGTCCGCCGAATATACCGGGATCGAAAATCCCGGCCACGGCTACACGCCGTTTTTGGACGACCTGGCGAAACGGGGAGTCTTCTTCAAGAACGCCTTCGCCAACGGCCGGCGGTCCATCGACGCGCCGCCTTCCATTCTGGCCGGGCTGCCGCATCTCCGGGACGAAACTTTTTATTGCATCCGGTCTAAACAACTCCATGGACTCGGCTCGGTGCTGAAGGAGCGAGGCTACCAGACGAGTTTCTTTCACGGCGGAAAGAACGGGACGATGTATTTCGATACCTTCTCCCAACGGATGGGCTTCGATCGCTACTACGGGTTGAACGAATACCCGAACCCGGAGGACTCCGACGGCATCTGGGGAATCTACGACGAGCCTATGTTACAGTTTATGGCCCGCGAGCTGACGGGCTACAAGGAGCCGTTCGCCTCCGTGGTGTTTACTCTGAGCACGCACAACCCTTACAAGATCCCGCCGCAATACGAAGGGAAGTTTCCAAAGGGCACCGATCCCATTCACCCAACGGTGGGCTACCTCGACCACGCGCTGAAAAAGTTCTTCGAGACTGCCGAAAAGATGCCCTGGTACAAGAACACGCTGTTCGTCATTACCGGGGACCACACGGCATATGGGAGGCAGGAACACCCGCGGCTGATCGACGGCTATCGCGTCCCGCTGGTCTTTTTTCATCCGGGCGGCCGGCTGCCGAAGGTGGATCCAAAAAGAATCGCCCAGCACGTCGATATCGAGCCTAGCCTGTTGGATTTTTTAGGGATCGCGAGCAACCGAGTACTGCCGTTCGGCCGTTCCGTCTTCGACTCGTCGTTCGACGGATTGGCTTACGGTCAACTCGGCGGGACTTACTGGATCGCCGATAAGAAGCACTATCTTGAATACCGCATCCACGGGGCTAGGAAACTGTTCGACGTAGCCAACCTCGACTCGCCGGTCACGGACCAACCCGAAGTCGAAGAGCGGCTGACCAGAAAGCTCCAGGCCTACATTCAATGGTTCAACAACGGCCTCGCCGACAATAAGCTTTACGGATAACCGGCAATGCGGCCGCAGCCTCACGGCCGGGCGACGCTCTCGGCGAACGTCGTGATAAGCGCATTGAAGCGCGCGGCCTCGTCGACAAAGAGGGCGTGGCTTGCGCGCTTCAAAAAACCCCACGGTGTTCACTCAGAGTGTGTAAAAAAATAATGACTCGCCCTGCGACTAAGTCTCAGGGCGGACGGAAGTTAGTTGATAACTTTGACAATTTTCCGTTCGTGCTGAGGCTCTCGATGCATGAACGGATTTTTTTCACACACTCTCAGAGCTTCTTCCTATAGAAAGGAGGAAACTCGTAGCTGGCCGGAAATCCGGGAAACAGAAGCTGAACGTTATCCTTGTTGATTCGCGATCCCTCGAGATACTTCCACTCCCGCGAGCCGGGTTCGAGTACCCCGAACTGGTAGTTCAGGCTCTCGAGTCGCTGACCGTTGGCCGACATCACGATCAACGTCGGAACGATCACGAATCTCCTTCCACCGCCTTCAAGAAACTCCGGCCTGGCTGGAAATGAAAGCGACTCGACCTTCATCGAGGCTTTTAGAATCCGCTCGACTGCCTGCATGAGGCCCTGGCGCGCAGCACTAGCCCCACCAAGCAGATCGATGGCTCGCGGGTGGGTGTACCGCAACACCGTATCAACATCGCCGGAGTACAACGCGCGATGTGCCGTTTGAACATCCCGCTGAACTTGTCGCTCTTCGCTAGGCGATCCCGGCGTGCTCGCAACCGCGCTCGTCGCGATCGCGGCAAGGAAAAGAATAAAGCGAGCCGCTACCATCATTGCAACCGCTCTCTAACGTCGCGATGCAGCGGTTTAGTGAGGCGCGCCTTGATCATCACCGTGATCTTTGGCCGCAACCGGATGGCGCAACCCATGTTGAGCAAGGATCTGGCGCAGCTCGTCTTGCGTTCGCAATACCTCCGCCGACGGAATGCGACTCTCCGCCCCGTCGAACCATACTTCAACTATGGCCGTTCCGGGCGTGGGCAAGGCTGCAACCGCCTGACGGAATTGCGTGATTGACGTGGTTCGTGCCGTGCCGGCTGGAACACCGCGCCCTGAAAGGGTAATCGTTCCGTCTATATCACGGACCACGTGGACATCGGCATCGCGCGCACGCTCGAGGGACTGCACGATCTCAGGCATGCGCTCCTCGACTCTGCGGAGGAAGTGATTCAACAGCGGCTCAATCGCTCCTCCGAGCATAGTAAGCGCGTAGGCGCTAAGCGCCACCCAGATAAGAACCAGGCTTCCGCCACCCCAAACGATGAACTTGATCAACCGTCGCCGCTTAAATCCGGACATGCGCTCCCTGTTTGACACAACGTTCAACCGTCGCTACTCCCGACGGCCTTGAAACGAGTGGGCAGACAACCCAACTCTCCTTACAGCCGGTGAATCGCAGAAACCTTTCCGTCCTCGAAGCTAACCGCAATCTTCGGGACCGGTCGGTCGCCGTCTCGATAACCGAAATAAATTTTTTTGAGCCTATGGGACCCGCCCGGATCTGGCTTGCCCTGTTCCGCTAATTCCGGCAATAGTCCTTGGCCCAGGAAAAAGAATTCGCCATCCCGTCCCAAAATTGTCCTTAGGTTCATTACTTGCTCTACCGTATGATGATCCATCGCAGGCTTTAGACCTTTTGCCCGCTCGGCGGCTTTGGCGTAAGCGTCCCGACCGTACAAAAACTCGACATTTTCCTCTGTAAAGGTCTGTCGCTCTTCTTGAAAAAACTCAGATAATCCCTTGTTCGCTAAAAATCGGACCGACGCAAGTGTTTTGTTCTCAAAACGGGCAACTACTTTTTTGACTACATTAACACCTTCCACATAGCCGAAGACGTACTCATTGACCTTGATCTGCCCACTGACCCAAGATTCAGTTGCCGGTGTCAGCCAACCGTCCGCCAAAACACCTGTAACGGTTCCGCCGGTGGTCATTAGTTTCATGTCAATAAGCGTCGTGAAATCATTAAACGTCATGCCGATCTTTGCTCGTTTAAGACGCGGCTCGGCTCTCTCGTAGGCCTCCTTCGTCCAATAGCTACGGCCAACGGCTGTCGCCCCCTGAGTCGCGCAACCGCTAACGAAGACACACAATCCGGTAGCCGCCAACAGGCAAGCGCGAACGACTTCCCTCAATCTCGTTTTTAACGCCTTCATCAACGCTTCAAACACAATGTAACCCTTAGGCCGAGGTTTATCGCAACGAGCGGACCACGGTCAACTGTTCTTTGGTGGCCTCACTTCCGAATAACGCTCTCAACAAATGTTGTAATAAGCGCATTGAAGCGCGCGGCCTCGTCGACAAAGAGGGCGTGACCAGCGCGCTCGAAGATCTCGATCTGAGTTCCGGGGCGGTTGGTTTTGAGATTCTCAGCCTGCGCCGCAAACTGCGGCGTCACAACGTAGAGCAGAGGTTCGGCGAAGGCGTGGACGATCTGTTTCCAGTGCTCGCGCGGCGTGGGGGTGGACAACAACGCGATGCTGTTGTCGAGCGACATTCGCTTGGCGCCGCGCACCAACGAGTCGATCTCCGCCTTGGGACGCGGCTTGGCGAAGATCGCGCGCACAAATCCCTCCAGGGTTTTGCCGCGGTTTTGCCGGAGACGCTGGGTGAACGGGCCGCTCGACGGCGGCACCGGCTCCTCCCCGACGGAGCTGTCGACCAACACCAGGCCGGCGATTTTGCCGGCGCCATACATGTGCACGTATTGCAGCGCTTCAAGGGCGCCGAGCGACCAGCCGACGAGCACCACACGCGACAGCGGCTTAAGGAATTCATGTAGATCGGCGGCCCGGCGCTCCGCGGTGTACCCGTGGGCCGGCACATCCGATTGGCCTTGTCCCCGCGGGTCGAGAGCAAGAACGCGATACCGCGAGCCGAGCGCCAGGAGCTGGTTTCGCCAGAGGGCTGCCGGCATGCACCAGCCGGGAACGAACGCGATCTGCGGCTTGTCTAGCTTATTTTGGCGCTCCGACGCGGCGCCCGCCTCCAGAACCGAAAGCTTCACGCCGTCACTGGTTCGGAACGAGCGCCGCGACATCGTTTCTGCCGGCAGAATGATGGTGGTATGACCGAGGAGGATCGACAGACCGATCCCCCAGGTCCAGGAACGCAGCATGGATCAGTTTCGTTCTCGGGTGGCGATTAGCAGTCCCGACTGCTGACTTCTCCAATGGTAGCCGAACGAGAATGGGAGGATCGGCGCGTCGGGCTGGGCCCCGTAGGCCGCCTCCAGATCCGGCTGGTAACCGTATTGCAGAGGTTCGATCGGCTTGGCGTACTTTCCGTAGAGCCGCACTTGCCAGGGAGAGCGGGCCAACAAACGATAGGGAATGCCGGTGTCGTCCTGGATCACGATATCCGCGCTGGCGAGCAACATCGCGCGGGTCTTCGAAAACTGACTATCGTGCAGCAGGTAGGAGGCCGACTTCAGCAAGGCCGTCGCCGGCTGGTTCCGCCCCATCCAGTCGAGAAACCCGGGATAGAACTCAAGCGCCCGATCGGTGGCGTCGAGCGAAAAATAATACAGTTGCTGCGGCGTGCCGCGTTGGGGATTGACAAACTCGATGCGCGCGCCGCGCAAGAGCTTGCGCGGCCGGTTCGCGCCGGGCTTTTCGTAGGCGCGGGTCAATTCGGGAAACAGGTCGACCGATTCGATCTTTACGATGCGCAGATTCATCAGCGCCATCATGGTCGCGATGACGGGGATGGTTCCCGTTATTCGCGGCGTAGTGAGCTGCTTGGTCATGTAGGAGGTGATGAAATAGTTGCGCTGGAAGATGTCGCGCAGCGCGCCGCGCGCGTCTTGGAGCAACTCAAGGAACTGTTGGTCGGTCAGGGATTCGAGAGCGGGAAGGTTTCCGGGTCTTTCCAGGCCGAAGAAGATATAGCGCGCGTGGTCGGGCGCCAACGCATAGGCGTTCAGAAAGTCGGGGCCGCTAAAAGGGTAGAGCAACGTCTTGTTCTGCGCCCCGTGCATCCTCACTTCCTGAGCGCGCCACTGTTCGATGGCGGCGAGCCGCTCGCGGACCTGGCTCCATTGCGACTCCATCCATTGGCGCTGCTCTTTCCAGCCTTCGAGAGCGACGAGGCGTTCAACTAGCGGATCTCCCGGCGCAGGCGCGATTCCGGCAAGCAACTGCGCCGTCGCGGTGGGCCGCAGGGTTAATTCGGCATCTTGGACGGTAGCGGGCGCCGATATCGCTCCGACCACCAACGCCGCTATCAGCAACAGAGTTTTCATCGTTGATCCACCCATAGGATTAGACGTAGCTAACCGCCAAACCTAGCAACCCACCGGATACCGAGCAAAACGCATGCCGTCGCATGAGAGGCTTTCCGGGCAATTTTTTCCTACTTCCCGGAAAAATCGATCATACATTACGCCCGTTTCTCGCTTTTGCCAAGTAATAAATGGCGCCGTGACCCGGTTAGGGCGTGGCGACGGCGGCGAAGACCGGCGACCGCCTCCATCTCGATCGCTTCGAACCCGGTCTCCACCGCCAGTTGGAACCGGGCTGGATACGAGAGTCCCACCAGCAAAAGGTCCAGGCCGAGAGCTTTCTTGAACGGCCCGCGCGTGACGTCGGACGAGGGGGACACATTTCGATCGGAGATTTTGGCAAGATGAGTTTGAACGCCGAACGCACACTAGGCCCGTTTTCTGCTTTTGCCGAAGCAGTACGCATCGATTGCAATGTTGGCCTCGCGGTCGAAAAACTCCTCTTTACAGTCGGGACATGTCTCGCGTTCCAGGTCTGGAACCGCCACGATACGGGTCCCGACTCGCGCCCGGAAAATTTTCCGCACGCGCCGGATACGCCGGCTGCCGCAACTAGGACAGCGCGTCAGGGTCGATGTTCTCATGTGGATCGTTTGGCTGAGACGAGGATATAGAGCGTCTCTGTCCAAATTCTTTCCTGATGACACCTTTAGTATAGATCAACAATCCGTCAAACGTAAACCCTTCTATGACATACAGTTTTTCTCGGCGGCCGCTTCGAAAAGGACTGGTGGAGCGCAGTACTTTCTCGACCCCGCTGGCATTGATGATAGATTCCAGCACGTCTGTCTGCAGTAGACCGTCACGCAAGCGCTCCAACTCAGCCTTCGATAGCGACCCAGTAGGATCAGTCTCTTGATTGTTGCCAGGTCAGTGCTGGACATGACCAGGGACCCTACTTGCTTGTTTCGCTAAATCGGCGGCTCTGCATATAAGCCGCCTCATTCCCACTCGATCGTCGCCGGGGGCTTGGAGGAGATATCGTAGACGACGCGGTTGACGCCGCGCACCTCGTTGGTGATGCGGTTGGAGATTTTGGTTAATAGCTCAGGCGCAAGCGGCACCCAGTTGGCGGTCATGCCATCGTCGCTCTCGACGACGCGGAGCGCCACGACGTTTTCATAGCTCCTCTCGTCTCCCACCACGCCGACGGTGCGGATCGGCAGCAGGATGGCAAACGACTGCCAGACCTTGGCGTAAAGATCCGCCTTGCGGATTTCATCGAGCACGATCGCGTCGGCGGCGCGGAGAATTTCCAGGCGCTCCTCGGTGACTTCGCCCAGGACGCGGATGGCCAGCCCCGGCCCGGGAAACGGCTGGCGCTGGATCAGCTCGCGGGGCAAGCCAAGCTCCTCGCCCAGCCGGCGGACTTCGTCTTTGAACAGCTCGCGCAGCGGCTCGATCAACTGGAGTTTCATGTCCGGCGGCAGACCGCCGACGTTGTGGTGGCTCTTGATCGTCACCGACGGGCCGACGAAAGAGACCGATTCGATCACGTCGGGGTAAAGCGTGCCCTGGGCCAAAAACTTGGCGTCGTCGAGATTTTTCGCCTCCTCTTCGAAGACCTCGATAAAGAGACGGCCGATGATTTTTCGCTTCTGTTCCGGATCCTCGACGCTCCGCAAGCCCGAGAGGAATTTTTTCGTCGCATCGACGTAGCGAAAGCCGCGGCCGAAGCGCTCCGCGAAGAGGCTCGACACCCGCTCCGCCTCGCCGCGGCGCAGCAGGCCGTTGTTGACGAAAATGCAGGACAGGCGCTCGCCGATGGCGCGATGGATCAGCGTCGCGACGACCGTCGAATCCACCCCGCCGCTGAGCGCGCAAACGACGCGCCCGCTCCCGACCTGGTCACGGATTTTCTGCACCGAGGTCTCGACGAAGTGGCCCATCGTCCAGGTCGGCTCGCAGCCGCAGACGCGGAACAGAAAGTTTTTCAGAATCTCCTTGCCGCGCGGCGTGTGGACGACTTCGGGATGAAACTGGACGCCGAAGAGGCGGCGCGCAGGATCGACGAAGGAAGCGATCGGCGAATTGTCGCTGTGCGCGAGCACGCTCCAGCCTTTGGGCGCGCTCTCCATCTTATCGCCGTGGCTCATCCAGACGCGCATCGCTTCGCCGCGCGCCAGCCCATGAAACAGATCCGCGTCATCGTCGACCACCAGTTCCGCCGGGCCGTACTCGCGCCGCTCGGCGCGCGCCACCTCGCCGCCGCCGGCCAGGTTAATAATTCCCATGCCGTAGCAGATGCCCAGAAAGGGAACCTTCATGTCGAAGAGCTGCGCCTCCACTCTGGGCGCGTCGTGCTGATAGACGCTCGCCGGGCCGCCTGAAAGGATAATGCCCGTCGGCGCAAGCTGCTTGATCTTCTGCAGGGGAACGTTAAACGGATGAATCTCGCAGTAAACCTTCTCTTCCCGCACGCGGCGGGCGATGAGCTGCGTGTACTGCGAGCCAAAGTCGAGGATGAGAATCATGCGCTTGAAACGCAGAGGCGGCGGAGTGACGGGTTCATGGAGCGATGCGGTCTCTTTCCATTACTCCAATACTCCATCACTCCAACACTCCAATCTGGTGTCTATTCCGCCCGATAATTCGGAGCTTCCTTGGTGATGAACACGTCGTGGACGTGCCCTTCTCTCAAGCCGGCCATGGTGATCTGCATGAAGCGCGCCTTGGTCCTGAGATCATGAACCGTGCGGCAACCAAGGTAGCCCATGCCGGCGCGCAGACCGCCGATCAGTTGGTGGATATTGAACGACATCGAGCCTTTGTACGGCACCTGCCCTTCGATGCCCTCGGGAACCAGTTTCGACTCCTCCTGCACGTCCATCTGCCCGTAGCGGTCCCGGCTGCCCTCTTTCATCGCGCCCATCGAGCCCATCCCCCGGTACACCTTATAGGTGCGCCCTTGATAGAGAATGGTCTCGCCGGGGCTCTCCTCGGTGCCGGCAAAGAGGCTCCCGATCATCACGGAATGCGCGCCGGCGGCGAGCGCCTTGGTGATATCGCCGGAATATTTAATCCCGCCGTCCGAGATGAGCGGGACGTTGTGACGCTCCGCGGCCTTGGCGCAACTCGCGATCGCCGTGATCTGCGGCACGCCGACGCCCGAGATCACGCGCGTCGTGCAGATCGATCCGGGACCGACGCCGACCTTCACCGCGTTTACGCCGGCTTCGATCAGCGCCGAGGCGCCCTCCTCCGTCGCCACGTTTCCCGCCACCAGATCGAGATCGGGATGGCGCCGGCGAATGAACCTGACCACGTCGAGCACGTTTTTGGAATGGCCGTGCGCGGTATCGACGACCACCACATCCACGCCGGCCCGCGTCAATGCTTCCACCCTCTCTTCGCAATCCGGCCCTACACCGACCGCCGCCCCGACGCGCAGCCGCTCGCGCTCGTCCTTGCAGGCGAAGGGATATTGCGTCTTCTTCTCGATGTCTTTGACCGTCACCAGCCCCTTGAGCTCGAATTTTTCATCGACGATCAGCAGCTTCTCGATGCGATGGCGGTGCAGCAGCTCCTTCGCTTCGTCGAGACCGATGCCGGGCCTGGCGGTCACCAGCTTCTCTTTCGTCATTACCTCGGACACCGCCCGGTCGAGCCGCTTCTCAAAACGGAGATCGCGGTTGGTAAGAATGCCGACCAGGCGGCCGTTCTGCGTGACGGGCAGCCCCGAAATGCCGTATTTATGCATGACCTCCTGGGCTTCGGCGATTCTTTGATCCGGTCTGACGGTGATCGGATCGGCGATCATGCCGCTCTCGAACTTCTTGACCTTCTCGACCGACGCCGCCTGAGCGGCGACCGGCATATTGCGATGGATAAAGCCGATGCCCCCCTCCTGAGCGATGGCGATGGCGGTGCGCGCTTCGGTCACCGTATCCATGGCGGCGCTGACCAGTGGAATATTCAGCTCGATGCGCTCCGTCAGGCGCGTTTTCACATCGGTATCTTTGGGAAGGATCGCAGATTCGGCGGGCACCAGCAGCACGTCGTCGAAGGTCAGGCCGAGCGGCAGGATTTCCTGGTTAAACATGGCTCACCTCCGGAATGGGTAAAAAAAACCCAGACCTGGGCCTGGGTTTTTGTGAGCGATCAACCCCTTTTGGGCAAACATGAAGTCTTATACCAGGAAAGATTTTTCTTGGCAAGGCGGGTAATTGCTCGTCGTTCGTATCTTGTATTTCGTGTCTCGTGTTTCGGGGGAGCGGCGGGGACGAGCGACGAAATCCGCGCGACGAGCTACGTCTGACCCATCGGTATGCTCACCGTGAACATCGATCCCCTGCCGATTTCACTCTCGACCTCGATGTTTCCGCCAAGCGCTTGCGTGAAGTTCTTGACGATGTAGAGCCCGAGTCCGACGCCGCCTCTGGCTCGCTTCCGCGAGTCCTCCACCTGACTGAACATATCGAAGATGGCGGAGAGTTGGTCCCGTGGAATGCCGATCCCGGTGTCCGCCACCCGGAACTCCACAAAGCGGGAATTGGGGGTTGGGAATTGGGAATTAGGGGTTAGGGACTCGGCAGCGGCCCCAATCCCCAATTCCTGATTCCTAATTCCCAGCCTCGCGGTGACGGTGACCGTGCCTTTCTCAGTATACTTGATGGCGTTGTTTATGAGATTTTGCAGGACGTGCTTGAGTTTCTCGCCGTCGGTCATGATACGCGGGAGCCAGGCAGGGAGATTCCATACAATTGCGACGTCGGCGCCCAAGGGGAAATCGTACAGCGACTCTAGCTCACGGAGCAACCGATCGAGATCCGTCTCCTCCTTGACGACCGCTACCCCGCCGGCCTCGACCTGGGTTGCGGTTAAGATGCTGTCGATCAAGGTCATGAGCTCGTGGGAATATTGGATGATTTTGGCAAGCCCCTTGTCGGAGTCCGCTAATAGCTTGTCTCTCATGACCTCCGCGTAGCCCAGGATCACGTAGAGCGGTGTCTTGAGCTCGTGCGACATGGTGCCGAGAAATTCCGATTTTACCCGGTTTGTTCTCTCGAGTTCCATCGCCTGCTTGTTAGTCTGTTCGAACAGCCGCGAGTTATGCGTCACTATGCGCTCGCGCTCGGCGACGGCTTCGCCCAGCCGATCGCGCATGCCCCTGACTTCGTTCATCAGCCGGGCGTTTTCGATCAGGATCGCGATCGGCCCGCCGATCACCGTGAGCGCCTCGATATCCTTGGGCGTAAAGGCGCCGACGCTTCGGCTAACAACCTCGATCACGCCCGTAAGGGCGTCCCGGATTCGCAGCGGCACGCAGGCGATGGAGCGGGTCTTAAAGCCGGTCGCTTGATCGGCTCGTTGAGAAAAACGCGGGTCCCGGACAACGTCGGAAATGACCAGAGGAATACCTGTCTCGGCCACAAATCCGGCGATGCCTTCCCCGCGGGCCAGCGTGATGCTCTTTAACCGCTCCGCCTTTTCTCCCAAAGCGACATAAAAGCTGAGATCGCCCGCTTTGCGGTTGATCAGGAGAAGAGACGAGCCGTCAGCGCTGACGATGTCCGAGACGGCGCGCAGCGCCGCGCCGATCACCTCCTCGAACGGCACGGAGCTCCCCATCAGCTCGCTGATGGAGGCGAAGATTCTCACATCGTCCTGGTAGTCGAACGGGAGCTGTTCAGCTTTCACGGTTCTCCTTCAATCTAGGAAATACGGCAGGTCGATCGCGCGGAACCAAATGCAAATTGGATGAAGACGCAGCAATCGCCGTGCCACGCGCAATGCGTTGATTATATAGGGCTAGGAGAATCGCGGCGGTGACAATTTTCGAGAAGAGTGCGACAAAATGACATGGCCCAAGTAAAATTTTCCGACGGGCATCTCTTCCGGCAGGTTTCCTTTTTCGGTATGATGCGTTCATCGCCTATGCCGCTTTATGAATACGAATGCGCGCGCGGCCATCGCTTCGAGGCGGTGCAGAAAGTAAGCGAGAAGCCGATCGCAAACTGCGCCGATTGCTCCGCTACGGCACATCGCATCATATCGCGCCCCACCTTGCTCCACAACCGCGGCATCCATGTCTTCGACCGCCAGACCCAGGACGACGTGTTGCGAAGCCGCCCTTCCTCGCTCAAGTCCTTAAAGAAGCCTAAATTCTAGCCCGACTTATCAACAGCCAAATATCGTAATTGAGGCGCGCTTTCACCTTGGCGCCCTTTGCGCCTTTGCGCGAGATTGCCCTTACCCCGATCTCGATCTCTCATCGCGCCAAGATGCCAAGCTCGCAAAGGCCCGGAATCTTTTTTACAGCGCGGTAGTTGTTATCGCCCGTGACCTCTGTTAATAGAGCGCATTGAATACTCTAGAATCGGAATAGGCTCGATGCTCTCCAAGGTCAACAGCGCGGCACTATACGGCATCGACGCGTTGCGCGTCGAAGTCGAGACCGACATTGCCGCCGGACTGCCGCAGCTCGCTACCGTCGGCCTGGCCGAGGGCGCGGTCCGAGAGAGCAAAGACCGCATCCGCGCCGCGGTCAAAAACTGCGGCTATACCTTTCCTGCGAAAAAGATCACCGTCAACCTCGCCCCCGCCGATATCAAGAAAGAAGGCTCCGCCTACGACCTGCCGATGGCGGTAGGCATCCTCGCCGCTGAGGAGCTGGTGCGCAAGGATCTGCTCAGGGATTACGTTTTGATGGGCGAGCTGTCGCTCGACGGCGAGGTCAAGCCCGTGCGCGGGGCGCTGCCGATCGCCGTGGCCGCGAAGAGAGAGGGGATCAAGGGCCTGATCCTTCCCGAGGCCAACGCCCGCGAGGCGGCCGTCATCCGCGAGGTCGACGTCCTGGGCGTGCGCCATCTCGCGGAGGTGGTTGAGTTTCTTAACGGCGAGCGTCGCCTCACCCCCACACACGTGGATGTGGAAGAGCTGTTCAACCAACACTGCCAGTACGACGCCGACTTCAGCGACGTCAAGGGCCAGCAGCACGTCAAGCGCGCTCTGGAAGTCGCCGCCGCCGGCGGGCACAACGTGATCCTGGTCGGCCCGCCGGGTTCGGGCAAAACAATGCTGGCCAAACGGCTGCCGACGATCCTGCCCGACCTGACCCTTGCCGAAGCGCTGGAGAGCACGAAAATCCACAGCGTCACCGGCCTGCTCGACGGCCGGCCGATCGTCGCCACCCGCCCCTTTCGCTCGCCGCACCATACGATCTCCGACGCCGGGCTTGTCGGCGGCGGGACGATTCCTAAACCCGGCGAAGTCTCGCTCGCGCATAACGGTGTCCTCTTCCTCGACGAGCTGCCG
>JBGPGE010000032.1:0-41706 GCA_041483675.1 Binatia bacterium
CAACGGGCGCAAGCTGACCGATGACGTCGCCGGTCTCACCTGCGACCAGGGTGACTGCGCGCTGGTCGAGGGCGCGGTCATCGACGACAAAACATGGCCGCGCGCAACGAAGAACGACAACGGCGCGAAAGAGTTCTCAAAAGAGTTCCCTTATCTCGCTGCACCCTGGCCTATGGCGCCGCCGCCTGCGCCGCCCGACGTCGGCCTCTCCGGCGCGCTCGGGGCGGTCAGGGACACCGTGGCGTTCTTCAAGGATGCGACGGCCAATTGCTGCACGCCGGTCAAGAGGGTCGTCCTGGTGACGATCGTTGTCGTAATCCTCATCGTGGTCATCCTCGTCTGGCTGATCATCGCGTGGAGGCGCTGCAAGCGGGCCAAAGCCTGATGGAGGAGAGGCGAAACATGAGTTCCAATACGGCCGCACAGGCTGAGTTCGAATACATCGTCGTCGGTTCGGGCGCTCCCCAGGCCGGGGAGATTCCGGGGCGGTGGCCCCTGGGTGCTGGCCTAACGAAAGGAGAGCTATCCATATGGCGGTAAGAAACGTTCTGAGGTGGCTTTGGAGGGTGATCGGCCTGATCGTCCTGATAGTCGCGATAGTCGCAGTGGTTTTAGTCGTAAAATTTCTCAACCGGCCGAAGCCGGGTTCTGTGCTGGATGAGGCGATGAAGGCGGGCCTGACGGCAAAGGACCTGCCGGGATCGGACGACGACTACTTGCGCGCCATGGACCGCGGGCTGGACGAAGAGGCGGTGCACAAAGCTCTGCCCTTTCTCACCAAGGAGGAGGCGTGGAAGTCCTATAACAGGGGGCGCAACAATTGGGTCGTCTGGACCGCCGGCAACGACACGCTGTGGGATTTCCTGGGCAACAACACGTTCGGCGCCTTCGACCTGTTGAAGACGGTCTCTTCCCATCCGAGCACCAAATATTGCGGCAACAAAAAGGCCGAGTACGGCTACGCCGAGGAAAGTTACGGCGCTTACGCCAAAGAGGCGCAAGACCGATACGCCAAAGATCAGTATTCGCCCGCGCCGTATCCTCCGGGCTACCTCGCCTACGAGGACGACGACTGCAAGGGTGAAGACCGCCAATTCTACGAGGTCTCCCGCCAGAACCGGTGGAAATATTTAGGCTTGGTCAACGAGCCCGGCTTCCAGCAGTGGGACGCCAAGGGCTGCGACTGGAAGAGCGACAAGAAGAGCGACAAGGAGCCGTACGGCAAGTGCGGCGACCCGGAGCGTTTCGGCCTCTGGCTCGACAAGCGCGTCGGGAAGCCCGACCCGTTCGAGGACGAAAAGAAATATCCGGGCGTCAAAGTTGGCGCCCGCGGCAAGAACATTCGGCCCGGCTCCTACTACGGATACGCGAGCGGCACCGTCGGCCTGCGCCTCTTTCCCAATCCCGCGTTCGACGAGGCGGCGGAGAAGAAGTGGGACCCGTGGCGATACTACAACGACCCCAACTACTACAACGACAAAAATCTCGTCCGTCCGTACCGCGTCGGGATGTCCTGCGGTTTTTGCCACGTCGGCCCCAGCCCGATCGATCCGCCCAAGGACCCCGAGAATCCGGAGTGGAAGAACCTGACTTCGAATCCGGGCGCGCAATACTTCTGGATCGACCGGATCTTTTTCTGGAATCCGAAAGAGCGGCAGAAAAACTTCATCTACCAGCTCTTCCACACCTCCTTGCCGGGTTCGCTCGACACGTCGCTCGTCTCGAGCGACAACATCAACAACCCGCGCACCATGAACGCCGTCTACAGCATCGCGGCGCGTCTGGCGATGGCCGAGTTCCACCCGGAAAAGCTGACGGGCGGCGAGCTCAACAACAAGCAGTTCAACGACTATGACAGGACCAAGGCGCTCTCGAAATACTTCACGCCGCCGGACACCGTCCTGACCGCCCACGTCCTCAAAGACGGCGCCGATTCGGTGGGCATCCTCGGCGCGTTGAACCGCGTCTATATCAACATCGGCCTGTTCAGCGAGGAGTGGCTGCTCCACTTCAAGCCGCTGATCGGCAACTTCCCCGGCAAGCGGATCACGCCGATCGAGATCGCCGTGTTGGCGAAGAACTCGACCTACTGGAACGCCAACGTCGCGCAGACGCCCGACCTGGCGCTGTTTTTCCTCGCGAGCGCTCGCCCCGACCTCCTCAAAGACGCGCCCGGCGGCAAGGCCTATCTGCCGACCGATCAAAATAAGCTCAATCGCGGCAAGATCGTCTTCGCCGAGACCTGCGCGCGCTGCCACTCCGGGAAGCAGCCGCCGCCTCCGCCCGAAATCGACTACGCAAAATGCGGGGGGCCGGGTTACCTGGATTGCTGGAACCGCTATTGGAGCTGGACAGAAACCGATGCGTACAAAAAGCAGATGCGCGAGATCGTTATGCGCAACGATTTCCTTGATGGCAATTTCCTCTCCACCGAGCTTCGCGTACCGGTTACGCTGCTCGAGACCAACGCGTGCAGCCCGCTGGCGACCAACGGTCTCAGAGGCGACATCTGGGACAACTTCACCTCCACGACCTACAAGGAGCTGCCGGCTGTCGGAAAGTTCACGGTCCATCACCCGAAGACCGGCGAGCCTCGGGAGTACGAGATGCCGGGAGACGGGCGCGGCTACACCCGGCCCGCGTCGCTGATCAGCCTGTGGTCGACTGCGCCGTTCCTGCTCAACAATTCGATCGGAAACTTCTACGGGGAAGCGAGCGTCCCGGCGCGCGTGGCGTCGTTCAACGACTCGATCCAGCAGATGCTCTGGCCCGAGAAGCGCAAAAAGGACTCGGTCCTGGGCGACAAAGTTCCCGGCTACATGCAGCGCACGACCTCGGACAGCTACTTGAAAATTGCCTGGGGATACCTGCCAGGTAACTTGGAAGCTCTTATGGACCTCTTGAGCGGATGGTTCCCCTCGGTCTTTAGCAAAAACGGGCTTGAGATCGGCCTGATCCCCAAGGGAACGCCGGTCGGCCTGTTGGCCAACCTGCCGTTCGTCTCTGAGAGCACACGGCTGGAAGATCGAGAGGTGCACTTGAAGAAGCTGATCCATATTTTGGGTAAAGCCCATAAGGATTTGAAGGCGGCCGCGGAGGCGACCCCGGAGAAGAATCACGAGGCGCTCGGGAATCTGGTCGATCCGCTGTTGGAGCTGAGCAAGTGTCCCGACTACGTCGTCAACCGGGGCCACTACTTCGGCGCCAAACTCAGCGACGACGAGAAGTGGGCGTTGATCGAGTTCTTAAAGACGTTCTAAGGCGGCAAAGGGGGGAAATATGAGCGAACCGACGGCCAAGTACGAATACATTGTCGTGGGTTCGGGCGCGGGGGGCGGGACGGTAGCCGCGCGGCTCGCGGAGGCGGGCCGCAAGGTGCTGCTGTTGGAGGCCGGCGGCGACCCGAAAGAGCTACGCGGCGGAGTCCGGTGGGACGAAAAAAGGGCCAGTTTCCCCGGCGACTACGACGTGCCCGTGTTCCACGGGATCTCCACCGAGAGCGACGCGATACGTTGGGACTTCTGGGTGCGCCACTACGCCGACGACGCGCAACAGAAGAGAGACCCAAAGCACCGTGACATCGACGGAGATCCCAGGATACTTTATCCGCGGACCGGCGCGCTGGGCGGCTGCACGGCGCACAACGCCATGATCCTGGTCTATCCGCATAACCAGGACTGGGACGACCTCGCCGAGTTGACCGGCGATCCTTCCTGGAAGGCGGAGAACATGCGCAAGTACTTCGAGCGCATGGAGAACTGCCATTACCGGAACTTCCCGATTCCGTGGCGCTGGATCTACAAGCTTTTCCGTTGGAATCCCACGCGCCACGGCTTCGCCGGCTGGCTCTCCACGCAGGTGGCTGTGCCGCTCCGCGCTCTAAAGAAGGACAAGAGACTGGTCAAAGTAATCGTCGAGTCGGCTCTGGCGGCGGCGATCATGCCCGGCATGCTGTTAAAGCGGCTGTGGTGGTTTTTGCTTGGCCGGCTCGATCCGAACGATTGGCGTTTGGTAAAGAAGGACTCGGTCGGCATCCGCCTCCCGCCGCTCACGACCATCAACCACGCGCGCAACGGCACGCGGGAGTTTTTATTAAGCGTGAAGGAGAAATATCCCGCCAATCTGACCATCGAGCTTAACGCGCTCGCGGCCAAAGTTCTCTTCGACGATAAGAATCGCGCCGTCGGCGTCGAGTATCTAACCGGCGAGCGGCTCTATCAAGCGCACGCGCGGCCAAGCGATCAGCCGGGCAAGAAAGAAACGGTCCACGCCTCGCGCGAGGTCATCCTGGCCGGCGGCGCGTTCAATACGCCGCAGTTGCTGATGCTCTCCGGCATCGGGCCGAAGGCGGAGTTGGAGAAGCACGGCATTACAGCCCGCGTCGATCTCCCCGGAGTGGGCAAAAACCTCCAGGACCGCTATGAAGTCGGCGTCGTCAACCGGATGAAGCAGGACTGGAAGGTGCTCGAAGGGGCCCGGTTCGCGAGAGGCGATCCACAGTTCCAGGAGTGGGAGCAAAGCCGGAGCGGCGTTTACACCACCAACGGCGCGGTCCTTGCCGTCATTAAGAAGTCGGACGAGTCGCGCCCTCTGCCCGACCTCTTCTGTTTCGCGGTGGTCGGCAAGTTTCGCGGCTACGAGCCGAACTATTCGAGAGAGATCGTCGACCACCACGACTACCTCACCTGGGCGGTTTTGAAAGCCCATACCGAGAACCGGGCCGGGACGGTCAAGTTGAGGTCGGCCGACCCGCGCGAGCGGCCGGAGATCAACTTCCACTACTTTGAGGAGGGCAGCCAGGGCTATCAGGAAGATCTCGATTCCGTGGTGAACGGAGTCGAGTTCGTCCTCGGGACGACCGCGCATTTTCAGAACCTCATCGCTGAACAGGAAGCGCCGCAGAAAGGCCAAAATCTGCGCGACTTCGTCAAGGACAACGCCTGGGGTCATCACGCCTCCTGCACCTGCAAGATCGGCAGGAAGGACGATTCGCTGGCGGTGCTAGACGGCGATTTTCGGGTGTATGGGACGCACGGGCTGCGCGTGGTCGACGCCTCCGTCTTTCCCAGGATTCCGGGCTTCTTCATCGTCAGTTCGGTCTACATGATCGGCGAGAAGGCCGCCGACGCGATCCTCGCCGATGCGAAACAATCTTCTGGGCTTCATGGATGATCTGTGCTGAAAAAATTTTTAAACATTCTGCTTCGAGGATTTCTCGCCCTCGTCTTGCTGCTCGTTCTGATCGCCGGGTCGTCGTGGTTTTATTTCGAGCCGCGCTCCCAGCCCAAGGACGAGGCTAAAACGATCGGCGACATCGCCGCCGTGCTGACCGACATCGTCGAGCACCAGTACGAGCCGCTGTTTTTTCACCGCGACACGCACGCGAAATCCAACGCCTGCGTCAAGGCGAATTTCACCATCGACGCGGCCGTGGCGAACGACCCTCGACTGAATTTCGGGGCATTCAAAGGCAAGGCCGACGGGGATCGCACTTATAAGACCTGGCTGCGTTTTTCCAACGCCGCCAACGTCGTCACCGACGACCGGACGAAAGACTTTCGCGGCCTCGCGATCAAGCTCTTTGGCGTCGAAGGGAAGAAGCTGTCGGTTCCGGAGAGCGCCAAGGAGCCGCAGGAAAAACACACGCAGGACTTTTTATTCATCGGCCACGACGCGTTTTTCGCCGGCAACGCGCAGCACTTCCTCGACTTCTTCACCGCCTGCCGCGCCGGCGGCCATAGCTGCGAGCCCAGGAGCCTGCCGGTCGTCTGGCACGCGCTCACCCACCCGCAGAGCACGTTCAATGCGCTCGTCGGCCGAAAGACATTTCGAGCGATCGAGGCGATCCGCTGGTTCAGCGCCACCCCGTACCAGCTCGGCCGAGCGGACTCTATCGTCAAATACGGCGCGTTCCCGGCCGAAGGAGAACGGATCTCTTACGCCGGGATCGGCGACACGTCGCACTATTTGACGGAGCGCCTCAAAGAGACGCTCGATCCCGTGAAAGGCAAAGGAATCAAGCTCAACTTCATGGTTCAGTTTCGGGAAAAGCCGGAGAAGCAGCCGGTCGACAACGCGTTGATCGCCTGGGACGCGAAGGACTCGCCGTGGCACAAGGTGGCGACGATCGACGTCTATCCGCAAAACTTCGACTCTCCGGCACAGTGGGAATTTTGCCAGAACATCACTTTTAACCCGTGGCACAGTCTGGTGGAGCACCAACCGGTCGGCGGCATCAACCGGGCCCGGAGAGACGTGATGGACGCGCTACAGAACGTCCGTCTCGCAAAAAACGGCCGCACGCGTTTCGAGCCGACGGGCGATGAGTATTTCTATCCGGGTGCCGCTTTCCCGTGGCGCAAGCCGCCGCCGAAAACCTAGGAGGAGCCGCTTATGGAACGCGATGGGCTGGGGCCGCAGGGATTCAACGAAGAGGACGGACGCTACCGTGGAGCAACGTTCTCCGAGGTGCGGGACGCCGTTTTCGCCAACCTCTACCAGAAGGTGTGGGGTGGCAAGAACGAACCCCCGCTTCCGGTGTACGATGTGACTCTATCGAGCGTTCTCGTCGGAGTCCTTCCGTTCGGCAAGCCGCACCAGTTTCTCGCCGCCGCCAGACGAACCATCGATTCCCACGCGGATCTGCGCTGGGGGCCGGACCGCAAGGGCTATCGCCGCTTGCTTCATCCAAACGGCATCTGTCTCACGGGCCGTTGGGAGATCACGGAGGAGACGCCGTACAGCGGCTACTTCAAGCGAGGGAGCCATGGCCTCGTCATCGCGCGCTACTCGACCTGCTGCACCGAGACTAGGCGCGGCCACTATCGGTCGCTCTCTCTGGTGGGCAAGATCTATCCCACGCTCGACCCGAATCATGCCGAGCCGCTCCGGCCGGCGGGCTTCATCACGCAACAGGACCTGGGCGGCGAGAGAACCGACTACATCAACGACGCCGAACTCCGCAACGCGCCCGATACGCGGGGCTGGCGCCGCGGCCTGGGTGTGCCGATCCTGCTGACCACCGGATTGGTTTTCATGCGGGCCGACAAGCAGCCTTCGATTCGCCAGCTCTACGAGATCGCCGAACTCGGCAAGCCGAAGGACGAAGGCACGCGCGCGCCGGAGTTCATGCGGCTGCTCGTTGCGCGCGATCAACCCAGGATCGAAGGCGAGGCGTTGGATTTCCGCGACGAGGTCATGGCGCAAATTTTCGACCGGGGAGATGCCCATCCGAAGCGGACTCTCACGTTCGACGTCGAAACGACCGATGAAGGCGCGGCACGCGGCACGGCGCTCTTTCAACGGCGCAGCTTCAAGAACTGGCGTCGCATCGGTAAGATCAGTTTCGACAACGCCGTCGCCTCGTACAACGGCGACTTCGTGATCCACTTCCACCATCCCACCTGGCGCGAGGATCGCAACGACCCTTCCACCGCTACCCGGCGGGGAGGGCGTAAGGTGGGTTGAGGGTCTTCCAACTGCGACAGGTGAGATCGGACGCGAACCTTATCACGCTCTGAATGAAGGGGGTTCCATGGCCAATACCAACCGTATCCTGATAAAGCTTCGCCCGTCGATCTCGCTGGCCGCTGCGACTCCGCGCGCAAACCTGCGGCCACTGTACGATTCGGTAGTGCCTTCCGGGGCTCTGGGGCTTGCACCCCGACCGGCGTGGTACCTCGCGGACATGCCCGACGGCGGGCCGACTCCTTGGGACGTGGCGCATGCGCGAATCGCCGATCAGCTCGGCGTCAACGCATCGGACGTTCTGTACGCCGAGCCCGACCTGCCACATCGTTATCCCGACAGCAATGAGAGGATACATGGTGATCAACAGTTTGCGGCGGGTTCGGATTGCAACGATGAGCCGCAAAGAGCCGATGGCGGACGTGTCACCGGGCAGGGTTTCGGATGGCATCTCGGGAATAAGTTCTCGCAACTCGCTTCTGCTCGCGCCGCGATCCAGTTCACCGACCCTCGCACGCGCATCGCGCACATCGATACGGGCTACGACAAAAGCCACGACGCTCGCCCCGAACGCATCCTCGAAAATCTCGAACGGAATTTTGTCGACGGCGATGGCGAACCGAACAGCGCGCAGGACCCGAACCGGGGTCATTTGTTTGATAACTCGGGACACGGCACCGGCACGATCGGAATTCTCGCGGGTCGCAAGGTCGCTCAGAACGGCAACGATTACCTCGGGGGAGCGCCGGATGCCGACATTCTCCCGATTCGCATCGCCAACTCCGTGTTACTCGTTTACACCAGTGTCTTTGCCCAAGGCCTTCAATACGCCATCCAACAACAATGCGACGTAGTGTCGCTCAGCATGGGTGGGCTGCCCTCGGCCGCATGGAACGAGGCGGTGAACGCAGCATACGATGCCGGCGTCTGCATCGTCGCGGCTTCCGGCGATTGCTTCGACGGTCATCCGACGCACCACGTCGTGTATCCCGCTCGCTATCATCGGGTCATCGCTGCCTGCGGCGTCATGGCCGACGGGCGGCCCTATTACAACCTTCCCGTCAATGTGATCGAGGGCAACTGGGGACCGAACAGGAGTATGACGGCCGCGCTCTCGGCTTTTGCGCCGAATATTCCGTGGGCGAAATTCGGCTGCGGTACGGCCATTAGACAGAACGGGGAGGGAACATCAGCCTCTACGCCCCAGGTCGCCGCGGCGGTCGCTCTCTGGTACGAGAAATACAAAAATTTATTGCCGCGTGACTGGCGCCGAGTGGAAGCCGTTCGCAACGCGTTGTTTACTTCGGCCGCGCCGCCGGATGACGCCAACCGGCAGTATTTGGGCCGGGGCATCCTACAGGCGAACGCCGCGCTCGCCGTGGCGCCGGTCATGAACCTTCCCAAGACTCCCGTCGACAGCGATTCGTTCGCGTTTCTTCGGGTCCTCACGGGCCTGGGAATTGCCGATGTTCCGCCGCGCGAGCGGATGTTCAATCTCGAGCTTACGCAGCGCTGGTTGATGAATCCCGAGCTGCAAGCCGCGGTTCCCGACCCTGAAGCCGAAGTTTCCCTGGTTGCGCTGCGTAAGTTCATGGAAGCGGTAATCGCCGACAAAGGAGCGTCGCAGGCGTTGCGAGGGCACGTTGAGAGCCGCTACCCGCTGGTATTCGGAACTTCCGTGAAAGGCGCGCCGCCCCCAGTCGTCGCGCCGTCGCCCGCCGCCTGCAATCCGAAAATCGCGATGTCCGATCCTCCGTACCGGCGCATTCGAGTATATGCCGTGGACCCGAGCTTCTCCGTGCGCATCGAGACGGCTTCGATCAACGAAGTGGCCTTGAAAGTCAGGTGGGAGAAGTTGAATTCGGGACCGGCGGGTGAGTACCTCCAGGTCGTTGATACCGATGCCGCCGGCGTCACGTATGCGCCGGTCAATCTGAACGATCCACGGCTGCTCGCGCAGGACGGATGCAAGCCGGCCGAGGGCAACCCTGCGTTTCACCAGCAAATGGTCTATGCGGTCGCGATGACGACCATCGCGCGTTTCGAGCAGGCGCTCGGTCGGCCGGTTCTTTGGCGCGCCGAAATTAATCCACAGAACTCCTTCGACGACAGCAAGTTCGTGCGCCAACTGACGGTTCAGCCGCACGCGCTGCGCCAGGCGAACGCCTACTACAGCCCGCAAAAAGTGGGGCTTCTCTTCGGCTATTTCGAAGCGTCCGCCGACGATCCGGGCGACCACGTCGCGGGCAGCGCGGTCTACGCCTGCTTGTCGCACGACATTATCGCGCACGAGACCACGCATGCGATCCTCGACGGGATGCACTCACGGTTCAACGAGGCGACCAATCCTGATGTGCTCGCGTTTCACGAAGCGTTCGCCGACATCGTCGCGCTCATGCAGCATTTCACGATTCCAGAGATTCTGGAAAACGAGATCAACCGGACGCGCGGCAATCTCGAATCCGAATCGATGCTCGGCAGTCTTGCGGTCCAGTTCGGACGGGCGATCGGCGGGCGTGGCGCGCTGCGCGACGCCATCGGCAGCTTCAACGAGAGAGGCGTGTGGAAGCGGCATAAACCCAATCCCGCCGAGTATCAGGCCACGTTGGCGCCCCACGCCCGCGGCGCGCTGCTCGTCGCCGCCGTGTTCGACGCTTTCCTCGCGATTTACAAAACGCGCACGGCGGACCTCCTTCGGATCTACACCGGCGGCACGGGGGTCTTGCCTTCGGGCGCGATCCATCCCGATCTCGTCCACCGGTTGGCCGCAGAGGCCGCCAAAACCGCGGGGCACGTCCTCAACATTTGTATACGTGCGGTCGACTATATCCCGCCGGTCGACATCACGTTCGGTGAATATCTTCGCGGTCTGATCACCGCGGATAGCGATCTCGTCGAGGACGACCCCTTCGGCTACCGGGTCGCGTTCGTCGAGGCCTTCCGCAGGCGCGGCATTTATCCGCGCGATCTCGACACGCTTTCCGTCGATACTTTGCGCTGGCAAGGCGTCGATATCGACAAGCCGCCGCCGCAATACAGGAAGATCCTCGATCAGTTGCGGCGCTACGCGGACAGGTGTTTCTATATCAACGACCGCGAAGATCTTTTTATCGCGACCAGGAAAGCGCGGGAAGCGCTCCACGAAACACTCAAGAAGATTTTCGCCGCGACGCCGGACTTTGCTTCATCCCTGGGTCTGGACCCGAGCCTCAGCTTCGAAATCCACGAGCTGCGCCGTTGCATACGGATCGGTCCCGACGGCCAGCACCGGCCGCAGACCATCGTAGCGCTGACGCAATCCCGGCCCCTTCCGGTCGAAGGGTCGGAAGAGCCGCAGATCTTCCGAGGCGGTTCCACGCTTATCGTGGACCTTTCGAAGCCCGCGATTCAATACAAGATCACCAAGCGGATCGACAGCGACACGCGCCGACAAAGGACCGAGGCTTTCTTGAAGGATATTCTCCAGGACCCGCTGCGAGCGCTGCTCATGGCTCCGGATCGACAAGAGCCTTTCGCGGCGCTTCACGCGCTTGCAGACGTGGGCGGCTTTTAGGGGTGGATTCAGGGCGCTTTTGCGATCAGCCAGTGCAAGCACGGGGAAAGGAGAGAAGACGATGGATATGATCATGCCGGGCGGGCTGTTTTTCCTCGACGATAGCGTGGGCACGATCGAGCAGGCGATCAAGGCGTTATCGCGCCTGAATCTGAATTGGCGGGTGCAGGGCGGGCAAGATCCGAATGCCAAGTCCGCGATTGCCGTCCTCGAAAGAAACAGCGACACCGGGAACATATGGGCGGTGGCGGCGTTGGAGAAGAACTGGTCCACCCACCATCGCCACAATAACGAGGGCGGCGACTACGGCGAAATGATAATTACTCTAGGCGGCCTGCTGCCGGATCGAGACGTCACGGGGGAGCCCGTCAGCCTGACCAAAGGAACGATTATCTATCATACGGGTGGCAGCGAGCATGAAAAGTTCTATAGCGATTTCTGGGTTGGCGTTTTCAACCAGCCCAGGGGATCGACGCCGCTGGCGTAAAGCGTTTGGGGAGAAACAGGCAGGAAATGGCGCCATGATCGCAACGCCTGCCACGATCCTTCGCGGCGGTGAGATAACATGTTTAGCGTGACTGTTTCCGCCTGGAGCGCCGAGCAAGAGAGGGCGGCTCGATTAGTCGAGAGCGGCGACTATCGCGCGGCCTTGAACGCGTTACAGGAGGCCGTGCGCGAAGATCCGTCAGGGTCGAGTCAGGCTCTCGCGGGGCTCGCCTGCTTTCACCTCGAAGACTACGCCGCCGCCGTCGAGCACTACGACAAGGCGCTTGCGTGCGAGCCCGACCGTCAGGACTGGCGGGAGCTGCGGGCGCATGCCCAGGCGAACGCTACGGCGCAGATCAATCTCTACGTTCCCGAACGGCATTTCTTCCAGCCGGACGAGTTGCTTCAACGGCCGGTCCCGCCGCCGGGAACGCTCCCTTCAATGCGCCGCGCCCGCAAGACCCCGCGGCTCCGGCTGCTGCTCATTCTCCTGGGCAACGGGATGGGCTGTATTTGCAGCTTCGTGTTCGAGCTGCTTACCCGAATCTATGGCGCGCTGTTCGGCTACCACGACGCCGTGTGGACCAACTGGTATCGCCGGCCTCCGTGGCTTGCGATTTTGACGCTCGCCCACATGCGCGAGGAGCTGAATCGCCACAACCTGCGAGACGCCTACCCGAAAGGCGCGCTGGTGGGCTTCCAGTCGAAAGGGCAGAAGCCGCCGCCGGGCGTGGAAAGTTATCGCACGGCCGACGGCAGTTGGAACAACCTCGAAAATCCGATGGAGGGGGCCGCGGGCACGCGCTTCTCGCGCAACGTCGCAAACGACGCCATTCAGCCCGAGAGCGGCGAGCGGCTGCTCAGCCCCGATCCGCGCGAGATAAGCCGCCGGCTCCTCACGCGCGGCGACAAGATGAAAGAGGCGCCGTTTCTCAATCTGCTCGCCGCCGCCTGGATTCAGTTCCAGACGCACGACTGGGTGAGCCACGGCGAAAATCAGCAGGGCAACGGTCACGAGATTCCACTGGCGAAAATCGACGACGCGCGCCGCAAATATCTGTTGCGCAGGATCGCGGTCGGCCGGACGCAGTCCGACCCGACGCGTTTGCCGCAAGGGGAGGGCGTGCCCGTCAGTTACATCAACGAGGTAACGCACTGGTGGGACGGATCGCAGATCTACGGGAGCGACTGGCAGACTCTCGCCCGGCTGCGGTCCGGCGTCGATGGCAAGCTCTGGATCGAGGCCGACGGCAGGCTGCCGATCGGCAGCCACGGCGTCGAAGAGACCGGCTTTGTCCGCAACTGGTGGGTAGGGTTGAGCATCCTCCACACGCTGTTCGTCAAGGAGCACAACGCGATCTGCGACCGGCTCAAAGCGAAATATCCTCATTGGCGCGACGCCCGTCTGTTCAACGTGGCGCGGCTGGTCAACGCCGCGGTGATGGCCAAGATTCACACGATCGAATGGACGCCGGCGATTTTACCCAACCGGGCGGTGAACGACGGATTGAACGCGAACTGGTACGGCCTGGCGACGAACTTCCTCCGCAGCCGCGAGCAGCGCAAGACCCTGGCCGAGATCAACATCGGTAATCCCGAACTCGGCGGCGTGGTGGGCAATTCGACCGACCGACACGGCGCGCCGTACAGCCTGACGGAGGAGTTCGTCGAGGTCTATCGCCTGCACTCGCTCTTGCCGGAGGAGATCGATCTGCGCCGCCACCGCGACAATTCTCCGCTCGAACGCGTTCCGCTGCCGGCGACTCGGCAGGCCGGCGCCGCCGCGCTCACCGCCCGGGTGAGCATGGCCGATCTCTTCTACTCCTTCGGCGCGCAGCATCCGGGCGCGCTCGAGCTGAACAACTATCCAAAGTTCATGCAACAGTTGAGCGTGCCGGGGAATCCATTGATCGACCTTGGGGCGGTCGATATCCTGCGCGCCCGGGAGCGCGGCGTGCCGCGCTACAACGAGTTCCGACGGCAGCTCCTGCTCAAGCCGATTCGCGACTTCGCCGATCTGACCGACGACAAAGAACAGCAGCGCACGCTCGCTGAGATATATGGAGGAGACGTGGAGGCGCTCGACCTGCTGATCGGCACGCTGGCGGAGCAGTCGCCGAGCCGCCGGCCGACGGGCTTCGGCTTCGGCGAGACGCTGTTCCAGATTTTTATTCTAAACGCCACCCGCCGCCTGCAGGCCGACCGCTTCTACACGACCTGTTACAACGTGGAGATCTATACCAAGGAGGGGATCGACTGGATCGACGACACCGACTTCAAGACGGTGCTCCTGCGCCACTATCCGGAGCTGGCCGCGACCGGGCTCGCCAACATCCGGAATGCCTTCGAGCCGTGGGACAACGGAGAGCGGCTCGATCCCGCCAGGCACCCCCTGTGCGCTTTCGACAAGGAGCTGGGACCCGATCCCTGGCTCGGAGAAAGAGCGCGAAATCATTCTTAGCGATCTCATCAACCCCGGAAGATCGCACAACCGACAGCCGCCGGTTAGTGGCACACGGCCTCGAAGCTGTGCTAGGCTCCGGTCGTTCTTCCATCTAATCTTCAGAGAGGAGCCGAGAGATGGCAAAGCCGATAAAAATCCGCAAAGGAATGCCCAGCGTGCAACTCACCAGGGAGGAGTTCACGCGCCGGTTTCTCGATCGCTTTTACGATCCTGCGTTCGAGGCTCAGGGAGACGAGCTTGAAAGAGTTCTAGAGACGGCCTGGGCGGGCTACGACAAATACCGCAAAAGCCCGCGCACACAAGCGGCGGGACGTGGGTTTGCCGACCCGAACTTCAAGCTTCCCATTGAATGGTTGGAGACGCGCAAGGCGATTCAAGAGGCCGAGAAGCGGCAGAAAAGTTCCAAGTCTCCATCGCGCATCCTGCTGGTCAACGGGTCGTCGAGGAGCGATCAGAGCTGCCCCGGCGAGATGTCCAAGACGTTTCGTTTGGCGACGATGGCGCAAGAGGTGATCGTCAAGCAGAAAGGCTTCGAGGTCGATCTGCTCGATCTGAGCCGCCTGACATCCGAATACGGCCGGGTGATCTATCCCTGCAAGGCCTGCGTGTCGACGGCGATGCCGCTCTGCAACTGGCCCTGCTCGTGCTACCCGAATCACGCGATGGGTCAGGTGGGGGACTGGATGGCGGAGATCTACCCGCGCTGGGCGGCGGCGCACGGCGTGATGATCGTCTGCCCGGTCAACTGGTATCAGGCGCCGAGCACGCTCAAGCTCATGATCGACCGCCTGGTGTGCGCCGACGGCGGAAATCCCGATCCGACATCGACCGGCGGCAAGAACCCGCAGCGCGCGAAAGAATTGGAACTCAAGGGCTGGGACTATCCGCGCCATCTCGCGGGGCGCGTCTTCTCCGTGGTCGTGCATGGCGACGCGGCGGGCGTCGAGAACCTCAGGCGCATTCTCACCGACTGGCTCATGGATATCGGCCTGATCCACGCCGGCTACAGCGCGCTGGTCGGCGGCTACATCGGCTACTACGAGCCTTACGCGACGAGCCACGACGACCTCGATGAGGAGACGGATTTTCACGAAGAAGTCCGCAACGCCGCGCGGAGCCTGGTCAACGCGGTTCGCCTGCTTCGCCGCGGCGAGCTTAAAATCCCGGACGCGTCGCTCCGCGATCCGAGGCAGAAGTAGCGACGGGGCTGTTGAAAGTGTGCCTTAATTAGGATACACCTTAGATGGGTCGATGGAAGCGGCATGGGGTCGTGATTGTGCTTTATGCTACGGATCACGACCCGAGGCACGTCCATGTATTCGAAGATCGAAAACGCTTGCTTAAGTTCGATATCGAAACGTGGACGGTCATGGAGGGTAGGATGACGCCCAAAGCGAAGAGAGCGCTGGAAGAGTTGCGGCGGGAAGGCATCCTGTGAGAAACGTAAAATTTAAAGAGATCAGGCCGAATTATCGAAAAGGCGTCCTGGACGTCACACTGTCGGAGGGAAGAAAAATAAAGAAATACAGTTTGCCCTTTGGCGCGCTCGGAGACGGAAAGGCCGGCAGCAAAAATCGCTTCAGTTCGATTACGATTGAGCGCGAGCTGGGAGGGCAGGGCGTATCTTATGTCCTGGAGGACGGCTCCAGGGGCGACTTTCCCGCGGACTTTGTCTTGTACCATTGCGAGCCGGCCTATGACTGGTCGCCGATGAATCAACTCAAGCGGGCGCTCAAGGACAAGCTCGGCGCCCGCCGGCTATCGGTCCGCGTGCTGGCGGATGCCTTAAGCACGTCGCCGTCGCAGGTGATGCGGTTGTTGCAGGAAAATAAGGCATCCAAGCAGATCGTCCAGCTGCTTCAGCTCGCCGACCTGGCGGGCTACAAAATCGAGTTCAGCCTGAAGAAGAGAAAGGCGGCGTGATGCGTCGCGCAGAGATTTTCGTCATAAGGTCAGGAAGAGATTCTTCGCGTCCCTACTTGAGAGCTGGTTGATCGTGGCGATCCAGTCCCCGAACTCTCTCAACCCGCCAGGGAAACTTAGGTCGGCGCCAGGGCCGGGCTCTTTGCTCAAGTATCTCGGCGGCGAAGCCCTATTTTGGGGCCCCTTCGTTCTGGTGCCGATGGCGGCTCGCGCGGTTGCGGGCGAGGAGATGTGGGTGAAAGATCTCGTCGCTGGCATCGGCGTCTCGGCGGCGCTGGCGCTCGTCGGAAACCTGCTCGGCCGATTCAAATCCGTTTACCGGATCGCTGTCTTTGTTCCGCTCTTCGCGGGCAGCCTGATCGTCGTCGGCACGACGCTCGCGGCGCGCGGTCCGGTCACATCCGACACGATGACGGCCGTTGCGGATACCGCTGTCCCGGGGATGCGAGAGTTCGTGGCGCAATACTATGGGCCAAGGGAGATCGGCATCGCCCTGCTTCTCTTTCTGCCGCTTTTTGCATTCCGCCGGAGACCGCGAAGCTCATTGGCTCCACGGCAGACGCGCTGGATCAACGTTGTGTGTCTGGCCGTCGCCGTCGCTCCGGCGGCGGGGAAATGGTGGCTGCCTAAGGATGTCTGGTGCGACGAGCCGCTGAGCGCGGCGGAGCGACCCTATTTTTACCCGTGGCATCGTTATCCGCCGTTTCAGCCGTTGGTGAGTTTGGCGCACGCGTTGGAAGAGCGCGATGCGCTCGCTGCCGGGCTGCGGCCGATTGGAGCGCCGCTCCCGGTTTCCCGCGCCGAGCCGTCTCTTCGGCCGGAGTTGCTCGTGCTCGTGATTGGAGAGAGCCTCTCGCGCCATCATATGTCGATCTACGGTTATCCACGGCCCACGAATCCGAAGCTTGAGGCGAGGTCCGGCGAGATCTATCTCTTCCGCGACGTCATCGCGCCGCATGCGTACACGTCCGCCTCGCTGGAAAAGGCGCTGAGCTTCTGGACGCCGTCGAACGGGGAAATTCGCCGTGGCCGTTCGCTGTTCGAAGCGTTCAAGGAGAGCGGCTTTCGGACCTACTGGATATCGAATCAGCCGCGTCAAGGTTTTTGGGAGACCGCGACATCGAAGCTGGCCTCGGACGCCGACAGGCGACTTTGGGTCAACCTCAATGAAGGCGGCGTTCATGGGGATCGCTATCGTGCGTATGATTCCAACGTTCTGCCGGCGTTGGCGGAAGCACTCAAAGATCCGGAACGGGAAAAGTTCATTGCGATTCACCTGATGGGCAATCATCTCCAATACCAGCGCCGATATCCGCCGGAATTCGACGCGTTTAACGGGCCCGTTCCCGGACGCTCGCCGGCGGCCAGCGCCGTGATCGACGCCTACGACAACGCCGCGCTTTACAACGATACCATCCTGGACGAGATCATCCGGCTGGTGGCAGCCCGTTCTCAGAGGGCGATGATCTTATACTTCAGCGATCACGGGGAGGAGGTCTTCGACTATCGCGTCTACCGCGGACACGGCGGAGCGGAGGTGTCACGATTCATGACCGACATACCGTTTTTACTCTGGGTGTCGGAGCAGCACCGGAGAGATCATACAGACCAATTGACGCAACTCTCCGGTTACCTGGACCGGCCGTTCTCGATCGGACATCTGGCGTACGCGCTGGCGGATCTTGCCGGGTTGTCGTTTGCGGAATTCGACGAGACCCTCAGCCTCTTCTCGGAACGCTTCAAGCCTCGGCCGCGCTTCGTCGGCGCGACCCCTTACGGAGAAATCCAACAGCGCTCGCCGGCGACGATTGCGGGCTCTCTCACGGAGGCGCCCTCCGGCTGTCGATCTTGAGCGGGATGCATTACGATCTCCGGGGGGGATAGCCTTGCGTTGGCGGCTGCGGTCTTGTATGCGGGATAAAGTCTCATGAGCGAAATTCGTTTTATCGACACCACGCTGCGCGACGGGCAGCAGAGCCTCTGGGCGCTGGGGATGCCGACGGCGGCGATGCTCGGGATCGGCGGGCAAATGGACCGCTGCGGCTTCGAGTCGATGGAGTTTTTTCTCTCCATGATGTTCAAGAAATACGTGCGCGAGCTGAAGGAGAATCCGTGGGACTGGCTGCGCCTCGGAAGCAAACAATTTACCCGAACCCGGCTCCGCTATCACGGCGGGCTGCATGGCGGCTTCGAGAAAACGCCGCGCGCGATTTTGCGGCTGCTGCTCGAACGCGTCGTCTCCTACGGCATTACCCTCACGCGCACGTCGAACTGCTGGAACGACTACACGGCGTTCAAGGAAGAGGTGGACGGCCTGCGCGCTCTGGGCATGGACACCGTCGCCAACCTTATCTACTCCGTTTCGCCGCGCCACACCGACGAGTACTACGCGCGGAAAGCGCGCGAAGCGGCGGCGATCAAGCCTTATCGCATCTGTTTCAAGGACGTCGGCGGGCTGCTCACGCCCGAGCGCGCCCGGACGCTGATTCCCGTGGTGCAGAAGAACATCGGCGATATCCCGCTCGAGTTTCACGCCCATTGCAACAACAGTCTCGCGCCGCTCTGCTACCTGGAAGCGATCAAGCTGGGCGTGACAACGCTTCACACGGCGATCCCGCCGCTCGCGAACGGCTCCGGCCAACCGTCGGTCTTGAATGTTGCCCAAAACGCGCGCGCTCTGGGTTACGAGCCGATGGTCGATGAAGCGGCGGTCAAGCCCGTTTCGGAGCATTTTACCTTCGTCGCGAAACGACACGGGCTTCCCATCGGTAGGCCGCTCGATTACGACCATTCACAGTATCTTCATCAGGTGCCCGGCGGAATGATCTCCAACCTGCGCCATCAACTCAAGCTTGTCGGCATGGCGGACAAAATCGACGCGACTCTAGAAGAGGCCGCGCGAGTGAGAGCGGAGTTCGGCTATCCGATCATGGTTACGCCGCTCTCGCAGTTCGTCGGCTCGCAGGCGGCGATCAACGTCATCGTCGGTGAACGCTACAAGGAAGTCACCGACCAGACGATCCAGTACGCGCTCGGCATCTGGGGCATGGAAGGGGCCGAGCTGATGGACCCGGATGTGAAAGATAAAATCCTCACCCGGCCGCGCGCCAAAAAATGGCTCCACTGGTCGCCGCCCGATCCGTCGCTCAAGGAAGTCCGAGAAAAGTTTGGTGGACCGGGGGTTTCCGACGAAGAGCTCATCCTTCGCTTTTATGCCGGGGAGGATGCGGTGAAGGCTATGCGGGCGGACGGCGCGCCCAAAGAATACCTCGACGCGACGCATCCGCTGGCGACGCTCGTTCGGGAGTTGTCTCAGAAAAAAGATCTGCGCTATGTGCAGGTGCAGAAGGACGGCTTCTCGGTGACGTTGGGGAAGCAGAAGCCATTCAAACAAGAATCGTCACTCCCGCGCAAGCGGGAGTCCAGTTTCTAGAATATTCTGGATTCCCGTTGCCACGGGAATGACGGAGTAGAGTTGGAAGCATAATTCAGGAAGCTAATGCCGCTTGAATTGCCCGGACAGTGTACACACGCGCAAGGTGGGAGCGATATTCTTTGGAGCCGTTGATATCTTCGAGGGGATCGATGCCGCGGGTAACCCCGGCGGCGGCCTGCTCGATCAGCGCCGGTTCAAACCTGTTCCCTCGTAACATCTTCTCCACGTCGGCGGCGCGGTAGGCTTTGTCGGCGACGCCCGTCACGCCGATCGCTATGTCCTCGCACCGCCCGTCTTTCGCCAGCTCCAGACAAACCGCCACGCCCGCCACGGCAAAACCGGACGCCCGCTGCGCTGCCTTGAGATAGGCGGTTTTGCTTCCGCGCCTGAGCGGGATTTTGACTTCGGTCAGAATCTCGTCCGGCGCCAGACAGCTTGTCAGAAACCCCACGAAGAAATCTTCCGCCTTTATCCACCGCTCGCCGGAAGGACCGCTCGCTTTCATCTCGGCTTCGACGGCGAGGATCGCCGCGGGCAGGTCGCCGGCGGGATCGGCGTGCGCGAGGCTGCCGCCCAGCGTCCCCTGGTTTCGCACCTGGACGTCGCCGATGGTCGCGGTGGTTTGAGGCAAAAGAGGGGAGTGCGTCTTTAAAAGTTTCGAGTGTTCGATTTGGGCGTGCGTGGCGAGCGCGCCGATGCGAATTGTTCCGGATTCCTGGCGGACGTAACTCAAGTCTAGAATCCGTGTGAGATCGATCAGGTATCTCGGTTTGGCGAGGCGGAGCTTCATCAACGGCACGAGGCTCTGCCCGCCGGCGATGAGTTTCACGTCTTCTTTGTAGATCGAGAGCAGCTCAAAGGCCTGCTTGAGCGAAGTGGGTGCGAAATATTCGAACGACGCAGGAATCATAATAATTTTCGATTTTAGATTTTGGATTTTGGATTGGATTCCTGGATCAGATTCCAAACTCGTTCCGGAGAAAGCGGCAGCTCGCGGACTTCACACCCTAGCGGCCTGAGCGCATCCTCGACCGCGCTGGCGATGGCCGCGGGGGAGGGGATGGCCGCGCCTTCGCCCGCCGCTTTTTGCCCGAGGGTCGTGAACGGGGACGGCGAGGGCCGGTGCTCGATTTCAATTCGCGG
The DNA here is from genome assembly GCA_041483675.1 of Binatia bacterium. GTDB lineage: Bacteria > Desulfobacterota > Binatia > UBA9968 > UBA9968 > 2-12-FULL-60-19. The sequence continues at coordinate 20,473 of JBGPGE010000032.1, forward strand.
CGTCTCCACCGTAGACGACTTTCCGTAGTCCGTGAGCGTCAGCGTGAGGAGTTGGCCGTCTTCGTTGTAGATGAAGCCCTCGCCGAGCGCCACGGAGATGCCGTGCGCCGCCGAGCCGTAGATCTGCCCGTCCACTACGTCCGGATTGATGATCGTGCCGTTGTCGCCGACGATCAGATAGCGCAGGACGTGAACCTTGCCCGTGTCGCGCTCCACCTCCACGACCACGGCATGCGCGGCGGCGGAGAAGGTGAATTGAGCCCGCACCTTTCGGTCCGCGCCGGGGACCAGGTTCGGCTCGGCGTGGGGAAAGGTGTAATAGAAGACGGTCTGCAGGCCGGCCTCGAAGCCCTTCGGCAGGAGCGCCTGGTTGGTGTAAACGATTTTTCCCAGATCGGCGAAGGTGATGCGCTTGGTCCGCGAGCTTTCCGCCTGGATACAACCGTCGGCGATCTTCAACTCCGCCGGCTGCGCGTTCAGCAGATGGCCCGCCAGGGTCAGCATTTTCTCGCGCAGCTTCGTAGCAGCGCCATGGACCGCGCCTATGTCGTAGAGGTGGAAGTTGTTGCCGCTGTTAGCCGCGGCCACGCCCCACGGCGCAACGTCGCTGTCGAAGGGAGTGGTCACGCTGATCTTGTCGGGCGAGATGCCGAGCACGTCCGCGACGACCTGAGCGGTGGTCGTTTCGTGGGACTGGCCGCAGTTGGGCGAGCCGAGAAAGAGCGCGACGGTGCCATTCTTTTCGATCTTGATGATCGCGCCGTTGACTCCGCCCGCTCCGGGCGGCTCCTTCATCTCCGGAAAGATCGCCATGTCGCGCGCGGCGTTTCTGCCGCCCGGCTCCACGCCGATCACGACCGCGATCCCGAGCAGGCGTCCTTTTTCGCGCTCGTGCCGCTGCTCTTTCCGCAGCTTATCGTAGCCGATTTTCTCGACCGCGGTTTTGAGCAACGCGGGATAGTCGCCGCTGTCGTAGATATTTCCGCTGGGCGTCGTGTAGGGCATCTCCTCCGGCTGCACCAGATTGATCGAGCGAACGGCGATGGGACTCATCGCCAGTTCTTCGGCGATCCGATCGATGATCCGCTCCCAGATAAAACACATGCCGGGCTTGCCGATGCCCCGGTTCGGAATCACCGGGCACCGGTTCGTGACCACAGACCAGCCCTCCATAGAGATATTCTTCACGCGGTAGGTGTTGCTTAAATTGTTGAGCTTGTTGGTGAAGTGGATGGTGAGCGTGCTGGTCGAGCCGCCGACGTCGTCGATCTCTTTGACCTTGAGGCCCAGAACGGTGCCGTCCTTTTTCACCGCGGCTTCAACGTCGAACTCCTGGTCGCAGGAGTGGCCGCCGGCCATCATGTGCTCGCTTCGGTCCTCAATCCACTTCACCGGCCTGCCGCTCTTCATCGCGAGCAGGCTGGTGATGACGACGTATTTGCGGATCAGGTGAATCTTCTGGCCGAAGCCGCCGCCGATGTCGGGGATGATGACGCGGATGTCCTCCAATCCGAGCGCCTCTCGCAGCCCATCGTAAATCACTTCGGGAACCTGGGCGTTGACCCAGACGGTGAGTTTCCGGCTCGCGGCGTCGAACGAGGCGATGCAGGCGAACGGTTCGAGAGGCGTCGAGCTGTAGCGATGAATTTTGAGGTTCTCTTTGACGATCTTATCGGCGCTTTTAAACGCGCCATCGATGTCGCCGTAAGCGAGGACGCCTTTCCAGGCGACGTTCGATTCCAGCTCGTCGAACAGGAGCGGGGCGCCGGGACGCATTGCCGTCACGGTGTCCGCGACCGGAGGAAGAGGATCGTACTCGACAGAGATCAGCTCCAGGGCGTCTTCGGCGGTTCCCCGGTCCCGCGCGGCCACCGCGCCGACCGGCTCCCCCATATAGCGGACCTTGTCCACCGCGGTGGCGTACTCGGGAATCGGTTTGCGCAGGCCGGCGGCGTAACGGCCCGGCTTGAACGGCCGGCTCATGGCGCGCACGTCGGCAGGCGTCAGAACGGCCGCGACTCCAGGCAACCGCGCCGCCTCGCTTGCGTCCACGCTCACGATACGCGCGTGAGCATGCGGGCTGCGGAGCATCACCGCTTGCAGCATGCCGGGAAGAATCACGTCGTCGGTGAATTGTCCGCGTCCGGTCACGTGGCGCGGGCCTTCCTTGCTGCGGGTGGGGTTGCCTATATATTTGGACTCAGCCATAGAAAATCTGGTTTTTTTAGTGTCTCCTCCAAGCACGCTGGGAACACGTTATGCCTAAGACGTTGCGAGAAAGGTCGTCACTCCCGCGCAAGCGGGAGTCCAGGCATCGGAAAGACTCTGGATTCCCGTTTTCACGGGAATGACGGACAAAGCGATAAGCCGTGTGTGTATGCACTACGCGCTCTTCATCTTCCTCGCGGCTAACTTTACCGCCTCGACGATCTGCATGTATCCCGTGCACATGCAGAGATTCCCCGCCAGCGCATGGCGGATCTCGTCGTCGCTGGGATCTGCGTTCTTAGCGAGCATCGCCGTTGCCGCAAGCACCATCCCCGGGGTGCAGTAGCCGCACTGAAATCCATAGGCTTCCACAAACGCCTCCTGCACCGGGTGGAGGTTGCCGTTCGACGCCAATCCCTCGATTGTGGTGATTTCTCTTCCGTTCGCTTGAACCGCGAAGAGCAGGCAGGATTTTACCGGCTTGCCGTCGATCAGGACGGTGCAGGCGCCGCATTCGCCGACCACGCAGCCGACGTGCGTGCCTGTCAGACCGATCGCTTCGCGAAGAAAATGGGGAAGCAGCAGGCGCGGCTCCACGTCCTCTTGATAACGGCGCCCGTTGATCGTTACGTTGATGGCCTGTTTCACGAAATCCGAGAATAGCTTTTGCCCCAGCGGGCGTCAACCTCGCGTTGACACGGCGAACGGATATCGCTAAGGAGAGGGCGCCGCCCGGTTAACCAACCGCAGTGAGACGCAAGGGTGAAACCATGTTAGACATAAAAATACCACGCGGAAAATTAATCGCGGGAATATGCGCCGCGCTCTTTCTCCTCTGCATGGCACGCGCGGCCTTGCCGGCGGAGTCGAGCAGCAGCGCCTTCAAGGTGCTCGGCCCGATTCCTAAGGACATCAAGAACTACGGTTATTACTCCCCACCTGAAAATTATTATGATGCAGACAGGTTCAAATCGATCCATGGCTGCCTCAAAGCGCGCTCGTTTGCTTACGACCAACTTAAATTGTGGCAGCGTGATATGCAGCGTCGGTTGGGCAGAGATTTCCGCGCGGCTGAAAAGGAGTCCGCCGCAGCCAAAGTCGCCACCAAAGATGCCAAACGTAAAAAGCAGATCGGAGAGTGGGAGGGGCAACTGAGCGTAAACGTCCGCCAAATGGCCAATCAGATCGACGAAGAGTACCAGTCTGCCGTCAAACGTGTGCACTTTCAGGTAACCTGCCCTTAGCGTAACGAGGTTATTCCGGCCGCCCGACTCTTGCGAGCCCGCCGGCTAAGCCAACTACTCAGCCGGCTATCGCCACACGCCATGAACTCCAAAAGAATCTTTTGCTTCTGGGAGCCGCAAGGCGAGATGACGCCGTATCTCAAGTTGTGCATGCGGACGTGGGCGTTGAACATTCCGGATTACGAGATCGTCGTTCTCGACTACTCGAACCTCGATGCCTACATCGAGGACGGCACCTACGACATGTCCGTGGTCAGGAAGCTCGACTTAAACGTACAGAAGGATGCGATCATGGCGGCGGTATTGAAAGAACACGGCGGAATCTTCACGGACGTGGATACGCTCGCGACAAGGGACATTTCCCCTATCGTGCACAATCTCCGGCATACGGAAGTCGTCATGTTCGACGTTCACATGGCTTTCCTGGCGGCCAGGCCCAACTCGCGCGTGTTGACACTCTGGACGAAAGGGGTGCAGGAAAAGCTGGCTCAACTCAACGAAGATGAGAATGAGGCGGTGACGCCCGGATGGGATTACGTGGGGAATAGCGTGCTGGCCGATGTGATGACGAACATGGTGAACGATTCGGCCGTCGGTCGAGCTTATGAAGCAATCCGGCGACGTCGAGCGTCGTGGCCTCCTTGGGCGGGCGCAGCGTGGGGTCGCATTTGCGATCCCATCTGGGCCAGAAGAAGGGGCATCTTTTTCCGCAGCGGCTACAAAAAATATCTCAGGATGCTGGATCGGGAGCGGTATGGTTTCATCGCCGAGGCGGCGTTTTATGGGAAAACAAACATGAGTCCCGCCGAGCAATATCGGAAGTTCTGGTTTGAGGAGAAGCTCGATGTGGCGAATGTGTTTCGCGGCAGGCAACGGCTCATCGGGCTGCACAATTCCTGGACGCCGGAATGGTACAAGGCATTATCGGAGAAGGAAGTTCTCGAGAACGACTGTCTGCTCTCCAAAACCTTGAGACACCTTCTGACGAGGTGATTCCAGTCGCACCGGGTTTCCGGCCAAACCACCCCCACATTACTCCATCACTCCAGTACTCCAGTGTTCTTTTCGACGCCCTGATCCAGTTCGAATTGATAACTCACGGTGAAGCTCTTGAGGCCGGGGGGAACGTTCGTCCAGATCAGATAGGTCGACGTCGCCTCAGACTCTTCGCCGGGGCCGAGATGGAACGGCAGGAACGAACCGCAGTCCAGCATCCCCATGAGCTTGGCCATGATTTGCGGCTCGACGTTGTGCGCCACCTTGGCCCAGACTTCGCGCCGGGAGAGGTTCCTCACGGTCAGCGTCGAAGTAAAGGGCTCGCCCGGCTCGAAGAGAATCTCACTCGGCTCGATCTTCGCGTCGATGCCGGAATAGGACGGCACCAAAACTTCGAACGACACTCTTACCTGGGTGCTGCGCGGGGTCGAGAAATAGACGATCGGCGCGGCGATCAAAACCGCGACCGGAAGAATGGCCAGCAGAGGGATACGGATCGATATTTTACCCATCGGCCTTCCGCATTAGGCTCGCCTCTGAAGGGCCTCTTGCGCGGCGCGGCGGACGAGAACCCTGACCATCTCGCGCTTGTATTCGGCGGAGCCGCGGTTGTCGTCCATCGGATCAACTTCCGTCGCGGCGACTTCGCCCATCTCTCTCAGGTTGGCTTCCGTGGTTTGGCGTCCTCGCAGTACGGCCTCGGCTTTTTTCGCCCGCACGATGGTCGGGGCGACGGAATTCAGGCCGAGACGCACGTCGCCGCATCGGCCTCCCTGGACGGCGAGTGTGATCGCCACGCCGACCGTGGCGAAGTCTTCGACGCTGCGCGGCGTGAATTTGATGTGCGACCAGGCGGGACGCTCAGGCGGCGGGACATGAATTTCCGTCAAAAGCTCGCCGGGATTCAGCGCCGTTTGATAATAATCGACGAAGAACTCCGCCAGCGGAAGCGTTCGCTTTCCCTTCCGGCCGGTGAGGGTAACGTCGGCGTCGAGGGCGATCAGGCTGGCGCCGGGGTCGGTCAGCGGGTCGCCGCCGGCGAGATTGCCGCCGATTGTTCCCATGTTGCGGATGCGAGGCTGCGCCACTTTGCGGAAAGTTTCGTGGAGCAGGGGATAGTGCCGCTTGACGAGCGGCGATAGCTCGATATCCCGATGGCGCGTGCCGGCGCCGATCCTCAACCCGTCCTGCGCCTCGAAGCGGCAGTAGTCGAAGTCGGGCAACCTGGCAAGGCTGATGACGAGGGCGGGGCTCAAGAGCTTCATGCGCATCCAGATCACCAGCGCCGTGCCGCCGGCGATGACGCGTGCGTCGTCGCCGTGTTTCTCCAGGAGGCCCAGTGTTTCTTCAAGGCTTCCCGGTTCTATGTAATCGAACTTAATCATCTCATTCACTCTGCGTCATTCCCGCGTACGCGGGCATGACGGAAGGTTGTCTCTTCTCGGCGATCAGCGCGCCTGTGGTCTAACGGCCTACGTTTCTTGTTTTTCCCTGAGCGCCCGCAGGACTTTCTCCGGCGTGATCGGCAGTGTCTTGACGCGCACGCCGACGGCATCGAAGATCGCGTTGCTGATAACCGCCGCTGTCGGGTCCATGCCGAGCTCTCCGAGCCCCTTCGCGCCGAACGGTCCGGTCGGTTCGTACGATTCCGCGAATGCGTGCTCCAGTTTAGGCATATCGCGCATCGAAGGAATGCGATAGTCGGAAAAATTCGGGTTAACTGGGCGCCCTTCGTCCATTTTCAGTCCCTCGATCAACGCGTAGCCCAGGCCCTGCGCGACGGAGCCTTCGACCTGGCCTTCCGCGCCGATGGGATTAATCACCGTGCCGCAATCGGACGCGGCGACATATTTAAGCACCGTGACCTGGCCGGTCTCTCGATCGACCTGGACCTGGGCGGCCTGGCAGCCGAAGTTGTACGCGCCGGACTCGTTGCCGTAGCGCGTCGGATCCTGCAGCACGGAATCGGCGTCAAAGCTGCCGGAGGCCACGACCGGCGAGCCGTTGCGCCGGAACAAACGGGCGCGCGCCACCTCGCCCACTGCGACCGACTTTTGCTCCGCGCCTTTGACGAAGATGCGGCCATCTTTGGATACGAGATCGTCCGGATTTGCTTCGAGCATTTCGGAGGCTGTTTCAAACAGTTGTTGCTTGGCTTTTTGCGCTGCGTCCTTGACCGCGTTGCCGGCGACGTAGGTCAGGCGGCTGCCGAACGCGCCGAGGCAGAAGGTCGTGAGGTCGGTGTCGGCCTGCGAGAATTCGACGTCTTCCAGGGGAAGACCCAGCTCCTCAGCCGCAATCTGGCACAGCGCGGTGCCCGCGCCCTGGCCGCACTCGCCTTCCCCGCTGATAATCAGCGCCCGGCCGTCTTCGTTGACTTTGATGGTCGCCGACCCGCCGTCGTAGTCTCCGAAGTGGCGCTTGCCGCTCACGTGGACCGTGCAGGCGATGCCCAAACCGGTGTCGGGTTTTTTCTCCGCCCGCTTCTTTTTCCAATCCATCATTTTGTCCACCATGTCGATACACTGCTTCAACTCGCAGCTTTTGACGTGGTTGCCATGCGGCGAGATGTAGCCAACCTCGGCGGCGTTCATCCGGGCGATCTCCAGCGGATCGATATTCAATTCATGCGCCGCCTGGTCGATCGCCTGCTCCACCGCCCACTCGGCCGAAGGATTGCCGAAGCCGCGAAAAGCGCCGGTCGGAATCTTGTTGGTGTAGACCAGGTAAGCCTGGGTCTTTACGTCGGCGTACTTGTAACAGGTGTCGTGACGCAGCGCGGCAACGCTGGTGATCGCGGGCGCCTTGCCGCAATAGGCGCCGTTGTCGGCGACGACCCGGATCTGCTTCGCCCGGATCATGCCGTTTTTCTTGAAGCCCATCTTCACCCGGATCTTCATGTTGACCCTGGGCCGGCAGCCGGCGAGGAACTCTTCTTCGCGCGTGTTGATGATCTTGACGGGTTTGCGGGCTTTCTTCGCCAGGATCGCCGCGACCACGGCGTTGTTGTCGTCGCACGATTTGCCGCCGAAGCCCCCACCGACCGCCGGTTGGATGATCCGCACGTCCGTCTCCCTCACCCCCAGCGCGGCGGCGATGCGATAGCGCGCGTTGAACAGCGTCTGCGTGTTCATGTGAATGGTGTACTTGCCGCTCGCGGCGTATTCGGCGACGCTGCCGATGGTTTCGATGGCGCAATGCCACTGCGGCGCGCTCTCAAAAGTATCTTCCACGACGATGTCGGATTCCTTGAACGCCTTTTCAACGTCGCCGCGCTCGATGTCGATGGTGAGCGCGATGTTGCGCGGCTTGTCGTCGTGCAGCAACGGCGCGCCCTCTTTCATCGCCTCTTCGGCGTCGAAGACGGCGGGCAGCTCCTCCCACTCAACTTCAATCAGGTCGAGCGCCTCTTCGGCGATATCCGGATCGATCGCCGCCACGGCGGCGACCTCCTCTCCGACATAACGCGCCTTGCCGACGGACAGGGGATACTGGTCGGGAAAAAAAGCGCCCCAGCCGCGCTTGATCGTATCCTCGGCGGTGACGACCGCCCGCACGCCGCGAAGCTTCTCCGCCTTGCTGGTGTCGAGTCTCAGAATTTTTGCGTGAGCATAGGGGCTCCGCAGAATACGGCCGCAGAGCGTTCCGGGCAATTGAATGTCCGCGACGTAGAGGGCCTCTCCCGTGACCTTCTCGTAACCTTCGACGCGGTTGACTCTTTTGCCGACGACGGCGAACTCTCTTTCTGATTTAGCCATTGTCGCTCTCCAACCGGATCACTTTGTCTTGTCGTGCGTGCCTTGCACCGTGTAGAGGCTTTGAATGCGGGCCTCATGGATTTGAGGTGCGGGGCGCTTCCCGGCTGTGACTCTGCCGTCGACCACCGCCATGATCGACTCAAGGATTTTATAATAGCCGGTGCAGCGGCAGAGATTTCCCGACATCCACTCTTTGACTTCGTCTTCCGTTGGATTTGGATTCTCGTCGAGCAGGGCTTTGGCCGCGATGATCTGGCCCGGCGTGCAGATGCCGCATTGAAAACCACCGAATTCGATAAATGCCTGTTGCAGCGGATGGAGGCCGCTGTCGTCGGCCAGCCCTTCGATGGTCGTGATCGCTTTGTCCCGGCAGGCGATGGCGAGCGTGAGGCAGGAGCTGACCAGCCTGCCGCCGACGATCACGCTACACGCGCCGCAGACGCCGATGCTGCATCCCTCTTTCGTGCCGATCAGGCCGAGATCGTCGCGCAAAGCGTGGAGCAGCAGGCGATTGGGCTCGATTTGAAGCTCGTGCTCTTGTTGATTGACCGTGAGAACGACGCGCTGCTTCATCGTGTCATTTCTCCAAGCGATTCCTCGCACGCCCCTGACTGAAAGCCGCTGTTCGGTCGAAGATCCCGCGCATCGCTTCGTGGCTCGTGCTCGTCTCTCGTGCTCGGCCCCGTCCCCCACCAGCACGAACACGAGGCACGAGCACGATCTGGAGAGCGGACGGCGGCTTTCACCCCACCTTTACTCCGCTCTGCCGGCGTGCGTCTTTCCCCACTTCGCCCGCATCGATCCCAGAGTCTCGCCTTCGTCCACCGGAACTCTGGTGCCGCGGAGTTTTTCGCCGACCTTGTCGTAGTCTCCCGCCGCGGCCATGCGGGCTTCTTCGTTGAGTTCTTCGGGCCACAATCCCATCAAATATCCGTGCCATGGCTCCTGCGGCTCCAGTTTCGGCAGACCGAGCTCTTCCCAGATTTGCTTTGCGCGCTCCATGTATTCCCGCTTGGGAAGCGAAAGAGGAGGGAAGTCCGCCTTGCGCGTGGCGTCGATCAACAGCGAGGACTCGGAATTATCGTAGCGGCTCGAAGGATGCGTGGCGAGCATGCCGATCGGCGTCGCGCCGAACGGCCGGTTGCCGACGACTTTAATGTCCTTGTGCGGCTGCGAGCGGTGGGTGATCGCCCAGGTGACGGCGACCGGATCGTGCGGATTGATGTCTTCGTCCACCGCGATCACCAGCTTTCCCACGCGGTCGCCGTATGCGAGCAGCGCATCCATCGCCTCCCAAGGCTCCCGATCGTTCTTCTTCTTCATCCGGAGGACGACGTAGGGACGGAGATTTACCAGCGGTTCCATCAACGAGACTTCCAAAACGCTGTCGCAGCCTTTCTGCTTCAAAGAGCGAAGGATCAGCGTCGCCATGCCCATCGCCTTGATCTTGGAGCTTTCGCTCGGCGTCACCTGGCTGATGATTGACACCCAGGTCGGATTTTTTCGGTGCATAACGCTGGTCAGCTCAAAGACGGTGCTCAACGTTCTCGGATCGACGTAGCCCATCGACTCGCCGAACGGCCCTTCCTCTTCGAGATAATTCGTCGGGATGATTCCCTCGAAGACGATCTCGGCCGTCGCCGGCACTTCGAGATCGACCGTGCGGCATTTGACCAGCCTGATCGGCTCTCCGACGAGACCGCCGGCCAGGGCCAGTTCATCCATCGTCGGGGGGACCTTCTGCGTCGCAGCGTAAGACACGGCGGGAACGGCGCCCACGGCGACAGCGACTTCGAGCGGAATGCCGCGCTGGCGGCATTTCTCCCAGTGGCGCGAGAGGTCCTGCGGCGTGCCGGACATGAGGCCGCTTATCCCGGGCCCTTTGATGAGGCCGCGGTAGTTGCCGACGTTGCGCTTGGCGGTTTCGGGGTCCTTGGTGATCCAATGGCCCGCCGTGATGTAGGGGCCGTTGTCGAAGCCCGGCGTTGAAATGGGAATCGGGAATTCATAAAAACCGCCGTGGCTCAAAAGCTCTTTGCCGGTGTGAATCTCTTCCATCACCGGGCCGTCGCCGACGATCTCCGGCTCGATCGTATGGTCCATGGCGTAGAGCCAACGGTCCGCGACCTCGTCGGGGGGACATTTGAGGCCCAGGCAATAGATCGCCGCCGAGGCCGCGAGGCCGCCGACCAGCACGGAGCCGCTGTAGCGCCGATTTTTCGCGTCGGTTACGTTCTCGAAGAGAAACGCTTTTCGCTGCTCTTCCTTAAGGCCGCGGAACTGCCACCTGACAAGCGGGTGGAGCTCGGTGTCTTTGTCGATCGCGCGGCGCACGCGCACGAGCTTGCCGTCCGCTTCGAGCGCGGCGATCAGCTCGCGCAAATCGTTGTAAGGTTTAGCGAAGTCCATAGTTGTTTTCTCTCCTATGCTTTTTCGTTCTTTTGTGCAAGCGAGGCGGCGCGCGCGGATTTTTCTTGCAAATCCGCCGCCATTCCGTAAGATGGAAGCAGATTCAATCTAAACCCCGCCTGTTGAGGCGGGCACAAAACCGATGGGGTTTCCAAAGGGGAGAAGCGGCAGCTCTCCCCTTTGGTCGAACACGGGGATTCAAACCCCGTGTTCGATATAAGTTGACTCTCTCGTGGGCTTGCAAATCTATAATACGCTAGCCGGCGCCAAGGAGCCTTTTGTCCCGCTGAAAGAAGGCGAGGTGCGGATGTACGTCTGCGGCGTGACGGTCTACGATTCCTGCCACATCGGCCACGCGCGCTCGTTCCTCACCTTCGATTTGATCCACCGCTATCTCAAATTTCTCGGCTATCAGGTTACGTTCGTGCGGAACTTCACCGACATCGACGACAAGATCATCAACCGGGCGAAAGAGGAAGGGACGACCGCCAAGGCCGTCGCCGAGAAGTATATCGCGGAGTTCAAGCGCGACGAGAAGGCTCTAGGCCTGCTCCCGCCGACCGAGGAACCCAAGGCGACGGAGCACGTGGCGGAGATTATCGAATTGATCCGCCGCCTGGAAGAGAAGGGGGCGGCTTATCGCGTGAACGGCGACATGTTTTTTGCCGTGGATCGCTTCGGCGGCTACGGCAAGCTGTCGCGAAAAAAACTGGAAGAGCTGCAAGCGGGAGCGCGGGTCGAGGTGGACGAGCGAAAAAAAACGCCGATGGATTTTGCGCTGTGGAAATCGAGCAAAGCGGGCGAGCCTTCCTGGGAGAGCCCGTGGGGGCCGGGGCGGCCCGGCTGGCATATCGAATGCTCCGCCATGAGCACGAAATACCTGGGGCAGCCGTTCGACATCCACGGCGGCGGCAGGGATCTGATCTTTCCCCACCATGAAAATGAAATCGCGCAATCCGAGGCGGCGTTCGGCCTGCCGCTCGCGCGCGCGTGGATTCATAATGGGTTTCTCAACATCAACCAGGAGAAGATGTCCAAATCGCTGGGAAACTTCTTCACTATCCAGGAGATATTGAGCCGGCGCGAAGCGGCCGCGCTGCGCCACTATTTTCTCTCCAGCCACTACCGGAGCCCGGTCGATTTTTCCGACCAAGGGCTTGAAGAGGCGGAAAAAGGGGTCGAGCGGATCTACGAAACCGTCGACCGGTTCAACCATATGCAGTCGGGGAGTCTCGATGCCGGGCAGCCGGACGCGGCGTTGATCGAGGAATTTCGCAACGAAATGGACGACGACTTCAATACGCCGAGGGCGCTGGCGCTGATTTTCGAGGAAGTGCGGTCTTTGAATCGCGCCATGGACGAGCGCAAAGCATCGAGCGTCGCGCCGCGCGCCCTCGCTGTCGCCCGGTGCGCGGAGACGTTGGGATTGCTCCAAGAGAGGCCGGAGGAGTTTCTCCTGAGAAGGAAACGGCGATGGACGGAACAGCAAGGGCTTTCATCGGATTCGATTGAAGCGATGATCCGAGAGAGAGATCAAGCCCGCCGGAAAAAACAATGGAGCGAAGCCGACCGGATTCGTGCTGAGCTGCAGGAGAAGGGGGTAATTTTGGAAGACACGCCCGGAGGGACCCTATGGAAAGTAAAATAAGCCTAGCGCGGAGACTCCCGCAAGCCGCCTTGGTGGTTTTGATGAGTTTGACGGTTATGCCGGAGCCGGTTTGGGCGCAGGAGAGAGCGGTGAAAGGGGAGCAGGCGGAAGCGCCGCACCTCGAGTTGCGCCGCACGGCGAGATCGCGGGAATACCAGGGGAGAACGGTCGATGGAGAAGATCGCGTGGTCCGCCGCGGAGACTCGCTGTGGCGAATTTTGATCCAGGAAAGAGGGTTGCCGCAAAAGGGCTTCAGCCGATACGTCATCCTGATCGGGTCGCTTAACCCCGGCCTGAAAAATCCGGATGTGCTCCCGGTCGGCGATACGCTGTTCATCCCGATGGAGCCGGACGAGATTTTGGGAGTCAAACCCGCGGTCGAGAAGGAAGAGACAAAAGGGTATCGGGTGAAGCAGGGCGACCGTCTCTACGACGTCCTCCGCGAGCAGTTGGAAGTCAAAGGCGGGGCCGAACTGCGCAAGGTTGCGGAGCAGGTCAAGCGGCTCAATCCAGACAAAAAGAATTGGGACTCGCTGCTCGTCGGCGAAACTATCCGGCTCCATGCCGCGAGCGGCGGCGTAGGGCGGGCCTCCGCCGTCCCGAAAGAGAAGCCTGTAGCGATTGTCGGTTTGGACTATGGGCAGAAAATTTCCGCGCAGGAAAATCTCGATCTTCTGGCGTCGGTCATGGAGGCGTTGGGGCAAGAGACAAGCCGGGAGGGAGAGGAGGCGGTGGCGCTCAGCGATGGGACGGTGCACCTCGACCGCGCGGCCTATCCGGTCATTCAGAACTCGAAGAGAGGACAAAAAATTATTCTAGACTTGCAGAGTAAAATCTCTCAATCTCTGCGGTCGAAGCTGGAAACGGAGAAGTCCGGGCTTCCGGTCGTCTCTCTGAAAAAGGGCGCTTCGCTCCACGAGACCGTAAACAATTTGCTGTCACGGCTGGGCTATCAATCGTTGCCATCGAACCAGCCCGTGGTGGTCCAGGATCAGGGAGTCGCCGTTCAGGTCAAGGGTGAATGGATGGCGATGCCGCAGGAAGAGGGCGGAGCGGCGCCGCAGGTGGTGATTATCAGCCTGACCGACGATGCCGGACAGGCGCCGGCATATCTGAGAGAGTATCTGGCGCTTAAGGGGATGAACTTGAAGGAGATAGCGCTTCCGTCTTCCCGCAACCCGGTGGCTTCGCCCGAGGCACGGCTCGGCGATGGGACAGCGCAGGCGCGGATTGAAAGCTGGCCGGCCGACAAGGCAGCGCTGATCGACGCGTTTCTCAACGACTATGATATCTCTTTTGCGGGCGAAAGCTGGCTTTCGGTTACGCTGCGTGACGGGATCCGAATAGAGGCGAAGGCGGACCGGTTGTTCGAATACGGGGGCAAGAAAGTCGCGCTCTCTTTTCGTCCCGTCGGCGACGACGTAAAAAAAGCTCTGCAGCAGAGCCAGGGCGTGAAGGTTGTCGAGCTGAACCCGGCGACCCAGCCGTCGCGCGAAGTGCTCGCGCGGTTGTTAACCGCCGTCGGAGAGCCAGCAACCTATCGGGAGCAGCGCTTCCAGGCGAACGATCGCGGTCCCAAAGACAAATTGGCGCTCGCGATCTCAGGTTACTACCTGCCGCAGCGTTCTCTGCTGCTTACCGACCGGCAGATTCCCAAGGAATTGGAACGCTTCTTTGCGGACAAGGGGATGCGCGTCGTTCGTTTTCGCTAGCGACCGTGTGGTAAAATAGGCCACCTTATCCCGATGGGGTGGCAAGTTGACGCGCGCAAGGACAAGCTTCCTAGTAATTTTGCTGCTGACCGGAGGCTGCGTCGCCGTGAACGGCGGAAATACGGCCCCCGCTCCGCGGCTCAACGCACGGAACGATGCGGCGCGCGGTTGTCCGGACCGCATCGATCGGACCGGCACCGGCGGCACCGTCGGAACCGTGGTTGGGACCATCGTTGGGAGTTTTCTGGGGATGCCTTTTTTGGGTGGACTCTATCAGGTCGGCGGCTACGTCGCGGGACTCGCGAGCGCCGACCCATGCGCGAACGTGAATCCGAGCCCGCGGGCGAAAGCCGTCGCGCCGCCTCCGAGACCGGCCGCGCGGAGCGCTCCTCCGCCCACCCCTTCGGCGTCGCCCGCCAGGCGCGAGCCGCCCGTGGCGATTTACTCGAGCCGGATCAGCGAAGAAAACATTCCGTGACCGCCAGCGCCCGTAGCTCAACTGGACAGAGCATCAGACTTCGGATCTGAGGGTTGGGGGTTCAAATCCCTCCGGGCGCGCCAAGAAATCTTACGGGACTGAGCAAAGGTTATTTGGGGTGCGGCCGGATAGAGTGCAGGATATAAGTGTCGCCTTCAATGGAAAAATAAAAGCGCCACCCGCCGTTGACTCTAGCCTGCCAGATGCCTCGCGCTTCATCGTATTTCTTGGCCCGCAGGGAAGGATGGCGTAGATTTTGGAGAAGGTACTTAAGCTTTTGGTCGAACGCCTTTTGGATATGGGCTGGAGCCTCGGCGTAGAGCCGCAGAAACCGGGGAGTGAGATAAGGCCGCATTAAGGGGATTTTTTCTTCAGCCTTTTTACTTCTCGGTGCAGAAACCGTACGGCTTCCTTGGCGGAGCTGAAGGGGCCATGAGCTTTCCCTCGTCTGAACTCCTGTAGGGAGATCGCAATATCTCGGTCGATGGTGTTCTTAGGAGCGAGAGTGATCACCTTCCCCCGAACTTTCGCCTCGAGGAGATCGCCGACGGCCAAATCCGCCTTTTTGCGCACTTCGGCGGGCAGGGTAACTTGGTATTTCTCTTTGATCTTGACTAAAGCCACAACCGGTTCTCCTAAACGGGAATAAAACTTATCTCTATCTAAAGGGAGTATAAGCGGAATTTGAGCCTTGTCAAACTTCAGACGTCGGATCTGATGGTTGGGGGTTCAAATCCCTCCGGGTGCACCAAGGAATTCAAATGGATGAGCGGACCGGCATCGCATACGATTATTGGGGCCGCAGGTTCATTCCCGGCCACGCAACCCCCAGGCCAAGTCCTCCCGGATGAACGATTCCGCAAGCCGCGTGGAATGCGATTCCAGGTAGCGCCGCAGCGCCTCCGCCAGCAACTCGTTGAAATCGCCTACCGAGCCTTGCGCGACAAAGGCGCGCGCTTCCGCGACCAGTTCCTCCGGCAGTTCAGCCTGAATTGCTGTTTTCATGACATCACCTCTTAAAGTGACCTTCACGCTTAGCGGGAGATAATACGGGTGTCCCGCCGTTAAATCCGTCAGCACCTAAACATTGTATCCCGGAACGCTCTGGTCCCGCAAATGCCCTCCCTTCCCTAAGAGTACAGCATACCGGACAGAGCATCAGACTTCGGATCTGAGGGTTGGGGGTTCAAATCCCTCCGGGCGCGCCAAGAAATTTTACGCCTATTTTATATAGCCCATCTCGAGCCGTCGAGGGGAGTCCGCAGGCAATCTACATAGCCGTGCCTGAGATTCTCATTTTGTGCTCTAGTTTGCACGGCGACGACAGATACGTAGGGGTTGTTTCTTGAAACCTAACTAACTATACTTTTAAAACCTTCGGGTTCTCCCGTAGTACAACGCCTTGCAGTTACCCGGAGGTCTAACAATATGACCCAGCATAAGGACACATCTGTTCCGACCGTGAGTCCCTGGCAAGTAGAGGCAATTCGCCTGACTGGTTTTCCTCTTCCTCTATCAGAAATTGATCCGTCGGGATGGTGGGTGAATGTAGTTGGTGAGCCGCCCGAGACCGAGAGTTCGCGCCCCAAGGTTGGCCTGTACAAAAGGGAAGGGTCATTTGACGGTAAGAGGCTGGCCTTAGACGTGCAACTGGGGCGAGTTGACTGGACGCTTGGCCCCTTAGCGGAAACGAGCGGAATGCCTCCAGAGACCCTTCCAGTTATTGGACCGTTTGATTCAGCGTTAAGTGCGTTTGTGCCTCTTATGCACAACTGGCTAGGTTTAGCAGTGCCTATGACACGACTCGCTTTTGGAGCGGTGTTGGCACAACCCGTCTCAGATCGAAAAGCCGGATATCTTAAAATTGCCGCCTACCTGCCGAGTATTCGGCTAGACCCAGAAACCTCCTCGGATTTCTTTTATCAAATTAACCGGCCGCGAGATTCCAAGTCAGGCATTTCGGGTCTTCGGATTAACCGCCTTACAAAGTGGTCCGTTCTTTTGTTTCAAACACTCGGAGTCAGTCTCGAAAAGACACAGATGAGAACAACGGGGTACGGAGTTACCGAAACAGCCTGTCGTCTTGAGCTCGATATCAATACTCTACCTGAATTTTCACAACCCTTACCGCAGGGAAAACTTGCCGAGATTTTTGATGAATTGGTGGACATGGGCCGAGAAATTGCCGTAAAGGGAGATGTGGCGTGAATTCTGAAACCGCAAACGTTTCGCAAACTGTTCCCGACGGATGGAGGATAGAGTCTGCGGTCACAAATTTAGGTAGCGGCCAAGGATTCGCATCACGCCGAACTTGGCGGCCTGACCTCCAGAGCGCTACAAAGGTTGAAGATTTCCCCGTGTATCTCAGGCGAAATATTACCGGCGAGTCCGAGACAAAGGACCTTATACCGCGGTTCGTGTCAATTATCGTCAATGCCGCTGCAGATGAAAGTTTTGAGGACGGAACTAACTCTAATTTTTCTCGTACCCTGGATATTCTGATTCGCTCATATGGATCTACTGTTATAGTCGCATTGGAAACTATCGTATGTTCCGAAAAATCAAATGCCGAGGTTGTCGGAGAAGCATTGAGATGGATAGGTGCAGCCCGGGATGAGGATACTAAGGCGTACCGCCGCGCTGTTCTCCAGAAACACTTAAGATCGCTGTCACCGCGCATACGATATGCAGCGGCTTTGGGCCTTGCCGAGATGGACGATCCCGGCGCGATTCCGGCGCTCCGCAACGCACTTGAAAGGGAAATCCACGAGAAGATTCGTTGCCACTTTCTGCTTGTCCTCGAACAGCTAGTTCAAACCCAAAAGTGCCACAATTCCTAAGAGCAGATATCCGGCCAGACCGGTGGTACGTTTATCCCGAAGTCCCGTGGCTTCCGCCTGGGCGTGTGCAGGCTGACGCTCTCTCGGATCTTAAGCCTAAAGGCAACACCATATCTTTGTTCGAGCTTGATGGCCAAGTTAGTCCTGAGCGAATTGTCATGGCAGTGGCAGCTGGACGTATGAAGCCGGCCGTGATCGGATATGCAGTGTTCGACGGCGGCACCGTAATACGGGCCGGAATTAAATTAGAAAAAATACTCGGGACAACCCCGGATGCCAGAGTGAATGCATTGCATCATGATATTCAAGAATTGACAGGGGCGCAGCTTAACGAACTTGCTGAAATTATCGTGCGCGGCGAAATAAAGGAAATACTCGGCAAGCAGGTAGCCCTGATGATACAAGCTGAACTCGACGCCGGGCACCTTGAGCGGAAACGTGTTAGCGCCAAGTTGTTAGAGGAGTTGGATAGACGTAGCTCTCGATAGAGCTGCTACCGTGTTTTCTCTGGCTCTGTTGAGATGCTCTGGTTTGGGGTTCAAATCCCTCCGGGCGCGCCAAGAAATTCAAATGGCGAAAGTGAAAAGAAGACCGACCACCGATGCAGTGGAAATCCTCCATCGCCGGTATTACGCGGGGAAGCCGGAGCGTCTGGCTGCCTTGGAGAAAGCGCGGGCCGACGATCACGTTGCGCGGAAGATCGTCGCCTTGCGCACGGAGGCCGGTCTCAGCCAACGGCAACTGGCGAGGCTGATCGGCACCACGGCCTCGGTTATTTGCCGCCTTGAGGACGCAGATTACGAAGGGCATTCCCTTGCGATGCTCAATCGCATTGCAGGGGCCCTGAACCGCCGTCTCGAGATTCGCTTTGTTCCCGCGGAAAAACGGGCACAGTCGGCGTGAGCTGGCAACCGTGTCATCGCGATCATTGAGAGTCGGGGGCTAACTTCGGATCTGAGGGTTGGGGGCTCAAATCCCTCCGGGCGCGCCAGAGTCTTCAATGGTGTATAAAAATAGTCTCGCCTTCGTTACGCTCGCCGCATTTATTCTCACTTCCTCTTCTTTGGTCGCCGCCGCCGAGACTCTCAAACTGGGATTCTCCGGCGGGAGCGCGACGCAGTTGGCGGGGTATCTGGCCGTCGATCAGAAGCTGTTCGATATTTACGGCGTGAACGTTGAATTGACGCAATCGGCTGGAACCACCATGATACGCGCTTTGGATTCTGGCAGCTTGCACGTCGCCATCGTGGGCGGCGGGCAGGCGCTGAACGCGTACGTGAAGGGCGTGGAGGTTCGAATCATCAGCGGGCTGGTCAACACAGTTCCCTTTCAACTTTGGGCCAAGCCGGGGCTCTCTCAGCTACAGGATCTTAGAGGAAAGTTGATTGCGAACACTCCGCCGGGCACATCGCTTAACTTAGCAAGCCAGATTTTGCTCATGCGAGCCGGACTCGATCCGTTGAAGGACGTGAAACTGGTGGCGTTCGGCCGGCTGGGGCTGGTTTCGCAGGCGTTGCTCAGCGGTGTGGTCGATGCCGCGCTGCTATCGCCGCACGAGGCCGTCGAAGCAAGAAGAGCCGGGCTGCGCATGTTACTGGACATGACCACGCCGCGCGTTCCTTGTCTTTTTACGTCGATCGTTGCCTCAAAAGCGGTGGTGGACAAATCTGCGTCATCGCTCGATCGATTTCTCAGAGGGATTCTGCACGGGATCAAGCTTGCCTTGACCAACCCGGATATGGCAAAGAAGACACTCAGCCGAAACATGCGGCTCACCGACCCGGAAGCGATTGAAGAAGCGTACCGGCAGGTTGCCGCCGTCTACGAGCGTCTGCCGCTGGTCCCGAAAGAGGCGGTCGAGACGGTGGCGAAGCTTTCAACCGAGCGCGCCGGTCGCGATCCATTCGGCGTGCTGGACACGAACATCCTCGAGCGGATCGACAAGGAAGGGTTCGTCAGGGCGCTCTATTCGGCAAAGTAGCTTCAATGTAAACCCCGCCTCTCTTGAGGCGGGCACAAAAGCGTTGGGGTTTCCAACGGGGAGAAGCGGCAGTTCTCCCCTTTGGTCGAACAGGGAGGTCGCCATGGCGGACATCAGAGGCGTCGGAACAAAAATCACCTACAGCGAAGATAATCCTGTCACCGCGGCGCTCGACGAGTTGCGCAAGCGGCGCGACGGATCGAAGCGCGAGCCCAAAGACGACGCGGAGCGGGAGCTGTTGGCCCGCTGGCTCGGTTATCGCGGGCGCGACGAGCTGGAAACCACGGTCGGCGCCGCCTGCTACGCCTATTCGCACTTCGACATGGATTCGGAGTGGCGTTATCGCCTTGCCGACCATATCCGCACCGAGGCCGGCCACGGCTGGGGCTATATCCGGCAGGCGAATGCGGTCGATCCTCGCCGCGATCACGCGCGACCCGATCCCGACTTCGAGCGCCGATACGGCCTCCTCCCGCGCGTCGAGCACCGCCAGTTACTCCAGCGGGATTTTCTGAGTTACCTTATCTCCGGCAACCTCTGGCCCTACGGCCATTGCACCGCGGCCAGCATCCAGAGCATTCAAATCACCACGCCGAAGGTGCTCGACTTCGAGGAGCGCGTGGTCCAGGCGGAGGAGCGGCAGCACCACGACGCGATCCTGCAGAAGATTCACGACTATGTTTGGGAGCTGATCGGAGAATACGGCGAAGCGCCGATCCGTCGCAGGATCGCCGAGATCGACGCCCAGGCACTCAACAGCCGCCCGCGCACGGTCTTCGACCCGCCGCGTAGAGAATTTCTGCGCAAATATTTCAACGTGCCTCTGGAGAACGTGCGGAAATTTTCCGAATGGAGAGAGTATCTCTATCTCAACGTGCTCGGCTTTCCCCCCGAGCCGGTTTACATCGAGAACTGGCCGCCCGAAATTCCCCAGCCGACCGCCGGCCTATAAGCCGGCCACATTGGCTGGAGGTTCGGATGCGTCACCTGCTACGCACCACCTGTGCGCCTCAAGCGTGGTGTTCTTTCAAAAGCCGTGCAGGGAGTGCGGCGAACCTGGCATTTTTTTTGGGCACCCTACTTGACAGAGCATTCGAGGGGAGTAAACTTTGATCATAGCTTTGGGTCTTACGGAGCGAAAGGAGGAAAGTGCCATGAGAAAAAAGGTTATCTTGCCGTTCGGGGCCGCAATCGGGGCGCTTCTATTAGCAACGGCGCTAAGCGCGCCTCGGGCCGCCGGCGCAGCGCCCGCCGCCGGCGGACAGAGGTCCGATTTCGCGCTCTTTGACGGGACCAATCCTACTGCGGGGGAAACCGGGATGGCGTGCGGGGCAAAACTCGGATCGTCCAACAACGTCGTGCCCTTCACCTACTACGTGGCCGTGTCGAATTGGAGCACGGAGATGAAAGTTCTCCGGGTTCAATATGCGGACGGAGACATGGCGCGTTATCAGATACCTGCCGGCACCTCGTTCAGCCTTTCGCAGGCTGCGGGTGGAACGGCCGGCGTCGATGACCTGATCAAGGTTTTCGCCGAGGGGGCCAGTCCGTCGGGACTCGCCGGTTCAATGAGCATCCTTACGGTGGCGGCGGCGAAACCGCATCCTAGTCTGGGAGCGAATTTCTGCGTTACCTTGACTACGCCCGCTCCGTAGTTCTTTTATAGTGAGATCTTTCACCCAGCATGAACGAGGGGGCTCGGGTCGGCCCCCTCGTTCGTTCCTCCTTGACGGATCACTACGGCTTATTAGCTTGCCTCGACTCGTAGCGGTCGCGCAGCGCTTTCTTAAAAATCTTGCCTGAGCCTGTCCGCGGTAGGGCGTCGATGAACTGGACCGAGCGCGGGCACTTGTAGCTGGCGATCCGGCGGCGGCAGTGGTCGGCGATCTCAGCCTCCGTCGCGCTCGCGCCGGCTTTTAAGACCACCACCGCGCTCACCGCTTCTCCCCAGCGCTCGTCG
>JBGPGE010000033.1:0-41691 GCA_041483675.1 Binatia bacterium
AATTGTTGCTGTTGTACGTCCGGTGCTGGTAGTTCACGAATATCCCCGCCTTGCCTCCCCCCCACGCGAATACCGGTCCCGCGCTGATCCCGAAGCGGCTCCCCGACCCGCCCACGTAGTGCGCCAACCCCTGAACGCCTAAGTTCCCCCACAACGGCACTACCCCCAATGCCTCGATCGTCCCCCGAGGCCCGCCCGTCCCGCCTTGCTCCTTCTCCGCTCCGCCCGATAGCGCAATTTTGCCGAACGGCTCGAGGAGTTGAGCCGAAACCGTCGCACCGCTAAGAGCCAAAACAACGAGAACCGCAACCAATGCGCTGAGTATCTTCTGCATGACTACCCCCCTGCGTGAAAATTAGATCAACTCTTAGAACTAAACCGTTAGAATGTCAAGACAAATCCAAAACATTAACATTGAAGCCTAGCGTTGTGGCCGTCTACCCGCCTCAGATCTAAACCGGCACGATAAAATTGGAGCGGGCGACGGGGATCGAACCCGTGACGTCCAGCTTGGGAAGCTGGCATTCTACCGCTGAATTACGCCCGCTCAAAGGCGGCAGCGAGAGGATTTATATTGGATTGCCTGCGCCTTGTCAACGACTCCACCATCCTGTTGACAAGGCGGGAAAAGCGCGGTAGCCTCGCATCAACTCCTTCAGTATAAGGCCTTCTGGGGTGAGTGGCGACAAAACAGCGAAAGGCCTTGGTGCGTCTCACCTTGTGAACGCGATTAGTGGTCAGAGCAGCCGACCAGAGCCCCGGTCCCATCCGCCAAGCTCTCATGTTCTTCTCCCATTCGTAATCCGTGTCCCAAGGCCAAGACCTTAAAAGTTTTCATTAT
Source organism: Binatia bacterium (assembly GCA_041483675.1). Taxonomy (GTDB): domain Bacteria; phylum Desulfobacterota; class Binatia; order UBA9968; family UBA9968; genus 2-12-FULL-60-19. The sequence goes on from JBGPGE010000033.1 coordinate 842, forward strand.
TGGAGGAGAGTATGAACAATAAGTTGTACGTGGGCGGGCTGCCCTATTCCGTGACGGAAGGGAGGCTTGAAGAGATCTTCGCCGAGCATGGCACGGTCCAGTCGGCGAGAGTGATCTCGGACAAGTTTACCGGACAGTCGCGGGGCTTCGGCTTCGTTGAGATGGCCTCCGGAGAAGAGGCCCAGAAGGCGATCGAGGCGCTCAACGGCACGCAGCTCGATGGCCGCACGCTGGTGGTCAACGAGGCGAGGCCGCAGGAGGAGCGTCCGCCGAGGACGGGTGGCGGCGGTGGCGGCGGTGGCGGGGGAAACCGCAGGGGCGGCGGCGGTGGCGGACGCAACCGCTGGTAGTCGGCTCTTAGACCGATAAAAAAAGGGAGCAATGGGTCGGATCGCTCCCTTTTTTATTTTCGTCCACTGCAGACGCGCTGGAAAGCTGCTAACTCTTCATGTTATTGAGGGTCGGTTCGCGTGGTCAACTCGCCGTATACATCTCTTGACGGAGAAAAGACAACCCATATAGTTGTCCGGTGGGTTGAAAGCGATGGAACGCGTTCTTAAAATCAGCCAGGATCACGTCTGGATCGGGATCGAGGACGAGCACGTTTATATGGGCGTCACCAACTACGGTCAAGGCGAATTGGGACGGGTGATCTCCGTGGAGCTGCCGGAAGTGGGCGACAAAGTGGAGAAGGGATAGCCGTTCGCGGAACTCGAGTCCTCTACCACCGTGGCCGAGTTGATCGCCCCGGTGTCCGGCACTGTGATTGCCATCAATCCCGAAATGGAGAGCCACCCCTCGCTCATCAACGACGATCCCTACAACGACGGCTGGTTGATCGAGGTCAGGCTGAAAGACCGCTCCGAAACCAGGTCCTTGATGGACATGGACGAGTATTACCACTTTGTCTTTAAGCCCGACTCACAGTAGTTTTTTCCGCGCCGGCCTGCTTCTCTTCTTCCTGTGTTCGCTACCGCCTGCCGGTCCGCCGCGCTCGTTTGCGGCGCAAATTTCAGAAGCCGACTTTGCCCGATCGCGGGACGAGATGGTCGAGCGCGACTTGAGCGGCCGCGGCATCAAAGCCACGCGGGTCTTGGATGCGATGAGGCTCGTGCCGCGCCATCGGTTCGTCCCGGCAGAGCAACGCCCGGCCGCTTATCAGGATCGGCCGCTGCCGATCGGCGACGGCCAGACGATTTCCCAGCCCTACGTCGTGGCGTTGATGAGCGAGCTGCTCGATCTCAGGGGCGACGAGAAGGTGTTGGAGATCGGCGCCGGCTCCGGCTATCAGGCCGCGGTGTTAAGCCGCCTCGCTAAAGAGATCTATACGATCGAGATTATTCCTTCGCTCGCGGCGAGAGCGGAAGAAACGCTCACGCGGTTGGGCTACCGCAATATCTCAGTCAAGGCCGGCGACGGATTTTTCGGCTGGGAAGAAAAGGGGCCGTTCGACGCCATTCTGATTACCGCGGCGGCGGAAAAAATCCCGGAGCCTCTCTGGCGTCAGCTCCGGGAGGGAGGACGATTGGTGATGCCTCTGGGAGAGCCTCAACGCAACCAGCAGTTGGTTCGCGTGCGCAAGGTCGGAGGAAAACAACAGATCGAGACCGTCACCGCGGTGGTTTTCGTACCGATGACGGGGGCGGTTGAACGGCAGGGACGCTGAACGCGCCCGCCCTCTTCTTCTTTGACTCGGAGCCGCCAAAGCGATAGATAATCTCACCTGGTCGGACGAGGCCCAGCTCTTCCCGGGCGATCTTTTCAAGGTAGGCGTCGTCGTGGCGGATGCGGCCGATGCGTTCCCGGAGGGATTCGTTTTCTTTGTGCAAGACGAAATTTCTCTCCTCCAGCCTCCCCTTCTCGTCCCACAGACGCCAGAGATGGAGCGCCCCGCGCTCGCCGAAGAGCGTGAAGAGAGACAACACGCCGAGCAAGGCGGAAAAGACGTAAAAGAGCCGGTGCCGCGAAAACTTGGGTGAAGACATAAGCAGATAAGTTATTATATTATCACATTTCGCCGGAGGTTGCTTAGTTAAGAAATGGGGTTTTGCGTTGGCCGACGGCCATCCATAGTCGCCGCAACGCGCGAACACGAGATCGGGAGGTAGACGATGAAAATACAGCGGGTCCGCGCGCGCGAGGTTTTGGACTCTCGCGGCCAGCCGACGGTAGAGGTCGATGTAACGCTGAATAACGGAATCATGGGACGCGCCATCGTGCCGTCCGGCGCTTCCACCGGAGAGCACGAGGCGGTCGAGCTCAGGGATGGAGACAACCGCTTTCTGGGAAAAGGGGTGAAGCGGGCGGTCGACCATGTCAACAAGATTTTCGCCGCCCGCCTGCGCGGCAAGAACCCGAAGGAGCAGACGGAGATCGATCGCCTGTTGATCCGCCTCGACGGCACGACGGACAAAAGCCGTCTGGGAGCCAACGCGATTCTGGGCGTCTCGCTGGCGGTCGCGAAGGCTCAGGCCGCCGCGGAGAAACTGCCGCTGTATCGTTACCTCGGCGGTCCGCGGGCCAAGACCCTACCCGTCCCGCTCTTGAACGTCCTCAACGGCGGAGCGCACGCCGACAACAATGTTGATTTTCAGGAGTTCATGCTCGCTCCCATCGGCCTGAAAAACTTCGCCGAAGCGCTCCGCGCGGCAGCCGAAATCTTTCAGACGCTGAAGAAGGTTTTGCAAAAGCGCGGCTACTCGACCGCCGTAGGAGACGAGGGAGGTTTCGCGCCCCGGCTGAAGGCGAGTGAGGAGGCGGTCGAGCTGCTGCTCGAAGCGATCGCCCAGGCCGGCTACAGGCCGAAAAACGACGTCGCCCTGGCGCTCGATATCGCCGCGAGCGAGTTTTACGTCGACGGACGCTATGTCTTCAAAAAATCCGACGGCGCGAAAAGAGGCCACGAGGAGATGATCCGGCTCTATGAAGACTGGGTGCGACAATACCCGATCATCTCCATCGAAGACGCGCTGTCGGAGAACGACTGGGACGGATGGAAGAAGTTGACGGAGGCGCTGGGCAAACAAATCCAACTCGTCGGCGACGATATTTTTGTCACCAACAAGACAAGGCTTGAGCGCGGCATTGCGTTCGGAGTCGCGAACTCCATCCTGATAAAAGTGAACCAGATCGGCTCGCTGACGGAAACTCTGGAAACGATGAAGCTCGCCAAGCAAGCCGGCTACACGACGGTCATTTCGCACCGCTCCGGCGAAACCGAGGATACGACGATCGCCGATCTGGCCGTCGCCACCAACGCCGGCCAGATCAAGACCGGCGCGCCGTGCCGCGGTGAGCGGACGGCCAAGTATAACCAACTTTTGCGTATCGAGGAGGAACTGGGCAAGCGCGCCGTGTACGCGGGAAAAAACGCTTTCAAGGTTTTTTCCGTTTGAGCGGCTTTGGAATCAAATGGGGTATGCGATTTATACTATTTCCGTCATTCCCGTGAAAACGGGAATCCAGAGTCTCTAGATGCCTGGACTCCCGCTTCCGCGGGAGTGACGATTCCTTACCTCGGCTGAAGGCGAAGATTCTCGATTATCCCAGAAGAAAAACCGGAGTGATGAAGCGGGAGTCGGTCGAGGAGAAAAAGAGCAGAGCGGCCACCATCGCCGGCCGTCTGGCCGGGGCCTATCCGGAAATTCGCGCCCCGCTCGATCACCGCAACAATTTTGAGCTGCTTGCCGCGACGATTCTCTCCGCCCAATGCACCGACGAGATGGTCAACCGGGTGACACCGGAGCTTTTTCGCCGCTATCCGACCCCCGTTGACCTCGTCAAAGCGCCGATCGAGGAGATCGAGCGGCTGATCCGCCGCCTGGGCCTGTTTCGTTCCAAGGCGCGCTCTCTCAAGCAATGCGCCGGAGAACTGGTGGAGCATCATGGAGGCGAGGTTCCCGCGTCGATGGAAGAGCTGACGCGGCTGGCGGGCGTCGGGCGAAAGACGGCTAATGTCATCCTCGGTCACGCCTTCGCCATTCCTGGGATCGTTGTCGATACACACTGCAAGCGGCTCTCGCGCCGCCTTGGTCTAACAAAGCGGGAAGAGCCGGATAAAATCGAACGGGACTTAATGGGCTTGCTGCCGCGCGATGAGTGGACCGGCTTCTCTCACCGCTTGATCATTCACGGCCGCCGCATTTGTCACGCGCGAAAGCCCGATTGCAAGGCCTGCGTGATAAACGATCTTTGTCCTTCGGCCGCTCTCTAGCCCGGATTATTCACCGCCGAGGCGCGGAGGGCGCGGAGAAAATCGACTGAGGATATCATCTTGAAGAAGCCCTCTGCGAACTCTGTGTCTCTGTGGTGAATACGCCGCAGATGTCTTATCGCGTCAAGACGCCAAGGCAGCGAAGGACGAGTTTTATCCTGCCTTCGAGTATCATCCTCTCAGCCTACCGTCTGTGATGATTTTTCCTCGGACCATGAATAGAGCTCTCTAGATTTCGACATTCGTCCCGACCTTTTTTTCGAGAGCCTTTTGATACACCAGCTGCGCCGCGGCGACGTCCTGGACGGCGATACCGACCGACTTGTAGAGCGTAATTTCTTCGGCGCTCGTCCGGCCAGGCTTGTTTCCCGCGAGCACCTCGCCGATCTCGACCGAGGCGTGACGCTCCGCAATCGCGCCCTCCTTGATGGCGAGCAGGACGTCGCCGCACTCCGCCATGATCGCCTCGCGCGAATCGACGAAGACCTTCGCCCGCTTCATGGTCGCGGCGTCGATCTCTCTCAGGTCGGGACGGTGCGAGCCGATGGCATTGATATGCGCGCCGGGCTTGAGCCAACTACTATTCAAGATCGGCTCCGGCGCCGTCGTCGCGGTGACGAGCAGGTCCGCGCCGCGCGTCGCCTCCTCCGCCGTTTTCACCGGCTCGATTTTGATCTTCACCTCAGGCTCCAACTCCTCTTTCAGTCTGCGCGCGCTGTTTCCCGAGGGACTGTACAGCTTGATGCTTTTGATCGCCCTCACCCGGCAGAGGGCTCGAATATGAGCCGCGGATTGGACCCCGGCGCCGAGAACGCCCAGAGTGGGAGTCTCAGGATTCGCCAGAATCTTCGTCGCCATGGCCGAGGCGCAGGCGGTGCGCGTCGCCGTGATAAAACCGCCGTCCATGAGCGCCAGGATTTTTCCCGTCTCCGGGCTGTAGAGCATGATGGTGGCCAGGATCGCCGGCAGACCCTCCTTGGGATTTTGCTGGAAATAGGTCACCACCTTCATTCCCAGCGCGCGATCCTCGCCGAGATAGGCCGGCATGCTTGTAATGCGGCCTTTGATTTGCGGCAGCGGGACCACAAGCCTTACCGGCATCACCGCTTTGCCGGTCGAGAACTGGAGGTGCGCTTTTTCCAGAGCGCCGATCATCTCTTCGATGTCGATCAGACGTCGAATTTCCTTTTCCGACAGCACGAGCATTTCACATGGTCATAACACATCGAGGCGAAAAGATGGTAGGCTCTGTCGAACTTCCCGAAGCGGAGGCTGCCATGGCGAATCAGAAAAATATCGTTCACCTCTCCGAAGTTTCGGTTGAGCAAATGAAGACTCCGGACGGCTCGGCGTTCGCGGCACAACGCCAGAGAATAGGGACGGTCATCGGCGCGAGGAAATTGGGTTACAGCTTCTTTTCCGTGCCGCCGGGAAAGACGGCGTTTCCATTTCACTTGCATCACACCAATGAGGAGATGATCTACGTTTTCGAAGGCGAAGGAACGCTGCGGTTCGGAAAAGAAGAGTCGAAGATTACTGCGGGAACGTTTGTCGCATTCCCGCCCGGCGCCGATCATCCGCACCAACTGATCAACACATCCGATGGCCCTCTCCGGTATCTATGCGTGAGCACGATGGAGTACCCGGACATTACCGAATATCTGGATTCCAATAAGATAGGCGCGTTAACTTCCGCTCCGCAAGAGCCGGGTTTTCGGGCCTTTTACCGCAAGGCCGCGAACGTTCCCTACTATGACGGCGAAGACGGCGACGAGATAGAGCGGGTGAAGAAGTCGAAAGCAAAGCGGGATTAGTGGGGCATTTTCAGCTTGCGCGCATAACGGCAGAAGCCCAGATTCTTCGCGAAGCCTTTCCTGAACGCTAAACACAGATGCTTCGCTCAGCATGACAGAGGGAAGCTCAGAATGATCGTGGCGGCAATGTCATCCTGAACGAAGTGAAGGATCTCTCCGAGAGGATGCTCAAGCGGGATTAACTACTGCAACTGTTTTTCCTGTTCGCGCCTCTGCTGCTCCTGCTTCTCGGCTTCTCCCAGTTTTTCCTTGGCGCCTTCGTAATATTGAAACTCTCTGGTGACCGCTTCCCTGACGGCCTGTTTCGCCTTGTCTTCCTGCGGTTTTTTCGTGGTCTCCGCCTTCTGATCGCAACTCAGAACGGCCACGGCGAGTGCAACGAGTTCCACTTTGTTCCACAACCATCTTTTTGTCATATCTCGCCCTTAGAGAGGAGGTTCAGCGGATGCTTTCCCACTCCTTCTCATACATCCCGGCCAATTCGGCGCAATCAATGATGAGAAGGTTTTCCCAGTTTTCTCCGCCTTTAGAGTCCAGTTGTACGATCCCGTAAGAATCTTGGCGCCGTCGATCACGGCAAATTTGTTGTGATTTCTTCCGCCGGGCGCGACCGCTTGCACCTGCACGCCGGCGCTCTTGAGAAGGGCGACGATCTGCGTTTCTTTTTTCTGTTCGCTCTTTGCAGTGTCGATCTTCACTTTGACGCTCACGCCGTTCTTGGCTAATTTCGAGAGATCGTCCGCCAGCTTCGGATTATCAAAGCCGTAAATCGCCAGAAAAACTTTCGTCTACGCCTGGCGGATCTCTTGCGCGACCGCTTCGCCGATGCTGCCCGCGCTGGAAAAAGTCGCCTTCACCTTGCAATCGACACTGTCGGCCGCATGCCCGGCCAGTGCCCAGGAAAGGCCCATGATCGAAATTGATAGTCGAAGGAGATTCTTCATGGATGATCCGAAAGGGCCGCTTCCAACTCCTTTGAGCTGATCTCTCCTTCACGGATGATCCGGAGCCGGTTTTCATCCGTCTCCGCGCCGGTTCTTTTCCGGCGGGATTGGCGCTCGTCGCCGTGATGGGCCGGCCCAGTTCGCGGAACGACCTGCCGCACCGGCATCACGGCCTTGCCGGTGGAAAACTGGACATGGGCCCGCTCCAGGGTTCCGATCAGCTCCTTGACGCTCAGCAATCCCTGAACGTCTTTTTCCGATAGGACAAGCATTGCGCCAAGCAGCGACGGTTATTTGATCGCCTTGGGTCCTGGACCGACGCTGCTCGGCGGCTGGGGATCTTCTTCCTTTTCCTCCTGAAATTTTTCTCCCAGCTCGATGACGCTCACGTCGTTGGCGCCGCTGTTGGTGACGTAGGCGAATTTGCCGTCCAGGCTGACGGCGATCCCGTACGGCTCGCGCCCGACTCTGATGAGGTCCGCCAGTTTCAGCGTCGGTGTGTAAATGACGGCCACCACATCGAGCGCCCCGACGGTGCTGAGCGCCCATCGACTGTCGGGAGTAATTTGCAGGCCGGCCATGGGAAAAATCCCTTCGTCATTGCGCTCGAGCTTGGCCTTCTGCCCTTCCGTCAGAAAAGGAATCGTGGCGATCGCCGCTCTCTTCTGCGCATCGATGACCGTTATGCTGAGATCGCCGCTGTTGTTGACCAAAACCTTTTTGCCGTCCGGCGTAACGGCGATGCCTTGAGGCGCGAGCCCGACCGGGATCGTTCCCACGCTCCCGTTCGTCATCGCGCCCATCTCGCGGGTGACGTCGATGACGCTCACTTCTCCACTGGAGGTATTGCTCACGTAGAGCGTCTTTAAATCCGGGCTGACCGCCGCGCTGAAAGGATTCGCCCCGACCGCCATGGTGTCGCGCACTTCGAGCGAACTCGTGTCCACCACGCTGACGCTCCGCCCGCCGCTTTGCGTCACATAGAGGCGCGGCGTCTTCGCCCACTCGTGCCTCCCTTGCGGCTCCATCGTCAAGCCCGCCGGTCGAAGCAACCCCGGAATCGTGCCAACGACCTTATGGCTGGCACCGTCGATGACGCTCACGCCGTTGACGCCGCCGCTCGCGGCAAAAATATACTCGCCCTCGGGCGTTACGGCGATCCCGCGCACGGCCCGTCCCACGTTGACGGTCGCAATCACCTTGCGCTCGACGAGATCGATGACGCTCACCGTGCCGCTCGCCGAATTCCCCACGTAGGCCCGCTTGCCGTCGGGCGCGAGCGCGATCGCCTGCGGGCCCATCCCCACGGGGATGGTCGCGACCACCGTCTGCGCCAATAAAGGCGCGGCGGCCAGGAAGAAGCCGAACAATGCCGAAAAAAAAGAGCCGCTTCGGTCCATCAACCCTCCCTCTCCTGAAACCGAATGGAACAAGCAGAATGCTCCGAGCCTCACCCGGCCAGGCAGGCTTCGATCTCCGCCGCGCCGATCTCGCCCTCACGCGCTATTCTGATCCCGCCCTCCCGCACCTCAACCACCGTGGAGCCTTTTTTCCCGGCCAGGACGCCGCCGTCGAGGTAGACGGTAAGCCTCCCGGAAAAATAGGTCAAGGCCTCCGCGATCGTGCGCGCCGGCGCCTGGCCGGATAAATTCGCGCTCGTCGCCGTAATCGGGCGGCCCAGCTCGCGGGACAACCGTCGGGCCAGCGGATGGCTCGAGATCCTCACGCCGACTCCGCCGTCGCGGTTGAGCAGCGGCGCGGAGAGCCCCTCTTTCGCCGGCAATACTAGCGTGAGCGGCCCCGGCCAAAAACGGTCCGCCAGCCGTTGCGCCAAGGGAGGAAATTCCCGGACAACTTTTTCAAGCATCGCCTGGTCGGCGACGATCAACGGAATCGGGTTATCCGGGTTGCGCCCCTTGAGAAAAAGAATTTTGTCGACCGCGGCCGGGTTCAGCGCGTCGGCGCCAAGACCGTAGAACGTCTCGGTCGGAAAGACGATAACGTCGCCGCGCCCGAGAGCCTCGACGGCGTGAGAGAAAGCGTCAGCGTTTTTGTCTTTCTCTTCTGAGCTTTCGGTCTCGCTCTTCGACACTTGAGGCCATTTCCTTTTTGAATCGCAAAAGTTTTGCCGCGAGGCCGGAATCTTTGCGCGCAAGGATCTCCGCGGCATAGATCCCGGCATTCGCGGCGCCCGCCTTGCCGATCGCCATCGTCGCGACCGGCACCCCTGCGGGCATCTGCGCGATAGCGAGCAACGCGTCAAGCCCTTTGAGGCTCGATGAATCGATCGGCACGCCGATGACCGGCAGCGTGGTCAACGAGGCCACGACGCCGGCCAGATGGGCCGCCGCCCCGGCGCCGGCGATGATCGCCTCGATTCCCCGCTCGGCGGCCGAGGCCGCGTATTTATGGGTTTTGATCGGCGTGCGATGCGCCGAAAGAATCCGCGTCTCGTAGGGAATGCCGAAATGGTCGAGACGCTTTTCCGCCTCGTGCATCACTTCGAGGTCGGAGTCGCTTCCGATCAGAATCCCCACCTTGGGGCCAGACTTCGTTTTCATCCTTTTCCACCTCTCCTATTTTCGATTTTAGATTTTGGATTTTAGATTCAATCGAAAATCGGCAATCGAAAATCTAAAATTTCCTCAGGGCCCGCTGCGCGATGTCCTTCCGATAGTGGGCTCCGTCCCACTCGATCCGCCCGGCGGCCTCATAGACTTCACGCACCGCCTCTTGAATAGTATTTCCCAGAGCCGTCACGCCTAAAACCCGGCCGCCCGCAGTGAAGCATCGGCCCTCTTGCTTCGTCGTTCCGGCGTGAAACACTATGCCGCGCCTCCAGTCCTTGAGTCTTTCAAGGCCCTTGATCTCCCGGCCCTTCTCATAGGCGCCGGGATAACCTCCGGCGCACATGACGACGCAGACGGCCGCGTCATCCGTCCACTCCGCCTTTACCCGGTCGAGCCTGCCGTCGATGGTCGCTTCGAGCAGCGGCACGAGGTCGCTCTTCAATCGCAGCATCAGCGGCTGGCATTCAGGGTCGCCGAACCGGGCGTTGAACTCCAGAACTTTCGGCCCGTCGGCGGCGATCATGAGGCCGACGTACAACACGCCGCGATAGCGGATTGCTCTCTTTCGAAGCCCCCGCAAGAGCGGGTGGAGAATCTCTTCCATGATGCGCCGGTGAATCTCGCCCGTCACCACGGGCGCCGGCGAATAGGCGCCCATCCCGCCGGTATTGGCCCCCCGGTCTCCGTCGAAGACGCGCTTGTGGTCCTGAGCGGAGGCGAGCGGCAGAATATTTTCCCCGTCGGTCAGTACCATGAACGAAGCCTCTTCGCCTTCGAGAAACTCTTCGATCACCACCTGATCTCCGGCGGCGCCGAACGCCCGGCGAACTAAAATGTCGTCGACGGCCGTTTCCGCCTCGCCTCGCGTCGCGCAGATGAGCACGCCTTTGCCCGCCGCCAGGCCGTCGGCCTTGACCACATAAGGCGGCCTTCGCCCCGCGAGATATCCCCGCGCCTGAGCCGCGTCCGAAAAAGTCGCGAACGCCGCTGTCGGGATACGATTCTCCTGCAACAATTCCTTAGCAAACGCCTTGCTCCCTTCAAGCCTCGCCGCTTCACGGTCGGGGCCGAAAAGTCGGAGCCCTCGTTGACGGAACAGATCGGCGATGCCCAACGTCAGCGGCAGCTCGGGGCCGGCGACCGTAAGATCGATCTTCTCCCGCTCCGCAAACTGCGCGAGTTTTTCAATTTCCTCCACCCCGATCGGCACGAGTTCGGCTAGTTCACTGATACCGCCGTTACCGGGCGCGCAGTAGAGCCTGGCCACGCGCGGGCTTTGAGCCAATTTCCAAACCAGCGAGTGCTCCCGCCCGCCGCTGCCGATAACCAGGACTTTCATGGAAAATAGCGACCGGCGCTCATCTGTTCGCCGGAGTGCTTCGTTCTCAAGTGAGAGTAGCCGGTGAGGCGGCGTCGTGTCAACTTGGCGGGCGACCTTCAAGGCTCGGTTGGATATTTTTCCCAACCTGGGATACTCGGAGGTAGTGAAAATATTGATCGTCAACAGCCTGTATCCTCCCTATGTCCTCGGAGGAGCGGAACGATCGGTTCAGGACTTGGCGGAAGCGCTCGCAGCGCTGGACATCGAGATCGTCGTAGCGAGCACAGTCGGCCGCGGCGGGGCAAGCACGAAAGTGGTTAACGGCGTCAAGGTCGTCCATTTGCCCATCGCCAACCTCTACTGGCCGTTCGACCGAGTCATTCGCTCCCCGGCGCATCGGAAACTATGGCATCTGATCGACGCCTACAATCCGGCTATGAAAGCCGCAGTGGCGCGGCTCATTCGCCAAGAACGGCCGAGCGTCGTCCACACGAACAATCTCCAGGGAATATCGGTCGCCGCCTGGCGCGCCGCAAGCGCAGCGCGGATCCCGATCTTACATACGCTCCACGACTACTATCTCACCTGCGCCCGTTGCTCGCGATATCGCGATGGATACAGCTGCGACAGAACCTGTTGGGGCTGTCTGCCCTTCTTGTTGGCGCGGAGACGAGCGGCCGCTTGCGTCGCCGGCGTCGTAGGCGTCAGCCGGTTCATACTCGACCACCATTGCGACCGCGGATTCTTTGGCGGCGCGAAATTCCGTTCCGTCATCCGCCACGTCTGCCCTCCTGCTGTGCGCTTGCGGACCGCGGACTCGACAGCGTCGCCGGTCACCTTTGGATACCTCGGCAGACTCACGCCCGAGAAAGGGGTGAACCTGCTTCTCGACACGTTTGCGGCCCGAAGCGATGGAGGTTGGAGACTACTGGTGGCCGGAGAAGAGGCCGATGAGGGTTACCGCCGATCGTTAGGTCAACGGGTTGCCGGGATGAGAGATCGCAGCGCGATACGGTTTCTCGGATGGGTGGACCCGGTACAGTTTTTCACCCAAATCGATGTCCTCCTGGTACCGTCACTATGGCAGGAGCCACTGCCGCGGGTTATCCAGGAGGCCTACACCGCTGGTGTCCCAATCGTGGGATCGCGCCGCGGCGGCATTCCGGAGTTGATCGAAGACAGCGTCACCGGCTTGCTCTTTGACCCCGACGTTCCGAAAACGCTCGGTGCAGTCGTCGATCGGATACTAGAGGACCGCTCGGTCGCCGGGCGGCTCGGCCAAAACGCTCGACGCCGAGCGCGGGAGAACGCGCCGGAGCATATTGTTGAAGAGTATCGAAACGCGTATCGAGCGGTGCTCGGATCGGCCACGGAGGCGCCGCCGGTGTGATGAGATCCTCAGAAACCCGTTAGCTCCCGAATCGGTTTTCCATCGAGCCCTTCGAGACGAACGCCCAGCAGCATCGCGATCGTTGGCGCAATATCCATAACCGAAACCGCGTGCTCGAGTGGCGTGGTTAGAAACGGCGTTCCTCGGGCTATGAACAACCCTCGATCGCGATGATCGCCGGTGCGCCACTTGCGTTCCGGCACCTTGACCGTGCCGATGCGCGGCGAAGATATCGCCCGGACGGGCTCTTGGCGGCGCCATTCGACGACGATGTCGGGCAAGTCATCCAGACAGGGACCGGAAAAGAGTTCGGCCATGAGGTAAACCTCGGCGGCAACGCGCCGGCCGGTTTCGGCGTTGACCAGCGCCAACAACTCCTTGCGTAAATCTTCACATACCTGCCGGTACTCCTCCCCCGGTTGGACGAGACCATGGGCTTCCCGCCCGACGACGTTGAGGCGAATTATCCCGCAATGGGGACTATACAGGAGTGTGAAGAAACGGCGCGTCTCGCGACCCGGAACGAGCATCGACCGATGAAGCGAGGGAAGCAGCTTTGCTTTGGCGCGCTGTAACAGCGGCGATCCACGCAAAGCAGAAGGAATCGAATACCAGCACTGCTTCAGCCGCCGGAACAAAGAACCCGCCGCCGACCTTGGTTGCGCGTCGAGGCGGTGGAGTATTTCGTCCAGCACGACCGATTCATCACGATAGAGCGGCCCCATTCCATGGCTGGCGAAAATGAAAACCTTCGCCTCCGGGCCGGCTGCTTCCAAAAGCCGGGCCAGAGCATCGTCCAGCGCCCGATAGGTCTCCCTCAGCGGATCGCCGATCTCAGCCGCCAGCGACGGGTCGTGCCGCGGATGCGAGGCGTCGTGCAGATGCCAACACTGATGGCCGACACAATGGGCCTCGCTGAAGGCAACGGCAAAGAGGTCCCAATTTTCCCGCTCGAGGCATTCAAGAAAAATATCGAGCTTGTTTTTGCTTCGCTCCCTGAGGGCGCGGACGAACGCCTCGTAGCCGATTATCGGCGCAGTTCGATCACAGTGGTCAGGCGGCTGCCTGCCGAATTTGGCCGCCAGCTCTGCGGCCAACGCCGGCGGGTAAGAGGACGCAGACTCGCTCCACGGGTCATGCGTGCCCCAGTTGACCAACTGGATACCGTTGAGATGCGACGCCAGCGGCGAGAACGGCACATCCAAAACCGCCACCCTGCGCCCGGCCTTGCTCAGAGTCTCCCAGAACGTCTCGCCCTTCTGCTGCGACGGCAAGAACTCGGCGTCGATGTAAGCGCCGCGCGGCGTCTGTCTGGGATAAAAATGGCCGTGGCGAGCCGGCGACAGGCCGGTCGCGAACGAAGGCCAGACGGTGTCGGAGTAAAGTCCCGGAGGATTTTTCGTATCTGCGTGGGCCGAGCTTCTCAGCAGCGACTGAAAGGTCGGAAGGACTCCGCTCTCAGCCCACTGGAGAAGGAGATCCTTGTCCAGCGAGTCGAAGCCGACAAAGAGAATTCGACTTGACATGGTGACGTCCCCCAATTCCAAGAACGGAGTAGAGTTTCTCCTTATCGCTTATCGGTCGTCTCGGGCATGCCCGCCGCAGGATCCCCCGCCCCCGTATCCAGGGGCTTGCGGATGTCGACCACGCGGACCGTAGGGTTGCTGAACGCGAAAGACTGATACGCGGGAGCGAATTCTACGTAAGGATAGCTGAAGAGCTTCTCGTAAGCGGCGGCGAGCCGGTAGACATCGGGAGGTTGATCTTTGAGCGTAGCGCCATAGAAGTAGCGGTCATATTGAAAACTGCTGGCCACGAGAAACGCCACGCCCTTTTGACGCGCGGCCTCGACATCGATCTCCGCCACCGACATCACCTGCGCCCGCGCGCCGCCGTACCATTCGAAAACAGCCCGCTGGCGCTGCTCGGCGATATAGCGGCCCGCCTGCTCTCGCGTGTCGCGGTTGAAATAGTAATCGAGGCGCACAGCGCTTTGCAGCGGCACGACGATCGCCACCGCGACGAGGGCGCGGGCGACGACCTTGGCCCCTCGAAACGGCGCGGCGGTTTCCAGCGCATGCAATCCCTTGAAGGCGAAGTAGATCAGGACCGGGATCTCCGGCAACACGTATCTTATAAAACCCGGCGCCGGCTTTAGCGGGCTGATTTCGATCACCGCGTGAAAGAGCAGGAGATACAGCACCAGAATCTTCTCTTGCAGTGAGAGCAGGCGTCGTATCAGGAAATAGGCTAGCGAGCCGAGCGCCACGAGCGTCGCGGTGGCCGTCATGCCGGGGATAATGCTGTAGATGAGGTGGAAGCCGAACCAATGCTCCAGCGGATAGATGCGCAGCACGTGGCCGCGCGAGGCGTGCCGGACCTCGCGGGAAAAGCCCTGCTCAAATGTTCCGAACTCGGAAATGAGCGGATAGTTGACAACCACGAACACCCCGGCGGCCACGGCGGCGGCGAGGAGCAATCGCCGGAGAACTTTTCCGCTGTAGTCCCGCGCGATCACCGGCACAACGGCGTAAAGCCCGACGAGCAGGAGCGCTTTGTAGTGAGCCGAGAGCGCGAGCCCGGTGAACAGGCCCAGGAGCACGGCGTTGGCGCGACTCGATTGCCTGAGAAATCGGAAAAGCCCGAACAGCGACAGCACGCAGAGCATGGTGAGCAGCACGTCTTCCTTGATGTAGTGGGCATGGACAACCAAAATAGGGGATGTCCCGAGGGCGAGCGCGGCGAGCAGATCGTAAGGGAACGGCAGCAGCTCCCTCACCACTAGATAGAAAAACGCAACCAGCAGGACGGCGTAAATCGCGCTCAGGGTTCTACCCAACAGCGCGACGCCCGGCGGGTCCAGATTCAGGAATCCGTTGACGGCGCGAATCGCCTGCAGGAGCAACAGCGGATGCTGGAAGTCCTGGGTGTTGGTGAGAGCGAAGCGTATCTTCTTGCCCTCGTCCCCATGATAGCCGATCGGAAAATTATTGTTCCACAGGTACAGGGAGGCCGAGAGGATCAGCACGGCAGCCAAAGCCGTACGCCGAAATCCTACGGCGGAGGAGGAGTCGGGAGTTTCGCTCATGGGGGTACGGGCTTCAGTGTGTAAATTTTGTCTCCAGGCCGGTCAAAAAGGTCCAAGTTGAGATGGCCACAAGGCGCGCAAAAATCAATAGCCGAGCGCAGGCGTACTCTTTTTGTACGTCGAGCGAGGAAGTCGAGCGCAGCCATCACTACCGCCCGCCTGGGAGTCTCTCGAAGGGCCGATGCGTGGGACGAAAAGTATCACTCGTACCTCCCGGCAACTCTCATACCGTAGGAGCAGCGTAACATCGACGTATCGCGTCGGCCCGGAGAGAGATTCCTGGGCGGGCTGGCGGTAGATGGACCTTTTTCACCGGCCTAGTGCCGAAAGTGTCTCATGCCGGTGAACACCATCGCCATCCCGTGCTCGTTGGCCGCGGCGACGATCTCGGCGTCCTTGATCGAGCCGCCGGGTTGAATCACCGCCTTCGCCCCGGCCTTTGCCGCCTCGTCGACGCCGTCGCGGAAAGGATAGAATGCGTCGGAGGCGACCACCGAGCCTTTCAGGTCGAGGCCGTGCGTCGCGGCGCGCATCACGGCGATTTTGGCCGAGTCCACCCGGCTCATCTGGCCCGCGCCCACGCCCAGGAGCCGGTCGCGCGAGGCGAAGACGATCGCGTTGGACTTGACGTTGCGGCAGATGCGCCAGGCAAAATCGAGCGCGGTGTATTCATCCTCGGTCGGCTTGCGCTCCGTCACCACCTTGCAAGCCCGCACATCGACCGACCCGGTGTCCCAATCCTGCGCCAACAGCCCGCCCCGGACCCGCCGCAGGTCGTGACCGCCGACGCTCCTATCTCCCATGTCGAGTTCCAGCAGGCGGATATTGAGCAGCCGCTTGGCGGAAGAGAGCACCGCTTTGGCGCCGGGCGTGAAGGAAGGAGCCAGCACGATCTCTAGAAAAATCTCCTTAAGCTCGGTCGCCGTCTCCTCATCGACGGGGCGATTGAAAGCGATGACGCCGCCGAAGATTGACACCGGATCGGAGGCGCGCGCTTTGCGGAAGGAGTCGGCGAGAGATTTTTCGGAGAGCGCGACGCCGCAGGGATTGTTGTGCTTGATGATGACCGTCGCCGTCTCGGAAAATTCCAAAACAGCGCGCAAGGCTGCGTCGGCGTCGAGGATATTGTTGTAGGAGAGCTCTTTGCCCTGGATCTGCTTGGCCCGCGCGATTGAAGGGCCGCGGCCTTCGCCGCTGGCATAAAACGCGGCCCCCTGGTGCGGGTTCTCGCCGTAGCGCAGGTCTTGCAGCTTGGTGAATTGCAGGTTGAGCGTCCGTCCCCAGGGCGAGGGCTTGCCCTCGGCATCGAGGGAATCGAGATAGTTGGAGATGAGGCCGTCGTAGCGCGCCGTGTGACGGAACGCCTTGCAGGCGAGGCGGAAACGGCGCTCGGCCGACAGCTCGCCGCCGTTCTGCTTTAATTCGTTCAACACCTCTTCGTAGTCGGCCGGTTCGACGACGACCGCCACGTAGGCGTGATTTTTCGCCGCCGAGCGCACCATGCTGGGGCCGCCGATGTCGATCTGTTCGACGATTTCGTGAAACGGCGCGCCGCGCGCCACCGTCGCCTCGAAAGGATAGAGATTGACGGCCACCAGGTCGATCGGCGCGATGCCGTGGGCTTTCATCTGGGAGAGATGCTCCGGATTGTCCCGCAACGCCAGCAGTCCACCGTGGACTTTGGGGTGGAGCGTCTTCACCCGCCCGTCCATCATTTCCGGAAAACCGGTGATGTCGGAAACGTCTTTGACGGGGATTTTTTCCTGCCGCAAGAGCGCCGCCGTGCCGCCGGTCGAGATGATTTCAACGCCCATCGCCGCAAGTCCCCGCGCGAACGCGACGACCCCATTCTTATCAGACACGCTGACCAAGGCTCTTTGAATCTTGCCCACGCTCGTTCAACCCTCCTTCAATTTTTTTGAATGCGCGGCACGCGCGCGCTTATCGATGTGACGATTTCGTAGGAGATCGTCTCCGCCCAGCCGGCCATCTCGTCGGCGGAGATGGCGGCGTCGCCTTGCCGGCCGAGAAGAACGACTTCATCTCCCTGACTGACTCCCGCTATATCGGTAACATCCACCATAGTCAAATCCATGCTGATTCGGCCCACAATCGGCGCTCTTTTCCCGCGCACCAGCGCCGCGCCGCGATTCGACAGCAGCCTGTGGTAGCCGTCCGCGTAGCCCACCGGCAGCGTCGCGATCGAACTTTCCCGCTGCGTCACAAACGTTCGTCCGTAGCCGATGCTCGAACCCGCCGGAAGGTGTTTGACTTGAAGCACTCGCGTCTTCCACGAGAGCACGGGCTTGAGCTCGACCTGCCGCGCCATCTCGGGCGCGGGATAGAGGCCGTAGAGCATCAGCCCCGGGCGCACCATGGTGAAGCGGGAGCTCTGCTCGGCGATCAGCGCGGCGCTGTTGGCGAGATGGATCGACGGCGGATTGAAGCCGGCCTTGTGAAACCGTTCCAGCACGCGACGGAAAGCCTCGATCTGCGTCCGGGTGTAATCGGTTTTCTCATCCTCCGCATGGGAGAGCTGGGAAAAAAGCCCCTCGAGCTTGAGCGCCTTGAGCTTGTTCAATTCAAGCAGCCAGCTCTCGATCTCCGAATGAAGCAAGCCGAGCCTGCCCATCCCAGTGTCGACCTTGAGATGAAAATTCAGCGGGCGCGATCGCTTGCGGAGGAGTTTTTCAAGGCTGCGCAACGTGTCAAGGTCGCTGATCGCGGGCGTGAGCTTGTGTTGGAGAAGTTGGCCGAGCTGCTCGGCGTAGATCGCTGTCAAAACGAGGATCGGCGCGCGAATCCCGGATTCTCTCAGCTCGATTCCTTCTTCGACGGTGGCGACGCCGAAACCGTCGCTCCCGGCTCGAACCAGAGTCTTCGCGACCTCCCGCACGCCGTGGCCGTAGGCGTTTGCCTTGACGACGGAAAGAATTTTGACACCGGGTCCGACGCGCTTTTTTACCTGTTCAAAGTTCCAGCGCAGCGCTGCGAGATCGATAACGCAATAGGTAGGACGTCCTTTGGGAGGTGATGTCATCGAAGAGGACAACTTTTACTTCGCGATATTATGCGCTTAACAAATACTGGGGGAGTTGTAAACCCTGCGCGGACACCCTTGACGACCGGGGCATGGGAGAGTACGTTTATCTTTACCTATGGATCGATTTCTCACTGCGACGGAGGCCCGGCAACAGTTCTTAAAGCTCCTTGACGAAGTCAAAGAAGGAGAACGGGTCATCATTACCCGACGGGGTAAACCGGCCGCGGTGGTGATCGACTTCGAGCGCCACCAACTGCTCGCCGAGCTGGCGAGATTGTGGCAGGACCCGCAATCGCTGGCTCACATTCGCGCGTCCCACGAAGAGGCCCGCGCGGGCCGCGTGTTGCGTCTAAAGGGAACACCGACGGTCAAGAAGTTGGTAGAGCTCGCGCGGTCCAAAGGCGTCCTGAAGGCGAGAGGTGGCTGAGCCGGCTTTTACTCCGTCGTTCCTCCGCCGTATCGTCGAGCTGGAAAAGAGGCTCTCATCTGCGGAGTTGGAGTTCCTCGACAAGACTTTAGCGCGCATCGTAGCGGACCCCGACCTCCGGGAACGCTTCCCAACTTTCTATGACCCCCCACCTTCCAACGTTTTTTGTCCGGGCAGACCCCTTCATGATCGAATTTGCCATTGATGAAGAAACCGAAGCCGTCACCTTCGTAAGCCTCTTCTATCGGTCGTAGGGAGAAAAGGTAAGCCATGGCCCATCATAAGCGTCAGCGTCCTAAGAACCGCCGGGCCGGCTGCCTACTCTGCAAGCCGTGGAAGATGAACGGCTTCGCCAAGGCGAGGTTGGACGCCGAGCGGCTTTCCGACCACCGCCGCCGCGATTCTGCGAATCGGGAAGTCGAGCAGGCCCGCTCCGGCGCTTTCGGTCTTTGATCCACTATAGGGCTTCATTTCGACCTTTTGAGAATTCTCAAAAGGTGAAAGTTTGCGGATGATTTCCTAAATCGCTGCCCTTTTATTCCTCACGCCTCTCGCCACGAGCCTGTCCTGACACCTTCGACTCCGCTCAGGATAAATTCCGTCAAAGGGCCTTCCGCCTCAGGCCTCGGAAACCCCTAGTCCGTCCTCCGTTCTCTTTCTCTCCTTTTGCCTACCACCCCGCTTGTACTGACGCTTGCAAACGAGTCAAGCTTTAGCGTAAAGCCAGGAATCGCAGGGAGCATGCAGACATGGCACAGCGTGGTTATGCGCCAGCGGCGGCACGTGTTGCTTACATCGTATTCTTAGTTCTGGCCGGATGCACGTCTGAGCCAAGCGGCGGTTGTCCCTTGCCGGACTTAAACCACAAGCGGCTTCGCGACGTAGAATGCCAGTTTAATTTGGGGCAAGTCGCATACCGTAACAAAGACTACAAACAGGCAGTTAAACACTGGGAATGGACGGCCAACCACGCGCCACAAAACATACCTGAAGGGATGATCGTTGCGGCAGCTTACGGCACGTTGGGATACCTTAATTATAATGGCTTAGGCGTCAGCGAAGATCGACAGAGATCCCTTGAACTATACAAGAAGGCCGTGCAGCATGGCGATCTTGAATCTAGAGCACACCTCGGGTTTGCATATTCGGATAAGGCCAATCACTTCTACGATCTTGTTAGTGCGTACGCGTGGTACAAATCGGTAGAAAATTTCTATCGGCCAATGCTTGACGAGGAGATATCGACGGCAGTCCTCGAGGATGCGAAGAAGGCGGTGTTTAAGTTAAGGACGCTGCTAACTGCGGCAGAACTGAAAAAGGCTGAGGATATGTCATGGGTAGTGCGTTAACGCGAATTTTATCTCCAACTGGCGTGGCATCATATTGCACCGCTTCGATCCCCTCTTTTTTCTCCCTTGACCTCCACCCCCAATTAAATTAGCTCTATTCCCATGACCCGACGTAAATTGTTTAGGACGTTGCTCACCGCAGGGATTTGGACCGTTTTCAAAGATTTTGCATTTGCCGCGCAGGCGGCGAGCATGAAAGACATTCAAGACATGCAGAAAAACTGGAAGGCGCTGCTGGCCGAGGGGGTGAAGGTTCCGCTGCCTTCTGAGCTGTTGAAACTATCAAAAGACGAATGGCGCAAGCGCCTTAGCCCCGAGCAGTTCGATATCCTGCGCGAGGAAGGGACGGAGCACCCTGGCACGAGTGTATTGAATAGCTAAAAGCGACCGGGGATCTTTGTCTGCGCCGGCTGCAACCTGCCGCTTTTTACCTCGGCGATGAAATACGAGAGCGGCACGGGCTGGCCGAGTTTCTTTACGACGATCCCCGGCGCATTCGGCACCACCACGGACTACAAGTTGATCCTGCCGCGCACCGAATACCACTGCATCCGCTGCGGCGGCCACCACGGCCACCTCTTCGACGACGGCCCGCCGCCGACCGGCCAACGCTGGTGCAACAACGGCGCCGCGCTTACCTTCCTCCCGAAAACCGCCAGAACTTGATGCTTGCCACGTTTTCGCAATTGCGAAAACGTGAAAATGTCCGGAATGGGAACACGGCGAGCGGCATGCTATCTTGGTATCTCGATTCGACAAGGCCGATTGAGAACAGACCGGATTCGCCATACGGAGGAAAAGTATGCTCGCCCGATCGCTCTATGCGCTTCTCGTCGCCGCGCTCGTCGCGTTGGCCTCCGCCGCGCCGGGCATAGCCGCGGAGTCTCCCTGCCCGTCCGTCCTCGATCACAAATTCGCGAACCTGCGCGATGAGCCGGTCTCGCTCTGCCAGTTCCGCGGAAAAGTGCTGCTGGTCGTCAACACGGCGAGCGAATGCGGTTACACGCCTCAGTACGAGGGCCTGGAAGGGTTATACCGCCGCTATCGCGACCAAGGGTTCGCCGTCCTCGGCTTTCCGGCGAACGACTTCGGCGGCCAGGAGCCGGGGGCGAACCAGCAGATCGCCGAGTTCTGCCGGGTGAACTACGGCATCACGTTCCCGATCTTCGCCAAGACCTCCGTCGTCGGCAAGAACGCTCACCCGCTCTATCGCGAGCTTGCCGCAAAGACCGGGAAGCCGCCGCGCTGGAACTTCCACAAGTACCTTCTCGACCGGGCGGGCGAGCCGGTGGCGGCGTTCGAAAGCGCCGTCGAGCCCGCGGATACGCGGATTACTTCTCAGATCGAGAAACTGCTCGCCCTGCGCTGATGCGCCTCGACCGATCCTCCTTGGCACGCTTTGTGGTTCGACGCTGCTCAGAAATGAGAAAAGTAAGGATTCACCGCGAAGACACGAAGGACACGAAGGTTGGATCCTTCACCGCGCCAAGAGCGCAAAGAACGCGCTTGACCCTGTCCGCC
This sequence comes from Binatia bacterium, assembly GCA_041483675.1. Classification (GTDB taxonomy): domain Bacteria; phylum Desulfobacterota; class Binatia; order UBA9968; family UBA9968; genus 2-12-FULL-60-19. The sequence continues at coordinate 22,522 of JBGPGE010000033.1, forward strand.
ATCCCGGAGTATGGCTTGCAGCAGCTTGCCAACTGAGGGGCTAGGACAGTTTCAATGGCGGATCCAAATGCAGGCAGAGGGTCGGGGGCAGTGAATATTTCCTACGACCAACCATGTGACCGATAGGGGAGCAGGAGGTTCGCAATGGTAGAGACCGGCGTTTTGCTGGACGCGTTCACGCGGGTCTACGAATCCCTGCACCGCACGCTGCCCGACCTGACTGCGGCGGAGCTTATCCAGGAGCCGCATCCGCCCATAGGCTGGCTCGCCTGGCGGCTCACCCGGGTGATGGACAGCAATGTGTCGCGGCTTGCCGGCCGGGAGCAGCTTTGGATCGGCGACGGTTGGGCCGCTCGATTCAGCATGCCGCCCGAGCCCGCGGACTTTGGGCGATCGGCTATGCACACGCGCGAGCAAGTGCGATCCTTTCGCGCCTCAGCGGAGCTGCTACTTAAGTACCACGATGCGACGTTCGAGCGAATGAAGTCGTACCTCAAAACGTTGACAACTGAGGACCTTGCGCGCCAGCTCGACGAGCCTCAGTTTCAACCGCTCCCGACCGTCGCGGTGCGCCTCGTGAGCGTTTTGGAGAACGCGATGACCAATGCGGGGCAGATCGGCTACTTGAAGGCATATCACCGGCTCGGCGGCTGGTTCCCGCGTGAGGCCAAGGATCCCGCCAGCGTCCGCTAGGAGACTTTCGCGCCTGTGGTAATCGCCTTTTCCGGAGTTAGAATCACGAGCTTCTCGCCGTCGGAGGCGGCGAGGACCATGCCTTGGCTCTCCAGGCCGCGGAGTTTCGCGGTTTCCAAATTGGCCACGACGACGACCTGCTTCCCCACCAGCTCTTCGGGTGTGTAGTGCGCTCTGATGCCGGCGACGACCTGGCGCTCTTCGGTGCCCAGGTCTACTTTCAGGACAAGCAGCTTGTCGGCGTTGGGATGCGGCTCGGCCTGCTTCACCGTGCCGATTCTAAGTTCGATCTGCCGGAATACATCGATTGAAATCATCTCACTCTCCTCTTCGTAGCGTTGCGGGCAAAATAACAGAATCTCAGAGGCAAAGAAAGTTTAGGCAACCGCGAAGCTAGCCGGAATATTCACCGCCGAGGCGCGGAGGACGCGGAGGGGGAGAGTTGGTATTAACTCTGCGAACTCTGCGTCTCTGTGGTGAATGCGCCGTTGTTATCCTCTTGACAACACCCGCAATGCCGATAACAATTGCAACACACTGGAGTAAAGCGCAGTGGACGAAAAGAAGAGTCCTTTCATAATCTCCCGGCGCGACTTTCTCAAAGGCGGCGCCATCGGCACCGCGGCGCTTTCCTCAGGCCTGCTGCTGCGTTCCGAGGTCGAAGCGCAGTCCACGCTTCCCGGCGCCAAGATCACTCGCATCGCGCTCAAGATCAACGGCGCGGCGCAGACGCTCGAAATCGACAACCGCTGGACGCTGCTCTACATCCTGCGCGACCAACTCGGCTTGACCGGCGCCAAGCAGGGCTGCGACGGCGGCCAATGCGGCGCCTGCACCGTCCTCATCGAAGGAAAGCCGCACTATGCCTGCATGGTGCTGGGCATCGCGGCCCAGGGGAGAGAAATTTTGACGATCGAGGGACTGGCGAAAGACGACGCGCTTCACCCCGTGCAGCTGGCGTTCGTCGAAGAGATGGGCTATCAATGCGCCTTCTGCACCCCGGGCATGATTCTCAGCGCCAAGGCTCTGTTGGACCGCAACCCGAAACCCAGCGACACCGATATCCGTCAAGGGCTGGCCGGAAATCTCTGCCGCTGCGCGGCCTATCCCAAAATCATTCGTTCCGTTATGAATGCTGCGAGACGAATCGCGTCGTAGAGGAGAGATCGTCGCCATGGCGCAAGAGTTGACGGTGGTCGGAAAAGCGGTGGCGGGCATTGACGCGACGGAGCGCGTCACCGGCCGCGCCGCCTACACCGCCGACATCCAACTGCCGCGAGCGCTTTACGCCAAAATGCTGCGCTGCCCCCACCCGCACGCGCGGGTCAAGGCTATCGATGTTTCAAAGGCCCAGGCCCTGCCCGGTGTAAAGGCCGTTCTGACACCGAGGGATATCCCCTCAGCGCCTCTCGCGCCGGCGCATGGAAGCCGCAGGGCGCTCACCGACTATGTAACGTTAGCCGGCGAGGCGGTCGCCGCCGTGGCCGCCGTGACTCCGGAGATTGCCGCCGAAGCGCTGAAACTCATTCAAGTCGACTACGAAACGCTGCCGTTTGTCATCGACGCCGAGGAGGCGTTAAAGCCAACCGCCCCGCAGTTGGAGAAAGAAGGCAATCTGATCGGCGGCCGGCCGAAGATTTTCACGCGGGGCGACGTGGAGAAAGGTTTCGCCGAAGCCGACAAAATCGTCGAGGCAAATTATACCACCCCTCTCGGCACCGGCAACCCTCTGGAGCCACGCGCGGTGACGGCCCAGTGGAGCCAGGGCCGCCTGACTCTCTGGCTGGCGAGCCAGGGCCCTTTTCTGGCGCAACAGGAGTTGGCCAAATATCTGGGCCTGCCGGAGAATCGCATTCGCGTTATTTCGACCTACGTCGGCGGCGGCTTCGGCCATAAATACTCACTTCACCCCGAGGACGTTGTCACCGCGCTGCTCGCCAGGAAGGCCGGCCAGCCGGTCAAGTTTCAGATGACGCGCGCCGAGGATATGTATTTAGGCCACGTGCGCGGTGCCGCGAGTTTTCACGTCAAGGCCGGCGCAAAAAGAGACGGCGCGATCACGGCCTTGTCCGTGCGGCGGATCGTCAATCAGGGCGCGCACGGCGCGAGCGCCGCCGACGGCGGCATCCAGTCCACGGGCCTCTATAACGTGCCCAATCTCAGGGTTGAAACGCTGCAAGTGCGGACCAACACGCCGGACTACGGCCCGGTGCGCGGCGTGATGGACCCCGGCGAGAACTTCGCCGTAGAGTCCGCGATCGACGAGCTGGCCGAGGCGATCGAGATGAACCCGCTCGTGCTGCGGATAAAAAACATCCACAAGGGCGGCGATCCGCTGGACGGCGGCGTGACGCTCTCCTCCTCCGGCCTCGACGAGTGCATCCGCACCGGCGCGGATCGCATCGGCTGGGGACGCAGAAAACCCACCGGCGCGCAGACCGGCGCAAAAAAAATCGGCGTCGGGATGGCCGTCACCACCCGCACCGGCGGCTCGGACACCGCGACGGCCATCGTGAAAGTCAACGCCGACGGCAGCGTGAATCTCTTCTGCGGCGCGACGGATATCGGAACGGGCAGCCGCACGACGCTGGCGCAGATCGCCGCTGAAGAGTTGGGCGTACGCTATGAAGATATTTCGATCACGACTTCCGACACCGAGACCACGCCCTATAGCCGCGGGTCGTGGGGCTCGGGCGTGATCCTGGCGGCCGGCAAAGCGGTGCAGCTCGCCGCGGCGGACGCCAGGCGAAAATTGATCCAGGCCGCCGCCCAGCCGCTGCAGGTGAAGCCGGAAGATCTCGTCGTCGCCAATGGGGCGATTTTTGCGAAAGAGCTGCCGGAGAAAAAAATCACCGTCGGCCAGGCCGCCGCCCGCGCCGGCTATACGGTCATCGGCAGCGGCACGGCGCACCAGACCAATCGCCCCACCGTGGCGCGCGGCTTTGCCGCCCATTTCGCCGAAGTGGAGGTCGATACGGATACCGGACAGATCAGGGTGCTACGCTTGATCGCGGCGCACGACGTCGGCAGGGCCATCCATCCCAAAGTGGTGGAGAACCAGATCGAGGGCGGCGTCATCCAGGGCATCGCGCTGGCACTGACCGAAGAGCTGATCTTTAACCGCGCCACCGGCAGATTGCTCAATACGAACTTCGTCGATTTTAAGGTCCCCACGATCAAAGAGACGCCGCCGATCGAGGTCATTCTCGTCGAGCCGGGCGACCCGCTCGGCGCCTTCGGCGCGAAAGGATCGGGAGAGACGCCGATTCAGGCGCCGGCGGCGGCGATCGCCAACGCCGTTTACAATGCGACCGGGAAGCGGCCGCGCGAGCTGCCGATGACGCCGCGCCGCATCCTCGCGCTTCTTTGAGAGAGAGAGCCGACGACCATGGAAGGATTCGCTTACAGCCAGCCGGGCACCTTGCGGGAAGCATTCTCGCTGTTGACGAACAAAAAGGGCAAGCTCGTCGCCGGCGCCACCGACTTGCTCGGAGAGATGCAGGACGGAATCGTCGCTCCGGGCCTGCTCGTGAGCCTGGAGCGCATCTCCGGGCTCAAGACCATGCGTGAGGAAAAAAACGTTCTCCGGATCGGCGCGCTGGCGACGCTGGCGGAGTTAGAGAGCGACAAGATCATCGCCGAGCAGTACTCGCTGCTGGCCGCGGCGGCGAGGGAAGTGGCGACCCCGCAGCTCCGGGCCCAGGCCACCGTCGGCGGCAATCTCTGCCAGCGGCCGCGCTGCTGGTACTATCGGGGAGATTTCAACTGCCTCAAAAAAGGCGGCGCGGTGTGCTACGCCCAGGACGGCGAAAATCAATATCACGCGATCCTCGGCGGCGGACCGTGCCACATCGTCCATCCATCCGACATGGCCGTCGGGCTCATGGCGATGGGGGCGAGCGTGCGCGTTGTCGGACCGCGGGGAGAAAAAACCGTGCCGTTGGAGAAATTCTACGTGCTCCCTCAGGTCGATGTGAAACGGGAGACGATTCTCGGCCCGGGCGAGATCCTCGTGGAGATCCGGGTGCCCAAGCCCCCGCCTGAAGCGCGCTGGGTGTTTCGCAAGGTGCGCGAGCGCGGCGCGTGGGACTTTGCGTTGGTGAGCGTAGCGGCCTACGCGGTCACAAAGGATAAGATCATCCAGGAAGCGCGGATCGTGCTCGGCGGGGTCGCGCCGATTCCCTGGCGCGCGGTTCGGGCAGAGCAGGCGGTCAAGGGAAAAACGCTGACCGGGGCGGTCATGCGACTGGCCGCCGAGGCCGCCGTCACCGACGCGCGGCCCTTGAGCCGGAACGAATATAAGATCAGGCTCACCCGCAACCTGGTCCGCCAGGCTTTAGCGACGCTCGCGTGAGCGCAAACCTCCGAGCAGACCGTAAAAAACCTCCCCAAATTTTTCTTGCTAACGTGCAACAGTCCTAATAGAATGACTGTTATTAGAGCACCAGCAGCCGGGCTATGCTGACGTCAGCCCGAATCGTGCAACGGACTATGCACGCAACTGGGAACAAAAGAAGGATTGACATCTATGGCTGACCCGGGACAACCCCTGGCAGAGGTATTCGGTCACTTAACAACCGACCACACAGAAAAGGCCAATCGTTACCGTTCTCAGCGTCTCTGCCCTTTTAACAACAAGGTGCCGAATTGCACAAAGGACAAGGCGAAGAATCCTCTCGGCGTCTGCTCGATATATCATGACAATCATCGGGTGATCACCTGCCCAATTCGGTTTCGCGAAGAGTGGATTATAGCCGGCCATGCGGCGAATTTTTTCTTTAAAGAGAAAACTACCTGGAGTTCGCTGACGGAAGTAAGGCTAAATGACTTGCACGGCAAGTCCGCCGGGAATATCGACGTCGTACTCGTCGCATATGATAGCAATGGAAAGGTATACGACTTCGGTGCTCTAGAAATTCAGGCAGTATACATTTCCGGGAATGTGCGTGAACCATTCGAGCACTACATGAAAGACCCACGGGGCCGAGCGTCGATGGACTGGTCTAAAGAGCCGAACTACCCCCGACCTGACTACCTCTCATCTATCGGGGAGAGGCTTGTTCCGCAACTTCTCCTCAGAAGTGGAATCCTCCACAGTTGGGGAAAGAAGACCGCCGTCGCCGTCAATCGTATTTTCTTCAATGCGCTGCCTAAACTCCACGAGGTGTCGAAAGGCGAGGCCGACATTGCATGGATGGTTTACGATGTCGTCCCTAGCGCCAATCGGAACGGTCAAGCCAGCAGACAAACGGAGCTGGTATTGCGCACAATGGTTTATAGTAAATGGCCGGATTTTCTGAAAGCCGAAAGGATTCCGATTGCCGAAGACATCGGTGCCTTCCTGAAGCGGATTGATTCCATGCTCGACGACGTTGCCGTTTAAGAAGGACTGGCCCGATGAATTCTGAAGATTCCTGCAAGAGCAGTATTGAGCGGATGCTCAAAAACTCGCAGACGAAAGTCATCGTGCCAGTTATAACGCTAGGGCTACTCGTGGAGAATTCCGCATCGGGAAAGACCGTCTTTACGGACTCGGAAATACGGAAGGCTTACGAGGCCGCGGTCAGACATCTAAAAGAGTACCTCGGCCACGATGTCCACATAGGCGCGAAATACTACGACGCTTATGGTTCCCGAATGTCGCGCTATGGTGTGCTGAAGCCTGTCGGCCACCTGAAATATGAACTGCTGCCGCCCTATCCCGAACATGCCAAATCGCTCAGTAGCTGGATTCCAAAACAAATTAAGAAGCACATCGAGGACCGGTTGGGCGTTGTGCCGCTACTCCATGAGCCAGCCAACCGCACGGCGTTGGCCGAAGACCGGAAAAGATTCCTGAATTTGATCTCCGACCAGATAGCCAAGACCCCCGCTAACTTTGAGATTTTTAGTTTTGCGGTCATCAAGGTTCATTTGGAGAAGTTCGCCTGCAAAATCTACCGAGACACACGCACCGCCTCCCGCGACAAGGGGGTGGATCTTTCGACCAATTTCGGCGTCGTGTACCAGGTAAAGAAATTGCAGATATACACTGAGTCTGAGGCTGCCCGCGTCTATGCAGAGTTGAAGCTGAACTTTGACAGCGAACGACTCCAGGACGGAAACGTTATTCTTGTAATCGATGACATCTCCAAGGAGGTAAAGAAATATCTCATCGACATGAAGGTCCAGTCCATCAGCAAGGATGACGTGTTGAAGTTGGCGGCAAATTTCGATGAGCCGGAAGACAGGCAGAAGGTTCTGCGAATCGTTTACGATGAATTCAGACGCGAGTACTCAAGCAGAATCCAGTAATAAAGAGCATGGCACGGCAGTACGGATTTCAAATGCGCCTAATCCCCATGACCAACACACATCACGCAACAATGGAGGAATTGGTTGTCGGTAAGGATTTGTCCTGGATGGACAGCTTCCCTGCGGTACATGAACCCCAAGCCGAATACGTAACCCGGAATAGAAAGAAGAAACGTCCCCACAAGAAGGAAAATCGGCGACGCCGAGGATCATAAGGTCCACGAGCAAGATCAATACTCAGTCCCGACTCCCACCCCACGCTCTCTTGGGTGGTTCTTGACGACCGGCGTTGGCCACGAGAGAATCACATTCGCTGGGAGCAAGCCCAATGACGACACCACCTACAAAGGAAGGGACCCCCGACGTTCCCGCACAGGTCTTCGAGAAGTTCCTTCAAGCCCTTGAGAACACCAGCGCGTCCGCCGAGTTGGTCGCCCGACTTCGCAAGGCTCTCGTGGAGGATAGGACGTTCACCGAGCGCGCGCTGAAGGCGGCCGTCCTCGGAGAGGAGTCGCTGCCGTGATCCGGGTGGATTCCATAACGATCAAGGAGTTTCGCGGCATCCGCGATCTGACCCTAGACTTCAAGGAGAAGAATTTCGCGATTTGTGGTCCCAACGGCACGGGAAAGAGTGGCGTTGTTGACGCTCTGGAGTTCGCCCTCACTGGAAATGTGTCGCGTCTTTCGGGAGAGGGAAGAGGAGACATCTCCCTCAGACGCCACGGACCCCACGTAGATAAGCGCGACGACCCAGACAAGGCGCGTGTGACAGTCAAGGTGACGATCCTTAGTCTGGGTAAGACCGTCACAGTTGAGCGGAACCTGAAGACCCCGGCCGTTGCGCACGTGACGCCGAGCGATGCAGCGGTGCTCGAAGTGCTGCAGCAAGTGAAGTCGCATCCAGAAATCGTGCTCTCTCGCCGGGAATTGATTCGGTACGTGCTTGCAACACCAGGCAAGCGCGCTGAGGAGGTCCAAGCTCTACTCCATCTCGATCAAGTGGAACAGGTCCGGGTCGGTTTACAGAAGATCGCAAACAGCTGCGAGAACCAGTTGGTCCCCCTCGGCACAGCCAGCACGCAGGCTCGCGACAACCTCCTCCGCGCGCTGGAGATGTCCGAACTGACAAGGGAGAAGGTGCTATCAGCGGCAAACGCACAACGCACCATTCTTGGTCTCTCGCCGCTTACAGACCTAACTGAAGCAACGTCCCTCAAGGACGGAATGGCTACACCAGAGCCAGCAAAGCCGCAGCGCATTCCCAAAGCCCAGGCTCTTGCGGATATCCGCGCCGCCCGCGAAGCGCTTGCGGAAATCGCCAGTGTCCCCACCAGGACGCGCGTCGCTGAAGTGGCGGCTGATCTCAACGCGCTTGCCAGCGATCCGGCTGTTGCGGCAAGTGTGAAACGAGAGACCTTCTATACGACTGGGATGGATCTCATCGAGGCCGAAGCGTGCCCGTTCTGCGATACCCCATGGGATTTCGGCGAACTCAAGAAGCACATTCAGGCCAAGATTGACCACTTGGAAGAGATATCGCGCAAGCGTACAGCGGCAGAAACGAAAATCGCTCCGTTAATCGCGGCACTTCGGAAGGTGCAGGCCGCAATGAACACCTTGGTCGGTTACGCATCACTCACAACACCTGTAGCTTGTGAGGCGGCTCGCGACTACAGCGCCAATTGCGGGACTGCGGCCCAGAGGCTGACCGCTCTCCTGCCGCTGGCCGAAACGATCACGGTTCTCGCTAATGTGCCGATCGTACCACAGGCCGTCCTCGATGATGTCGGCAGGCTTGAGAAGGTGGTCGCCGCCCTCCCTGAGCCGACGAAGCAAGACGCGGCTCGCGAGTGGCTTACGGTGGCACAGGAGCGGCTTGAGGTCTGGCGCGACGCAATGCGGAAACAAAAGGCTGCCAAGGAGCAGGCTGAGAGGACACGGCAGATTTCCGACATCTACGCCACTACCAGTGACACGGTACTCGCGGGGATCTATGCGGCTGTCGAGAAAGACTTCGCGTCCCTCTATGGCTTCGTCAACCGCGACGATGAAGACAAATTCAAGGCGCAGCTTATCCCGTCTAGGGGGAAACTCGGCTTCGACGTGGACTTCTACGGACGGGGCTTCTTCCCCCCAGGCGCGTATCACAGCGAGGGCCACCAGGACAGCATGGGCTTGTGCTTGTATCTCGCGCTAATGAGGCACCTCCAAGGCAACGGGTTCACCTTCGCAGTGCTCGATGACGTTCTCATGTCTGTGGACGCAGGTCACCGGCGCGAGGTGTGTACCCTTTTGAAGAGAGAGTTCCCGAACATGCAGTTCATCATGACCACGCACGACCCGATCTGGCTGCGTCATATGAGGACCGAGGCGCTTACCGGGACTCGGTCCGCGGTGCATTTCAGACGTTGGAATGTCGACGATGGGCCTACTCGATGGGATGAGCGAGACGTGTGGACGGAGATGGACCGCCATCTGAAAGGGAACGACGTCCGTGCGGCCGCCGCCCTTCTCCGAAACTACCTGGAGTACACATCGGCGGAATTGTGCCACCGATTGCGCGCGCCGGTGGAGTTTCGTGGCGACGCCCAGTATCAGCTCGGCGAGCTGCTCCCCGCGGCGATCGCGCACATGCGAAAACTCTACGCTCGGGCCAAGGCCGCCGCGAATTCGTGGAATCAAAAGGAGGCCATCGAGCAGTTAGCCGCTAGCGAGTCCAAGTTTGCGATGCTGGCCGAGACCTCGAACGCAGAGCAGTGGCAAGTGAACGCCGCCGTACACTTCAACTCCTGGGATAATTTGGGGAAGGAAGATTTCAAACCTGTGGTAAACGCGTTTCGGGAGCTCCTCGGCGGATTCACTTGCTCGGATTGCAACGAGTACCTCCGCGTCATGCCAGATCGTGAAACTCTCGAATCACTGCGCTGCGACTGTGGCAAGACAAACATTAATCTTCGTAAGAAGGGCGCGTAGTTGAGGAGATATGGAGTCGGAAAACCTGCAAGGGGCAAGGAGAACTTCGTGCCCGTCGGGGAAACCCTAGTATATCGGCGATCTTTCCCGAACCGCGAGCGACGACGAATCAAAACTCGGAGGTCCCGGAGCGGGCTTGTGAGCTTGACACCGGTCAGCATGTTGCCTTATTTTACGCGACACTAGCTTGAGACGTGCTCCCTTGGCCGAGGGACTAAATTACTTATTCGACTTTTTGCGGGTACAAAGTGCATTGAGTTTACTATGCCGTGGAACAATAAAGTCGTAGAAGTATCAAAAGGCCATGCCAGCGTTACCGGTCTACTTGCAGGATTCAGCATTACAATTGTTGTTTTGCTTGTGACGTTGGGCCCACTGCCTGGTAATGAAAAAATATGGAACTTTTTGAATCCTGTTACCGTGGCAACATTCCTGGTTTCGTTCATGGGATACATTGCTGCAACTGTAATTTATGCGGTTGTTATCCAGGCGGAAGGCGCCCATGAATCCATCCTCCATTCCCTCGCCAGCAGCATCTTTTTCTACGCGGGAGTGTTAGCTTTTGTCGGACTGTATCCACTCGTGCATATAGCCCGAGTCGACGCGCTCACAACTATTCCTGCTTTTACGCTCGTGGGTGTTGTTGTAGGTGGTTATCTGGCGGCCGCAACTCCTTACCATGATCTACTATCGCTCAAAAGCAAACACATACTTGTGACAATACCATTTTTGGGTCTTTTAACAGCGTTGCTCATTGACCAATATTCTGGACGCGAAGTTATTCACCTCGCACTAAATTCGGGATGTGTGCTTGTAGCGCTGATATTTCTGTTTTGCATGTTAAGTTTTTTTGTAACTGCTATTCGGAAAGAACGTGTCTTTATTGTCGTAGCATGGGCCGTCCTTTATGGCAGTGCTGTTCTGGCCTTCTCAACTACGTATTCGATGTATAAATTTGTCGACAGAGTAATGATGTAATTTAAGGGCGCGAGGTTGGGTATCGGGGTCAAATCCTACTTTCTCAACCCCCCGAGACCAACGTGAGAAATCAGATTCTCTTCGGCGGCCTTTCGATGCCTCCAGCACAGATCATGAATGAAGAGCTTGAGGAGTTGATTGCCTACTTGAAAACGCTCTGACCAATCACACCTCGCCCCTTCGGATCAGCAAACAATCTTCGACGGCGATGTGCAGCGAGACCTGGCTGCCGCGCTTGAGCGCCAAACCCGCCTCGCCCTTCGCCTGAATCCGCTGGCTTCCCACCAAAACCTGAAATTCGGTGGACTCGCCCAGGTAGGTGAAGCCTTGCAACTCCCCTCTAAGCAGGTTGCCGCCACCGGTGAGCTGTCCTTCGCTCATGATCGAGACCTGCTCGGGCCTGAAGGCGATCAGTACTTCTTTTCCTTGCTGATCTTGCCGCCATTTCTGCGTCGCCGTCAGATCTCCCAGCTGCGTCTTCACGCGGGCGCGGCCGCTCGCGTCCGGCCCCTCGATCAACTCGCCTCGAATGATATTCGCCGCGCCGATGAAATCGGCGGCAAATTCGTTCACCGGACTGGCGTAGATGTCGCGCGGCGTGCCGAGCTGAACGATTCGGCCCTTATTCATCAGCGCGATCTCGTCCGAGATCGCCAACGCCTCGATCTGATCGTGCGTGACATAGAGTGTCGTCGTTCCCAGCCGCCGCTGCAAGTCCTTCAACTCCCAGCGCATCTGGTTTCTCAGCTTGGCGTCCAGGTTCGACAGCGGCTCATCGAGCAGCAACACGGCCGGCTCGGCCACCAGCGCGCGGGCTAGAGCCACTCGCTGCTGCTGCCCGCCCGAAAGCCGCGGCGCCAGACGGTCGCCCAACTCCCCGAGCCCGACCAACTTGAGCGCCTTGTCAACTCTCTGCTGAATCTCCTCGCGCGGCCGCCGTTTCGCCTTCAGGGGATAGGCGATGTTGTTGAACACCGTCATGTGCGGCCAGATCGCGTAGGACTGAAAGACCATGCCGACGTCGCGCTTGTTGCCGGGGATAAAAATCTTGTCGCGCGAAGAGAAAACTTTGCGCTCGCCGATCGTGATCTCTCCCTGATCGGGCCGCTCCAGACCGGCGACCGACCTGAGCGTCGTCGTCTTGCCGCAGCCCGACGGGCCGAGCAGCGTGAAAAAGCTTCCCTGCTTGACCTCGAAGCTGATGCCGGCCAGCGCATCCACGCCGCCCTCTTTGGTTTTGAAAGATTTTCCCAGATTTTCGACTCGAATCATGCCGTTCACCACCTCACAGAGAAGATCGCGCCGTCTTTCGATGAACCTGCGGGAGAAAGGCGCTGTACGCGCGTATGCAGATCGGCATGTATTTGCTAACATAGCCGATCGGCAGAATCCACAACGTCCCGTACAGGGGAACCGGAACGGCCAAGTAGAGCCACATGAGCGAAAGACGGAAGACGAGCCCGGGATAGATGGAACGGCGCTATGCAGGTTTTTTCCCAGCGTCGAAGCTGGATATGCCCTTTCCGATTTTCGTGCGGTTCTCCTGAATCCTGCGCCATTTCTCGTCGTCGGGGAGCAAATCCCAGTTCTCCTCGCCGTGAGCCGTGATCGGAAGGTGGTTGTTGTCGTCGGGCCGACGATATCTTCGCCCGCCTGGACGTAGGTATGGCGCGGCGAGCCGTCGGCGTTTTTCCGCTGGGCGTGAAACTGAAGGCCGATGATCTCCTGATAGAAGTTCTCCGAGCGCGGCAAATCGCGCACCGGAAAGGCGATGTGATCGAGGGTCTGAGCGCCCATGAGAAAAACCTCCTACGAATCCTTCCACTGGTAGGTCCCGGTGCCCACGCCGCCGTAGCTTGCGCCAAGTCTGGCCATCTCCTTCTTGTGGCTCTCGGCATCCGGGAACTGCGCCACGAGCTCCAACTGGTAGCCGTCGGGATCGGAGAAGTAGATCGAAATGCTGGTGGAGCCGCCGTGGACTTTGGGACCGTCAAAGGGAATGTGGAGGCGCTGCAACCGCTTAAGAGCATCGTCGATCTCATCAGGCCGGATGCCGAACGCGAAGTGGAGGAAGCGCGCCCGCGGATGCGGCGGGTCCTTGGGGTCTTGCAGAAAAAGGTCGAAGCCGTAGTCGCCGACCTTTACCAGCGTGTGGACCGGCCGGCCCGCCGTCTGGTCCTTTTCGTTGAATCCTCTCGACCGCCCGACCTCGCCGCCGAAGACCTCCTGATAGAACTTCACCGAGCGCTCGATATCCTTCACGACAAAGGCGATATGATCGACTTTCGGCTGCATCTTTCGATCCCCCTTCTCTAGCGCCCCTTCTCCAGCTCTTTTAGCAAACTCTCGAGGCGCTTCAACTCCTCGCCGAAGCCGGCCCAGTTCCCCTGGCGCAGATGCTCCTGGGCGCGGGCAAAGCGCTCGGAGGCCTGCCTGGCGAGGCTCTTCTCCTTGCCGGCGGGCTCAGACGCCGAGGACGGCGCTTTGTCCCGCGCCGCACGCCCGCCGAAGATTCGCTGCAGCGACTGCTCTAACGTCTCTTCCATCGCGATCTGGTTGCCGAAGGCCACGATGACCCGCTTGAGTTCGGGAAGGGATCCCTTTTCCGCCGCCAGATAGAGCGGCTGCACATAGAGCAAGGACTGCTCAAGGGGAATCGCCAGCATGCTTCCCCGGATAACCTGCGAACCCCGCTGGTTCCACAGACTGAGCTGCTGGGAAATGGAGGCGTCCTGGTCGATCCGGGCGTCGATCTGCTTCGGCCCGTAAATCAACTTGGCCTTGGGAAAGTTAAGCGCGGTCAGCTTGCCGTAATTCGGCTGGTCGCTCCGCGCGGCGAGCCAGGCGCGCATGTTGTCCCGGTTGTTCGGCGTAAACGGCAGCAGCAGGATAAACTCCTCCTTCTGCTCGCCGGGGAGGCGCATGATCGTGTAATAAGGCTCCATCTCCCGCTCCTGGCCGTCCAGGGCCTTGCTCGGGATGCTCAGCAGATCCTCTTTATTGTAGAAAACCTGGGGGTCCTGCATGTGGTAAGTCGCGTACATGTGCGCCTGAATCGCAAACAGATCCTGCGGATAGCGGATGTGCGCTTGCAGCTCTTCCGGCATCGCCCACATAGGCTTCAGCAGCCCAGGGAAAATCTTGCCGTAGGCCAGGATGATCGGGTCGTCGGCGCTGCTCAAATATAAATTGACCGTGCCGTCATAGGCATCGACTACCGCTTTGACGGAATTGCGGATGTAATTGCCCACGCGCCTCACCGGCTCCGAATAGGGATAGCGATCGGAGGTGGTGTAGCCGTCGATCATCCAGAAGAGCCGGCCGCCCTGGGCGATGACGAGATAGGCGTCGCGGTCGAACGTGATGAAGGGGGCTATCTTCTTGACCCGCTCCTGAATCTGGCGGTGGTAGAGAATCCGGCTCTCCCCGGTGATGTCGCTGGACAGCGCGATTTTTAAAGTGGCAAAACGGGCCGAAAAGAGCAGCTTGCGCCAGAAGGAGCCGACCGGGACGCCGCCTTTGCCCTCGTATTTTGTATAAACGTTTTTTTCCCCGGCGGCGTAGTCGAGCTCCTGCGCTCCGGTCTTCACAAAGACGTAGTCGTTGGCCAGCTCGCCGAAGTAGATCTCCGGACGGGTGATTTCGATCGCCGCGCTGGCGGAGACCGGCGGGATATCCTTAATAAAGAACTCGGGCAGCCCCTCCGGCGTCACCTGATTGACCGGCCCGAAAACGACGCCGTAGCCGTGTGTATAGGTGAGGTGTTCGTTGATCCAGATGCGGCTCGGCAAATGCTGGTGGGACAGCTCCCGCGCCGAGAGCATCACCTGGCGGTAGCCACCGTCGATCCGATAGCGGTCGTTGTCGACGTCGACGAACTTGTAGTACGTCCGAATCTCCTGGAGCTGGGCGTAAGTCGCAAGCAGCGGGCGGTGTTCCCAGAGGCGGATGTTTTTGATCGTCGCCTCGTTGCGCTTGAGATCCGCGGCGGTTAGCTGCTCCTCCGCCGGAAAGTCTTTGACCTCGACTTTGTCGAGCCCGTAGGCGCGCCGGGTGAACTGGATCGCGCGCTCGATGTACGGCCGCTCGGCGACGGCCTGGTTCGGCGTCACGCGGAAGCTCTGGAGGAGCGACGGATAGAGATTCAGCGCAACGATGTGGACGGCGACCAGCGCTCCGACGGCGGCATAGAGATATTTCCAGCCCGGAAGCTTGATTTGGATGAGACAGAGACCGGCCGCGACCAGGGCGAGCAGGGTGAGAAGGCCCAGCGCCGGCACGGTGGCATGGATATCGGTGTAGCCCGCGCCCACCGCCGCTCCTCTGGCCGAATAGAGGAGATCGAACTTGTCGAGATAGTAGCCGAACGCTTTGACGACCAGAAACAGCGCTGCCAGGCTCAGCAGATGGAGGCGCACCCGTGGACTGACATGCAGCCCGCGTTGAGTGTACTGGATCCCGCGGTAGAGGAGATAGGTGAAGGCCGTCGCCAGAAACGTCAACGAGAGGGCGACGGTAAGCCAATGATACAGGCTTCGCAACGCCGGAAGCTGGAAGATATAGAAACCGATGTCGCGGCCAAACTGCGGGTCTTCGACGCCGAACGGGACCGAGTTGAAAAAGAGCAGGAAGCTCTCCCACTGGCCCGCGCCCTGAGGCGCCGCGATAACTCCCAGTACCAGGGCCGCCGGCAGCAGCAACCGCTTGAGCAGCGGGTCAATGAGTTGGACGCTCGGCAGCTCGATGACGTTTTCATGATCGAGAAAAACAACGCCCTTCGGCGCATGGGCCGCCGCACGCACGCTGAAATAGATCAGCAAGAAAAAACCGACGCCGGAGAGGAGAGCCAGGAGGAACTTATACGCCAGCGTGGTGCTGAACACCTGCGTGTAGCCGACTTCCTGAAACCACAGCCAGTCGGTGTAAAGAGAGAGCGCCTGGCCGAAGAAAAGGAAGAGCAAGAGCAGCAGGAAGAGCAGCAGGCCGGGGAGTTTTTGCACGAATGATTCTCCTTATCATCGATCCGCCTGCGCCCCTGGCGCGGCGGAGAGGATGCTATAGAACTCAAGATCGGAAAGCAATCGCTACCTCTCTCCAAACTCTCCAAAAACAAAAGAGGGGTGGCACGGGCTATCGCCCGGCCACCCCTCTTTCACATAGCTTCGATAACTGCCAGGAAACTAAGCTGCGCCGACCTTAGGCCGCCACTTATCGAACCGATGTTCGATCCGGTCGATCATGTCCGTGGCGATCATCCCGCTGATCGCGAAAATCAGCACGCCGACGAAAACCTTGTCGGTCTGAAACGTTGCGCCGGCGACGGTGATCATGAAGCCGATCCCCGCCGTTGCCGCGTAGAGCTCGCCGACCATGACGCCGATCAATGCCCTGCCGACCGCCAGCCGGAGGCCCGTGAGGATAAATGGAACGGTCGAGGGAAGCACGACGCTTTTGAAAATCTGCCACTCCGAAGCGCCGAAGCTCCGCGCGGCGTTCAGCAGGTTGGCCGGGGTGGTCTTGACCCCGTCCCGTGTGTTGATGAGCAGAGGAAAAACCGCTCCGAGAAAGATAATGCCGACTTTGGAGAGGATGCCGATGCCGAGCCAGATGATGACGAGCGGCAGCAGGGCGACGCGAGGCGTCGCGTTCATGGCGTTGACAAAAGGATCGAAGGTGTAAGCGACCTTCCTATACCAACCGATCGCAATGCCGAACGGGACGGCGAATATCACAGAGAGCCCGTAGCCCCAGGCGAACTCGACGCCGCTTACGTAGAGGTCGTTCCATATCTCTCCCGAAACAAAGAGCTGGATCGCAGCTTTCCAGACGAAAGAAGGCGCACTCATAAACATCGGGTTAATGAGACCAGCCCAGTTGCCGATGGTTTCCCAAGTCAACAGAAAGAGAATCACGGAAGTGGAGCCGAGAATCTTCCTTTCCTGGGTGAGGTAGAACTTGTAAAGCCAGGAAGCCTCGGCCACCCTAACGTCTAACAATACCTCTTCAGCCGTTTGATCGGCCATATTCTTACCCTCCTAAAACGAACGCATGAGGCCCGTTTTCTGCCACTTCCCTAACAAAAGCCTTCCTAAATGTCAACCTAAATGTCGATAGGGTAGTTTGCAGAGATGCTCTCTCTTTCAAGGCGGCAAAAACACACCCCTCCGAGCTTCAGTTAGTTAAGTCGTTTTTCAAGGTCCGCCGCCGTCGTGACGGCAGCAAAATTCGATCGCTTGATCTCCCAATGGGAGCCTTAGCCCGGGCTCTCGCTCAACACCAACCATACCAAAACCATCCCCGACTGAGCGATTGATTTTTTGCTCGACAAGGCGATTTTTTGCTTTACTTTTCAGCCCATTTTAGGTAGAATTTATTCAGGCTGAAAGTCATTCTAACTCCTTAACTTTACAGGGAAATTTTTTAGCTGCTCCCAAAGGAACGCATGGCCGAAAACAAAACCGCGCCTCAAGCAGACTACAACGCCGACAACATCAAAGTTCTCGAAGGACTGGACGCGGTAAAAAAACGTCCCGGAATGTACATCGGAGACACCGGCGAACGGGGTCTGCACCATCTCGTCTACGAGGTGGTCGACAATTCGATCGACGAGTCCCTCGCCGGATTCTGCGACCAGATCGAAGTCACGATCCACATCGACAACAGCGTGACGGTGATCGACAACGGACGCGGCATTCCGGTCGATCTCCACCCCACCGAGAAAATATCCGCCGCCGAAGTCGTCCTCACCAAGCTCCACGCCGGAGGCAAGTTCGACAAGGCATCGTATAAAGTTTCCGGCGGGCTGCACGGCGTGGGGCTTTCCGTCGTGAACGCTCTGTCGGAGTCGCTCGAGGTGGAAATCAAGCGCGACGGCAAAGTGTACCAGCAGCGTTACAAGCGCGGCGCGCCGCAGGAGGATCTGAAAGAGGTCGGAACCTCCAAGGAGAGAGGAACGCGCGTCACCTTCCGGCCCGACCCGCAAGTTTTCGAATCCGTCGACTTTAGTTTCGACACCCTTTCCCAGCGGCTGCGCGAGCTCGCCTTCTTGAACAAGGGCGTGCGGATTACCATCGAGGACGAGCGGAGCCAGAAAAAGCACGAGCTGTTCTACAAGGGCGGGCTTACCTCATTTGTCGAACATTTAAACCGCGCCAAAAAGGCGATTCACCCCCACGTGATTTATCTCGAAGGAGAAAAAGACGGGGTCGCCGTCGAGATCGCGCTGCAGTGGAACGACGGCTACACGGAGAACACCTTCTCCTTCGCCAACAGCATCAATACGATCGAGGGCGGGACCCACCTGATCGGCTTTAAATCCGCGCTGACAAGGACGATCAACAGCTATGCGACCGACAACGCCCTGCTCAAAAAGGACGAAGAGAATCTTCAGGGAGAAGATGTCCGCGAGGGGCTCACCGCGGTCATCAGCGTGAAGGTTCCCGAGCCGCAGTTCGAAGGGCAGACCAAGACCAAGCTGGGAAACAGCGAAGTCAAAGGTATCGTCGAGGCGCTGCTCAACGAGAAGCTCGGCAGCTATTGCGCGGAGCACCCGGGAGACGCCAAGAAGATAGTCATGAAAGGGATCGAAGCGGCCCGGGTGCGCGAGGCAACCCGCAAGGCCAAGGATCTGGCGCGGCGCAAGGGCGCGCTCGACTCCGGCTCGCTGCCTGGGAAACTGGCGGACTGTCAGGAGCAGGACCCGGCGCTGTGTGAACTCTATCTCGTCGAGGGAGACTCCGCCGGGGGGTCGGCGAAACAGGGGCGCGACCGCCGCTTCCAGGCGATACTCCCTCTGAAAGGAAAGATCCTCAACGTCGAGAAGGCGCGCTTCGACAAGATGCTCTCCTCCCAGGAGATCCGCTTGATGATTACCGCCTTGGGAACGGGAGTCAAAGAAGACTACGACCCGGCCAAGCTGCGCTATCATTCGATTATCATCATGACCGACGCGGACGTGGACGGCTCCCACATCCGGACGCTGCTGCTCACCTTTTTCTACCGCCAGATGCCCGACCTCGTGGAGAAGGGCCACCTGTTGATCGCCCAGCCTCCCCTCTACAAGATCAAGCGGGGCAAACAGGAGCGCTATCTCAAAGACGAGAACAGCCTGGAAGATTACCTGATCGAGATCGGCACCGAAAACGTGCGCGTGCGCGCTGAAATCGGCGTCGGCCACGGGCTGGCGGGCCAGCCGCTCCAGGCCTTTATCAAGAAGGTGCTCCGGTGGGAGAA
>JBGPGE010000034.1:0-39823 GCA_041483675.1 Binatia bacterium
CTCTTGCCGCGCTGGGACGTGCTGGTGAGGGAGGATGGAAGACGCTGGACGGTCATCGACAGCCAGCTCGACTGCAACTGGCTCCAGCCGATGGAGAACTCGGTCGACCCGGCGCATCTCTTCTGGCTGCACGGAGAATCGGCGCATCTCGTCGGCCACCGGGCGGACTACGAGGAGAGCCATGAATTTGTCCGCTTCGAATACGGCATCATGAAGCGGCGCATCACGCCGGGGAAAAATCCGTCCGACCCGCCGACGCTCGATCAGCATCCGTTGCTTTTTCCCACGATCCTGCGCCATGTGGCCCGCATGAAAAACGGGAAGGGATACGGCTTCCGCCACAACCTTCAGATCCGCGTGCCGGTCGACGACACGCACACGCAGGTCTACCGGGTGAATTTCATGCCGACGGTGGAGGATCGCGCGCCGCTCGATCAAGACCCGCCGTTCGAGCACTGCGCGTTGAAGGGGCCGGAAGGCGGATACAACATGAGCCTGGTTCCGGCGCAGGACGCGATGGCCTGGGAGACGCAAGGGGGCGTTACCGATCGCACGCAGGAAAACCTGGGCGCCTCCGACAGCGGCGTCATTCTCCTCCGCAAGCTTTTGCGAGAGCAGATCGAGATCGTCCGCGCCGGCGGCGAGCCGATGGGGGTGATCTGGAACCCGGAAAAGAACCGGGTCATCGATCTTGACGTTATCAACGAAAGAATCGGATTGTTCGGCAAAACATCACAGGCGGCTATGAGGCCCGAGCACGCGGCCGTCAGCGGTTAGGCGACGGCTGATAGCCCTTCGACACGGCTCAGGGCAGGCCCATCAACCAGAGAGAGGAGTTTGTCATGGCAACGGAAAAAGTCGAGAAATTGGATCCTGCGAAATTGCCCCGGGTGGACACCTACCACACCTGGCAGGCGGCGCAGAAAATCCCGGTCATCAATGGATTCTTCGTGGAAGACATCAAGACCGTCGAAGTCGCGCCGTGGGATTTAAAGGGCGGGCTCGGCGCTTTCGTCGTGCTGGATGGCACCGGCGGCGTCAACGACGGTTACGTCTGCGAGATTCCCCCCGGCGGAAAGCTCAAGCCGCAGAAGCATCTCTACGAAGAGATGGTTTACGTCGCCAAGGGACATGGCGCGACCACCGTCTGGCAGCGGGACGGAAAGAAGCACACGTTCGAATGGGGGCCGGGGAGCCTCTTCGCCATTCCACTGAATGCGGCCTACCAGCACTTCAACGGCAGCGGCACGGAACCGGCCCGCTATTTCGCCGTGACCAACAGCTGCTTTATGATGAATCTGTTCCATAACCTCGATTTCATCTTCGGCGACGACTTTGCCTTCACCGACCGCTTCGACGCGAAAAACGACGACTACTTCAGCGGCAAAGGCGAGATCTTCGGCCGCTTTTTCATGACCACCAACTTTGTCTCGGACACGCATACCGTCACCTTGAAAGACTATAGCGAGCGCGGCGCGGGCGGGACGAATATGAAGTTCGACCTGGCCGGACAGACGATGGGCTGCCATATCTCGGAGTTCCCGGTCGGGACTTATAAGAAAGGCCACCGCCACGGCCCGGGCGCTCACGTGATCGTTCTCGGCGGGCAGGGTTACTCCGTGCTCTGGCCCGAAGGGCAGGAGATGCAGCGCGTCGACTGGCGGCAGGGGAGCGTGGTGGTGCCGCCCAATCAGTGGTTTCACCAGCACTTCAACTCCGGCGCCGCGCCCGCGCGCTATCTCGCGCTCCGCTGGGGGAGCTGGCGATATCGCTTCATGCGGCTGACCGACAGCGAAGGCTCCACCTATACGAGCGTCAAGCAGGGAGGCGGGCAGATCGAGTACGACGACGAAGATCCGCGGATTCACCGTGAATTCGAAGCCGCGGTGAGCAAAGCCGGGGCGGTCTGCCAGATGGGGAGCTGTCATCCCCGGTGCAGCGAGAAGGCGGTTGCGAAGGCGGGCTAGCCCGGAGGATTCACCGCCGAGGCGCGTCCCTCGACGGGGGCTCGGGACGTGGTGAGACCTGTCGAACCACGGAGGACGCGGAGGGGGAGTTCATTGACTCTGCGAACTCAGCGTCTCTGCGGTGAGGACGCTTCCGGCAGTGTGTGGTGATGGGTGCTCGCGCCATGGGAATAGAGCGGGCTGGCACTGCCGCCGAGGAGGGAAACGTCAATGGCTGAAACGAACGCTGCCGCCGTCAGGTTGAGAGGCGGCGCCTGGAGCGGATCGCTCAATGGCGGAACGCTGCTGATGGCGCTGCTGATCGGGGCTATGGGGTTTTACGTCGTTTACCCGTTGTTCCTGATTCTCATCAACAGCTTCAATGTCGCCACGATCGCGGAACCGGAGGTCTGGGGATTACAAGCCTGGCGCGATGCGTTCAGCGAGCCGGGTATCTGGCGCGCCCTGTGGAACAGCGTCAGGATCGGCGTCGTGCTCCAGGTCATCGCGCTGCCGATGGGCATTTTAATCTCTTGGCTGCTCGCCCGGACGAACATCCCATTTGCCGCCGGCTTCGAGTTCTGCTTCTGGATCTCCTTCATCATGCCCAACCTCGCCACCACTTTCGGCTGGATGCTGCTGCTCGATCCGCACACCGGCCTGATCAACTCGTGGCTGAAAACCATGCCGTTTCTCGGCGGCTTGAGCTTCGACATCTATTCCTTCCCCGGAATCATCTGGACCCACGTCGTGGCGAACGGTATATCCACGAAAGTGATGCTCATGACGCCGGCGTTTCGCAGGATGGACGCCAGGATGGAAGAGGCGAGCCGGATGTCGGGGGCCAACACTTGGCGGACGATGGTGCGCATCACGGTGCCGATGATGACGCCGATCATCGTCGTGGTCTTTCTGCTGAGCGTGATCCGCATCTTCAGCAGCTTCGAAACCGAGCTCCTGCTGGGGGTGCCGTGGGGTTTTTACGTCTATTCGACGAAGATCGTCGATCTCGCGCGCCAGGAGCCGCCGCTGGTCAATCAGGCGGCGTCGCTGGGGAGCGTCATCCTGCTCTTTCTGGTGGCCTTCATTCCCATGCAGCGGAGGCTCATCGCCCGCCGGCAGTTCACCACCGTGACCGGCCAGTTCAAGCCGAAACTGGTCGATCTCGGCGCCTGGAAAACTCCGGCCGCCGCCTTCCTCGGTCTCGTGGTTTTCGTTCTCGACGTGGTTCCCGTGCTCAGCGTTTTAGGCGGCAGCTTCATGGTGCGCTTCGGCTTTTTCAATCTCCCCAGAACCTGGACGCTGGAATACTGGGCCATGGCGATCAACGATCCACGGATCATCATGGCGCTTAAAAATACCTTGATCGTCGCGGTGAGCGCCGGTCTGGTCGGCGCTTTTATCTTCTCGCTCATCGCCTATGTCCTGGTGCGCACCAAGCTTCCGGGACGGGGAATTCTCGATTCGATCTGTTGGCTGCCCTCCGCCATTCCGGGAGTGCTCACCGGCCTGGGATTGCTCTGGCTGTTTTTGGGCACGCCGGTATTTCGCCCCTTCTACGGCACGCTATTTCTGCTGGTGATCGCCTCGGTGCTGGGAGGGGTGACGCTTTCGACGCAGATCCTCAAAGCCAATTTCGTTCAGCTTGGGAGCGAGCTGGAAGAGGCCTCGCGCATGCATGGGGCCGGATTCTGGCGGACTTATTTTAAGATCGTGCTGCCGCTGATGGCGCAGACGATGATTCTCGTCGGCGTCATCAAGTTCATGTTCGCCGCGCAGCACGCCTCTGCCATCATCCTGCTCGCGACTTCGGACACGCGGACGCTTTCGCTGTTGGCGCTCGATCAGGTGGCCGCGGGATACCGGGAGGTGGCGAGCATAACCGTGATCCTAATCATGGCAATGACCTTAGGGCTGGCGCTGATCGCCAGATCGTTCGGCCTGAAAGTAGGAATTCGGGCGGAATAGCAGCCGGCTCTATCCACAAACCATCATAAGGAAAAAATAGCGTGAGCTTTCTCAGCATCAAAGGTCTCTTTAAATATTTCGGCGAGGTCGCGGCCGTCAACGGTCTCGATCTCGAAATCAACGAGGGGGAGTTTTTCACTCTGCTCGGTTCCAGCGGGTGCGGCAAGACCACGACCCTGCGCATGGTCGGCGGCCTGGAGAAACCGGACCGCGGAGAGATTTTATTGGGCGATCGCTGCATCGTCTCCCAAAGCAAAGGAATTTTCATCAAACCGGAGAAGCGCGACATGGGAATGGTCTTCCAATCCTACGCGCTCTGGCCGCACATGACGGTCTTCGAGAACGTGGCCTACCCCTTGAAGGTGAGAGGGGTGAAGCGGGCTCAAGTCGCGGAGAAGGTGCTCCCCGCGCTGGAGCTGGTCGGCTTAGCCGGCTATGAGGACCGTCCGGTGCCGGCGCTGAGCGGCGGCCAACAGCAGCGGGTCGCGCTCGCCAGGGCGCTGGTCTTTTCGCCGAGAGTCTTGTTGCTGGACGAGCCGCTGAGTAATCTTGACGCCCGGCTCCGCGAGGAGATGCGCCGCGAGCTCAAAGGCCTCCAGCGCCGCGTCGGCGTCACGGTCCTGTTCGTGACCCACGACCAGATGGAGGCCTTGAGCCTGTCGGACCGCATCGCGATCATGAACCACGGACAGCTCGAACAGGTGGGCAGCCCGGAGGATGTCTATTATCGCCCGTCCACTTCGTTCGCGCGCGATTTTTTGGGTAGAATCTTCGCTCTCTCGGGCCGGGTCGCGAACGTCACGGACCAGGGGCTTACCGTAGAGCTGCGCGAAGCGGGCGGAGCGGCGCTCCGGGTGCGCCGTGGGGGACTCTCTTCTTCGCAGATAGTGAAGCGGGCGGTCGGCGAGCAGGTCATGGTGGCGATCCGCCCGGAGCAGATCGCCGTGTTGGCCTCGCCGCCCGACGGACAAGACAATGTCGTCCCGGCCATCCTGAAGAGCAGCCAGTTTCTCGGAGACCACTACGAGTATACGGTCGCTATCGGAGGAGAGAGCCGGGTGATCGGATCCGCTTTGCGCCCCCCTCCCGCGGGGCAACAGATTTTTCTGGAACTGAAGGAAGAGGAAATCACGCTTTGGCCGACCGCCTGACGGCCTGTTGACGCCGTCGCGCGGCTCATCGCTCGCTATTTATTTTCGCCGGCTGGAGTAAGGGGTGCGAGGAGTTCGAATCGATCTTGAGTCGCTGGTGGGCGCGGCGGCGCTCTGCGGCGTCGCTTTTTTCGTCCTCTATCCCATTCTGCTGATCGTCTTTAATAGTTTTCAGGTGGCCCGGCCCGGAGCGGTGGCGCAGTACAGTCTTGAAGGGTGGCGCGTCGCGCTCTCGGACCGCGGAATGCTGCGCGCGGTCTACAATACCTTCAGCCTCATCTTCACGCGCCAGCTGATTTCCTTTCCCATCGCCATTTTGCTCGCGTGGTTGCTCGCCCGGACCGATCTCCCCGGCAAATCGGCGCTGGAGTTCATGTTCTGGCTGTCGTTCTTTCTTCCCTCGCTATCGGTCACGCTCGGATGGATTCTCGTGCTCGATCCCGAGTATGGGCTGGGCAACCAGTTATGGAACTGGCTGTTCGGCACGCAACGGGGCCCGTTCAATATCTATTCGTTCTGGGGAATCGTCTGGGCCCACATCGGCCACAACACCACGGCGGTGAAAGTGATGCTCTTGACGCCGGCGTTCCGCAACATGGACGCGACCCTCGAAGAGGCGTCACAGGTCGCCGGCGCAGGCCCGCTCAAGACGGTGGTGCGGATTCTGGTGCCGATCATGACGCCGATCCTGCTGGTGGTGTTGATCCTGTCCGTGATCAACGGCCTGCAGGCATTCGAGGTCGAGATGGTGCTCGGATCGCCCATCGGCTTCCAGGTCTACAGCACCAAGATTTATAGCCTGGTCCAGCAGGAGCCGCCGCTGTTCGGACCGGCCACGGCGCTGAGTACGCTGGTGCTCGTTCTCCTTCTGCCGCTGATCACCGCGCAGCGCCGCTTGATCGGCCATCGCGACTACACGACCGTGACGGGCCGCTATCAGGGACGCATGCTTCACCTCGGCCGTTGGCGCGCGCCGGCCTTCGTCCTGGTCGCCGTCGTCGCTTTTTTTGTCACCGTCATGCCGATGGTGTTTCTCCTGCTCGGGACTTTTATGTCGCTGTTCGGCTTTTTCCATATCGCCAATCCCTGGACGCTGGAGAACTGGCGGCGGGTGTTCGCCGATCCCATCTTCTTGGGCTCGCTCAAAAATACCCTTCTCATGGCGTCCGGGGCCGCCGTCCTGGCGGTGGGGTGCTTCTCGATTATCGCCTACATCACGGTCAAGACGAAGTTCGTCTGGCGCGGGCTGCTCGATTTTATCTCCTGGTTTCCGTCGGCGGTGCCGGGCATTTTGATGGGCATCGGTTTGCTATGGCTGTTTCTCGACGTGCGTCTGTTCCGACCGCTCTACGGCTCGATCCTGTTGCTGATCCTGGCGACGGTGATCGGCGGCATCACGCTCGGAACGCAGCTCCTGAAAAGTAATCTGCTGCAGCTCGGCCGGGAGTTGGAAGAGGCCTCGCGCACGATGGGCGCTTCGTGGTGGACGACCTACCGGCGGATCGTGGTTCCGTTGATGCTGCCGACGTTGATTCTGGTCGGCGTCTTGAGTTTCATCCATGCGGCGCGCGATATCAGCAACGTGGCGCTGCTGGCGACTTCGAGCAGCCGCACGCTGGCGCTGCTCCAGCTCGATTTTATGGTCTCGGGCCGCTACGAGAGCGCGGCGGTCGTGGCGACCATCGTGATGTTGCTGACCACCGGCGTGGCCGTGCTCGCCCGGTTTTTGGGTTTGCGTATCGGAATTCGTCGCTAGTGTGGTGTTTGATCGATTCGTTACGAATCCCCGCCGTCATTCCGGCCGAGCGGGCGGAAGCACGCGAGAGCCGGAATCCAGGAAATGCTAAGATCTCTGGATTCCCGCTTGCGCGGGAATGACGGAAGGCGGCACGGATTTTGTCGGCGTCTCTTACTTAAGTGCGTAGCGTCATTCTGGGAGGACAAGATGAATCAGACGGTATTTTTCGCAAGGTGTTTACCGCTGGCTTTGGCCGTGGCTGTGCTTTTTGCCACCGGAGTCGGCGCCCAGGCGCCATGGCAAAAGGAATGGGAGCGGGTGGTCGCCGCGGCCGAGAAAGAGGGACAGCTCAGCATCGCCGGCCCTCCGGGAGACACCTACCGGAGCGCGCTGATTGACGCCTTTCAGAAAAAATATCCAAAGATCAAGGTCGAATACAACGGCGCGAGCGGCCGGGACCAGGTGCCGAGAGTCGTCCGTGAAAGGCAATCGGGAATTTTCCATTGGGACCTTTACATCGGCGGTCCCACTTCGCCATTGGGCGCGCTCAAGCCGGACGGGGCTTTCGATCCGCTGAAGCCGGAGCTGATTCTGCCGGAGGTGCTGGACGACACGAAGTGGTACGGCGGATTTGCCGGCGGCTTCATGGACATCGAGGAGAAAGTCTACTACGCCTTTGACGGCACGGTATCGGACGTCGTCTATGTGAACACGGAACTGGTTTCGCCGACCGAGCTTAAATCGTTCAAAGAGCTGGCCAACTCTAAATGGAGCGGAAAGATCGTCTGGGAAGACCCGCGCCAGGAGGGATCCGGCTTAAATTCGGCGCTGCTTTTTTCGCTGTCGTACGGCGAGGAGTTTTTGAAGAAGCTTCTGCGCGACCAGAAGATCGTCTTTACCCGCGACCGGAGGCAGCTCACGGAATGGGTGATACGAGGGCGTTACCCGATCGCCGTTTCGCTGCCGTCCGACCAGCTGAAAATTTTTCTCGAGAAGGGCATCGGCAAAAATGTAAAGGTCATCGACGACCCGGCGATGGTCAACGCCATCATTCCCGGCTTCGGGTCCTTTGGGCTGCTCAACCGCCGCCCGCACCCAGCCGCGACAAAAGTTTACGTTAACTGGCTGTTGTCGAAAGAGGGGCAGACGAGCTGGGCGACGCAGAGCGGCGGGCGGAACAGCCGGCGGCTCGATGTCCCGCTCGGCGACCCGGAATTCGCGATCAAGCCGAACCAGCGTTACGTCCAGACGCAGACCGAGAAGATGATCGCGCAGCGCCAGGCGATCATCAAGCTCGCGAAAGAGACCATCCCGCAATAGAGTTTTTGGAAGGAGAAAACATGCGCGTATTGAGGGGGCGATTTTTGACGGGCTTGTTAACGATCGTCGCGGCCGTGTTTTTGCTGAGCGGCGCCGCCTTGGCCGGCGAGGCGGCTCCAGGCTTGGCGAAGGAGTGGGAGAAGGTCGTGGCGGCGGCGGAGAGCGAGGGGCAGGTGAGCATCGCCGGCCCGCCGGGGGATGCGTTCCGCGAGGCGATCGTGGACGCCTTTCGCAAGGCTTACCCGAAAATCAAAGTCGAGCTGATGGGCGGCAGCGGCAGAGATAAGGTCGCGAGAATACTACGCGAGCGGCAAGCCGGAGTTTACGAGTGGGACCTCTACATTTCTGGGCCGACGTCGGCGCTCGCCGCGTTTAAGCCGGTCAACGGCTTCGATCCGTTTCGGCCGATGGCGATTCTGCCGGAGGTGAGAAGCGACGCGAGCTGGATCGGCGGCTTCGACGGCGGTTGGGCCGATACCGAGAAGAAGCTCTACTATGTTTTCGGCGGCAGCCTCGCCGACGACAACATCCACGTCAACTGGGACAGCGTCCCCGCGGGGCAGATCAAGTCGGCGCTCGATCTGCTCGACCCCAAGTGGACGGGGAAAATCGCGATGCAGGATCCGCGCATAGAAGGCAAAGGGCTCAACGATATCCTGGTTTTGATGCTGGCCTATGGGGAGGACTTTGTCAGGAAGCTGCTCGGCAGCCAGAAGATCGTCTACACCAACGACCGGCGCCAGCTTGTCGAATGGGTCGTGCGCGGGCGCCATCCTATTGCGATCGGGCTCAACGAGTATTTCCTGATTATCTTCCAGGAGAAGGGGCTGGGGAAAAATATCAATGCGGTGGCCGATCCCAAGACAGGCGGCTACTGGTCTTCAGGCTCAAGCGGGATCGGAGTCTTCAACCGTGCGCCTCATCCGAACGCGGCCAAGGTCTATGTCAATTGGCTTTTGTCGCGCAGCGGGCAAACGGATTGGATACAGACGCAGACCAACAGCCGTCGCACCGATGTAGCGCCGTTCGATCCGAAAACCGCGATGAAGCCCGGCAGGACGTACAGCAACACGCAAGCCGAAGACATGCTTGCGCAGCGCCGGCGGATTCAGGAGCTGGCCACCGAGCTAATCAAGTGACTCGGAGGTAAGATCGTTAATGTTGGAACATTTCATATATCGACGTTAACTGCCTGATTTTACTTATCTTTTTTAAATTATTTTCTTGCAAGTCGAACCTCTTTTCGGTTAAGGTGTGGCTGACAAATTCTTTGAAGGAGGAAGCTCCATGCTAAGCCGAGAAGAAAATGCAATGTTCACCCGCGTCGGGCCGGGCACGCCGGCCGGCTCGTTGTTAAGGCGCTACTGGCATCCGATCGGTCCCGCGGAAGAGATCACCCCCGAGAAGCCGAAGAAACGACTAAAAATTCTCGGCGAAGAATTGGTCCTGTTCCGCGACGCGCAGGGAAGATACGGCCTGGTCGGCGAGCACTGCCCGCATCGCGCGACGTCGCTATACTATGGAACCGTCGAGGACGACGGAATCCGCTGCCCCTATCACGGATGGAAATTCGACATTCATGGAAAATGTCTGGAGCAGCCCTTCGAGCCGGCGGGAAGCGGCTTTAAGGAAAAAGTCTGCCAGACGGCCTACCCGCTTCAAGAGATGGCCGGTCTGCTCTTTACCTACATGGGGCCGACTCCGGCGCCGCTGCTTCCCCGCTGGGACCTGCTGGTGCGCGAGGACGGCTTGAGAAAAATCGTCGTGCTGCCGCTGCACAACTGCAACTGGCTCCAGGCGATGGAAAACTCCGTCGACCCGAGCCACACCTATTTTCTACACGCGCACCAATTCAAGGCGCGCGGCATGGCGGGCGGAGATTATTACTACCGGCCGATCGAAAAGTTGGAGTTCGAAGAGGTGAGGGGGCCGGTGTGGGCGGGCGTGCTGAAGAAGCGGACTTACGCGGACGCCAACGAGACGGAGACCGAAGCCGGTCACCCGCTCATTTTCCCCAACATGCTCTATGCGCCCCAGGGGCCGGACCTGGTCATTCACTGGCGGACGCCGATCGATGACACACACACCTACATCGTGTGGATGACCTTCCGCCCTTCGGCCGAGGGGGAGCGCGTTGCGCAGCCCGAACGGCCGCCGGTGGAATATCTTCCGCAGCTGATGACGCCCGAGGGCGAATATCAAATGACCTCGTTCGCCAGTCAGGACATGATGGCCTGGGAGACGCAGGGCGCGATCTTCGACCGCAGCCGAGAAAATCTCGGCGCCGCCGACAGAGGCATCACGCTCTACCGAAAAATGCTGCGGGAGCAGATCAACGTCGTGCAAGAGGGCGGCGAGCCGCTCGGCCTGATCCGGGACCCGGCGAAAAATCGAATCGTCTCTTTTGAGGTATCGCGAGGCCAGGCGAGAGAGGAATACACCAAGACCTGGAGCGCTTCTTACCACGACCGCCAGGCCGGGTAAGCAAGCGCCGCTCGTTTCTTTTTGCCCGCCCGATGGTCGATCTCTTGATTCTACTTCTCGGCCGGACTACAAATCTGTCTTACCGGGACGTTCAACCGCCCGGACGCGGGGTCGCCTCCGGATGAGGCGGCCTGCCAATCATACTTCAGGCGTGAGGCAAACAATTAATGCTCCCTGCTAAGAAGCCTGCGCGACTTATAGCTCTCGGCCCGCCGGTCTTTTTCCTGCTGGCTCTCGCGTTGGGCCCGATCGCTCCAGCCCAAAGCCACGCGGCCGAGGCGAAGGACCCGGCGAAACCGGAATGGGGGAAAACGGCCGCCGCGGCGAAGAAAGAGGGCAAGGTTTCGGTTTTCCTCTACCAGCGCGACAATATCGAGGCGGCGGTCAAGGGCTTCGAAAAAGCCTTTCCGGAGATTCAAGTTTTGACGGCGAGCGTGTCGGCGGCCGAAACCGGGCCGCGCATCATGGCCGAACGGCGGGCGGAAAAATATCTTTGGGATGTTTGCATCTGCGGCCCGACGACCCCCTTCGCGGCGCTCTACCCGGCCAAGGCGCTGGATAATCTCAAAGCGGCGTTGATCCTCCCCGAGGTGCTCGATGAATCCAAATGGTGGGGCGGCAAACACCACTACATGGACCCCGACGGCCAGTCTATCTTTGTTTTTCTGGGCAGCGTCGAGATGCCGAACCTCTACTACAATAAAAATCTCGTCGACCCGAAAGAGTTTCGCTCCTTCTGGGACCTCCTCAACGCCAAGTGGCGCGGCAAAATCCTGGTGATCGATCCGCGCCAGCCCGGCCGCCAGCGGGTCCAGGGCCGTTTTCTCTATCATATCCCCGAACTGGGAGCGCCGTTTTTGACGAAACTATTTACTGAGATGGACGTGACGCTCAGCCGGGAAGACCGCCAGGCGATGGATTGGCTCGCCGTGGGAAAGTTGCCGCTCTGCCTTTTCTGCGGCAACGTCGATACGGCGCGGGCTCAAGGACTTCCGGTGGAGGAGTTCAACACCACCAAGTGGAAGGAAAGCCCGTCGATCTATTCGGGGAGCAACGGCACGGTGGCGCTGATGAACAACGCTCCCCACCCGAACGCGGCCCGCGTGTTTATCAACTGGCTGCTCTCGCGAGAAGGGCAGATCAACTTCCAAAAAATCATGAACGCGCCCGATCTGGTGATGGAGTCGATGCGGCTCGATATCCCCAAGGACCCGATTCCCGCGGACAAGCGGCGCTCTCCGGGGATCAACTATATTTTGATGGACACTCCCGAGCGAAGCAACCAGGAGCCGGTTGCCAAGTTGCTCAAGGAAATAATCAAAAAGTAGCCGGACGAACGGAGAATTTTATGGCCAAGATCGTTTTAGGACTCGGAACGTCGCACAGCCCGCAGCTGAGTGTTGGCTGGGAAGAATGGAATCTGTTGCGCGAAAAAGATGAAACCGATCCGCGGCTGGACTACGCGGGCCTGCTCAAATCGGCCAAACAACGCAAACCCGACCTCGAGCGGGATTTGACGCAGGAGAAATGGCGCGAGCGCTACGAGGCTTGCCAGAAGGGGATCGCCCGCGTCGGCGAGCTGCTGCGCCAGGCGAAGCCCGACCTTGTGGTGATCTTCGGCGACGACCAGCAGGAGCAGTTCCACGATGACAATATGCCCACGTTCGCGATCTATCACGGCAAGTCGCTCCCGGTGGTCAAGCACACGGGCCGCAATCCAGCGCGCTGGAAAGAGGCGGAGGAGCGGGGCTGGGCGGAGACGGCCTCTGAATACGCGAACGGGAAGGAATTAGCGGAGCATCTGATCTCTGCGCTGACGATGGAGGAATTCGACGTCGCCCGCTGCAATCGTCTGCGCGCCGAAATCGGCGTCGGCCACGCCTTCAGCTTTCTTTACCGCCGCCTCTGGCCCGGCGGGACGGTGCCGATGCTGCCGATCATGGTCAACACCTACTATCCTCCGAACCAGCCGACGCCCAAGCGCTGCTACGCCTTCGGGCAGGCGGTCAGGCGCGGGATAGAATCCTGGCAGCAGGATGTGCGCGTGGTGCTGCTCGCCTCGGGCGGCTTGAGCCACGTTATCATCGACGAGGAGCTGGATCAGATGACGATCGAGGGGTTGATGCGCAAGGACCGCGAGAAACTTTTCTCCTTGCCGCGCGCGAAACTCCATGGCGGCACCTCGGAAATCCTTAACTGGGTCGCGCTCGCGGGCGCGATGGAGACGGCTCAGATGGAGCTGCTCGATTACGTGACCACGTACAGGGCTCCGGCGGGCACCGGATGCGGCATGGCCTTCGCCCAGTGGCGGTAATCTCGAACGCGCCCAAGAGAACACCGAGATGCAAACCGTTGTGCGTCGCTTGAGCGTGAGGATTGCCGCCGCGTGGCTGCTCCTCTTCTTTATATTTACGTTCGGCGCTTCGGCGGAGGCGCAGGAGAAAGGCGATTGGGCCGCGGAATGGAAGCGAACCGTCGCCGCCGCCGAGAAAGAGGGCGAGATCGCATTTTACACCCTGGGCGACGACCACTCCTACCTCAAGGGGTTCGAAAAGCAATTTTCCAAGATCAAAGTCAAGCTGGTGCCGGGGAAGGGGAGCGATCTGCTCTCGCGCATCATGGCGGAACGTCGCAGCGGAAAGCATCTAGCGGTTGTCGCCCGGATCGGCAATACTTCGCCCTACTCGCTCTACCAGGCGAAGGCGCTGCAACCGATCGCTTCCGCCTTCATCCTTCCGGAAGTCAAGGACGAGAGCAAATGGTGGCAGGGGAAACACCAGTACGCCGATCCCGACGGGCAGTACATCTTCGTTGCCGTCGGCAGCGTGTCGAGCAACCTGGTCGCGTATAACACCGAGCTGGTCAATCCCGCCGAGCTCAATTCCTACTGGGATTTGCTGGATAAGTGGAAAGGGAAGATCGTGGCGATGGATCCGCGGGCGGGCGGCTACGGGCGCAGCGGCGCGCGCTTCGCCTACTATAATCCTCAGTTGGGCCCGCGTTTCCTCCAGCGGCTCCTCGCCGAATCGGAGGTGACGCTCTCGCGCGAATACCGCCAGGCGATCGACTGGGTCGCCAACAAGCGGTTCGCCATCCTGCTGTTCGGCAACGGCGGCGATACTCTACAGGCGCGCGCTCAGGGATTGCCGATCAACGTGCTGGACACCGGCGGCTGGAAGGAAGGGGCGGCGCTGGAGCCGGCGGCTTTCACGGTGGTGCTGATGGACAAGTCGCCCCATCCGAACGCGGCCAAAGTTTTCGTCAACTGGCTGCTGTCGCGCGAGGGACAGATGGCCGTTCAGAAAGAGGGCGAGAGCAACGATTCTCTCCGCATGGACATTCCCAAGACGGACGTCAAGCCGTCTGTGAAACGCAAAGAGGGCGGCCATTACATCGTCACCTGGAAGCCGGAGTGGATGGAGATGGAGCCGATCCAGAAGGTCGTGAGTCAGGCACTGGGAGCGGGAAGATAAAGCAGTAAAAATAAAAATCGTCACTCCCGCGAAAGCGGGAGTCCAGGCTGATGTAAGGGCGCGATTCATCGCGCCCTTCTGGATTCCCGTTTACACGGGAATGACTGAAAGGTGCGTATGTTAACCCGAGAAGAGAATGAGCGACTGACGCGTGTCGGAGCCGGGACGCCGGCGGGCGAGCTGCTGCGCCGCTACTGGTATCCGGTGGCGGCGGCCTCGGAGCTGGCGCGCCACCCGACCAAGTACGTGAAACTCCTGGGCGAGGAGCTGGTGCTGTTCCGCGACGAGCAGGGGCGGCTCGGTTTGATCGGCGCCTATTGCCCGCACCGCCGCGCCAACCTCGCCTACGGTATCCCTGAAGCCGACGGCATAAGATGCTGCTACCACGGGTGGAAGTTCGACCGCGCGGGGCGCTGCGTGGAGCAGCCGTTCGAGGAAACGGTGAAGCCCGGCAATAACTTCAAGGATAAGATCCAATTGCCGGCGTATGCCGCCGAGGAGCTGGGCGGGCTGATCTTCGCCTACATCGGGCCAAAGCCCGTCCCGCTGCTTCCTCGATGGGATCTTCTCGTGGAGGAAAATAGCTGGCGCGAGATCGGCCACACGGTAACCGCCTGCAACTGGCTCCAGACGGCGGAGAACATTCTCGATCCGGTCCACGTCGAGTGGCTGCACGGCGTGTTTCGCAGCTATGCCGCGGAGATGAGCGGAAAAGGCGAGCGCGGACGCAAGCGTATCCGGCATCTCAAAATTTCTTTCGACCTGGCAAACTATGGAATCATCAAGCGGAGAATCCTGGAAGGGGAGACCGAAGAATCCGACGATTGGAAGATCGGCCACTGGCTGATTTTCCCGAGCACGCAAAAGGGTCCCGATATGCTGCGCTTCCGCGTGCCGGTGGACGACGGCCACACGGCGCAGTGGTATTGCTCCGTCCATCCGGTGGACCAAGGCGACAGCCAAAAACCGGAGGAGATACCGCTCTATGAGATGCCCTCGCCGGTGTTGGACGAGCATGGGCAGCCGCAGATGGATCAACTCAACAGCGACGTCGATCCGCAGGACAACGCGATCTTCGTCTCGCAGCAGCCGGTCTACGACCGGACGCAGGAGCTGCTCGGCGAATCGGACCGGGGCATCGTGATGTACCGCCATCTCCTCGACCATCAGATCAAACTGGTTCAGGAGGGAAAAAATCCGATGAATGTCTTCCGCGATCCGAGCGCCAACGTTTGCCTCGAACTGCCGACCGAAAGCCGGGAGAAGTTCCTCACCGGCCGTCTCGGAGCGCGGGCGCGTTATTCGCGGAGATACAAGGCGATTCTGAAGGTGCCGGCGTAAACCGGAAAAACGCGTCAGCTCTCTTCCCGTCATTCCGGCCAAGTCAGCTTTGAGCTGACGCGAGCCGGAATCCAGGAAGACTGGATTCCCGCTTTCGCGGGAAAGACAGAAACGGGCTTTTTGGGGGCTGGGACCGAAACTTGAAGCCGTGAGAGCAACGATGAACCCGTTTCGACGGTCTGCTACCTTCCCTCTGTTTTTCTTCGTTCTGTGCGTCGTCCTGTTCTCTGGTCCGCTCGCGTCCGTTGTTGCTCAGCAGAAAGAAGACTGGCAGGCGGAGTGGGAGCGGACGGTTGGGGCGGCGAAGAAAGAGGGCAAGTTAACTTTATACCTCTATCAGGGCGACGGCGAGCTCGAAGCGGTCGCGCAGACTTTTCAAAAAAAATATCCCGAAGTCGCCCTCACGACCGTGACCGGCCGCGGCAACCAACTCGGCCCGCGGATCATGGCGGAACGGCGCGCCGGAAAATATCTCGCCGACGTTTATATCAGCGGCCCGACGACTCCGTATACCGTCTTTTATCCGGCAAAAATCCTCGATCCGCTTCCGGGGGCGCTCATCCTGCCCGAGGTGACGGACACGTCGAAGTGGTTGGAAGGACGGCATCACTACATCGATCCGGAAAACAAATATATCTTTGTGTTTGTCGGCCGCGCTTCGGCCGGCTACGTCTCGTACAACTCCAAGCTAGTGAACCCGGGCGACTTCAACTCTTATTGGGATCTCGTCCAGCCGAAATGGAAGGGCCAGGTCCTGTCGAAAGACCCGAAGGTTTCCGGCAGCCAGCGGATCGGCGTGCGCATTCTGTACTATACCCCGGGTCTCGGCCCGGAGTTTCTCCGCCGTCTTTACAGCGAGATGGACATCGTCTTGAGTCAGGATATCCGGCAATCCACCGATTGGCTCGCCAACGGCAAATTTTCCATCTGTTTTTTTTGTTCCGACGTCCGCAAGGCGAAGCAGCAGGGCTTACCGGTGGACGAGTTCGTGACAGCGCGGTGGAAGGAGGCGCCGGCGATCTCCGCGGGCAGCAGCGGCTCGCTCGTGCTGCTCAACCAAGCGCCGCACCCGAACGCGGCCAAGCTTTTCATCAACTGGCTGTTTTCGCGGGAAGGGCAAATCGCCTACCAGAAAGTCTCCAACACGCCGATCAATTCGGAAGAATCCATGCGGATAGATATCCCGAAGGACGTGATCTCGCCGGAGGACCGGCGCGTGGACGGCGTCAAATACATGCTCTCCGACCGGCCGGAGTACATGGAGATGAAGCCGATCTACGACGTTTTGGATCGCGCGATGGCGGAAAAGAAGAAATAACTTTTCGGGGAGGCCTATGGCTGAGAAAAATTCGATACAGTGGCAGAGAGTGAGTCCCTACGACCGGTGGATCGAATCCATCGGTGTGCCGATTTACCGGGGTTACTACCTGGAGGATCTGAGAACGATCGAGTTGGGGCGCTGGGACGATCGCGACTGCAACGCGGCTTTCGTACAGCTGGTGGGGCAGGAGGGCGTGACCGGGGCGTATGTCACGGAGATCGCGCCGGGGAAGACGTTGCCGCCGGTCAGAAGCGCGGTCGACGAGGCGGTTTATGTTCTGCAGGGAAGGGGGATCACGACCGTCACCGCGCATGACCGTCCGAAGAGAATCTTCGAGTGGCAGAGCCACAGCATGTTTCTGATACCGGGGGGTTGCCAATGGCAGGCGAGCAATCTCCAGGGCACCCAGGTTGTGCGGCTGCTTCACACGAGCTATCTGCCGCTCGCGATGGCCGCGATGCCGGCGGCGGACTTTTTCTTTAAAACACCCGGCACCGAGTTCAATCTTCCGGCGACGAGCGGCAACGGGGATATGTATTCCGAGGCCAAGGTCGAGTGGATTCCCGACGGCGGGAAGGGGGAGGGGAGAAACATCTGGATCGGAAATTTCTTCCCCGACATGAGAGCCTGGGACCGGCTCGACACCTTCAAGCGAAGGGGTGCCGGCGGCCACGTGGTCTGGGTCGGCTTTCCCGGCTCGCCGATTTCGGGCCACATGTCGGTCTTTCCGGCGCGGACCTACAAGAAAGGTCACCGGCACGGGCCGGGATTCCTGATCGTGATTCCCGCCGGCGAGGGCTATTCGATCATGTGGCCCGGGGGCGGAGAGAAAGTGGTCATCCCGTGGCACGAGGCGAGCGTCTTCGTGCCGCCCAACCGCTGGTTCCACCAACACTTCAACGTCGGCTCGGCGCCGGCGCGCTATCTCGCCATCCATCCGCCGCGCGGGTTCAGCGGTCTCAGCGAGAAAGTGGAGGACCGGGCGCGCGACCAAATCGAGTATCCCGACGAGGCCGCCGAGATTCGCCGCAGGTTTCAGGATGAGCTGGCGAAGCGCAATCTCACGAGCCTGATGCCCGAAGAGGCGTACCGGGACAGGAATTACGAGTGGAGTTATAAATAGCGGTCAGCCCCTTCCGTCATTCCCGCGCACGCGGGAATCCAGTCTTTACATCATCGCCCGCTGATTGAAGTTCTGGATGCCCGCTTCCGCGGGCATGACGAGATCGGTTGTGCCTTGACTACAGCACCGCCATCACTTCTATCTGAAACAGCACCTCGCCGCGCAGATCGGCTTTCACCACGTGGCGGGCCGGGCGGTTATGCTCGTCGGGAAACATTTTGAGCCATGCCTTGTTGATCGAGTCGCGGTACTTTTCGTCCCGGAGAAACACCGTCATCTTGCCGATGTTTTCAGGCGTGCCGCCCGCCAGCTCCATGGACTTTCGAACCTACGGGGTCGGGCATTGCTATCTTGACTGTCTTGCGAACTGGGTAGAATCGCGGCTCGCATCTTGCCTTCAAACCCTCACGCGCCAACTTTCACGTTTTTGTAATTCCGAAACGGCGGAATTTCACCCCACCTAAGGCGGAGTTGAAGACGGAGGGCCGTTCGGTATATCTTCCTCATAGTAAGAGGTATAATGCGCTCATGCCGGGCAAGGGGGTTCTACCATGAAAAGCATTGAAGAGCGGGTCAAAGATCTGCCTCCGGACCTGAAGAAAGAGGTAGAGACTTTCGTGGAGGCCCTCGATAAGAGACGAACGCGGAAAAACGGCAGGAAATTGCGGCAAGACTGGGCCGGAGCGCTGCGGGAGTTCCGCGACCAGTACACCTCCCTGGAGCTGCAAAAAAAAGCCTTGGAATGGCGCGGCGATTAGCCTGTGTATCTCGTAGACACGAACGTCTGGCTGGAGCGGCTGCTCGATCAGGCTGGATCGGCGGAGGTCGGTCGATTTCTGGATGGGACGGCGCCAGAGCACCTTTTCATCACTGATTTTGCTTTTCACTCCATTGCGGTTATCTTGACAAGGTTGAAGCACAAAGAGGCCCTGTTACGGTTCGTAAAGGATGCCTTGGTAGACGGGGCTATTGGGCTGCTTCGCCTTGAGCCTGAGGATACAGAACGTGTCGTCCACGTTATAGAGCGATTCAATCTCGATTTTGACGACGCCTACCATTACGCGGCCGCAGAAAAACACGGCCTTGAGATCGTCAGCTTTGACAGCGATTTCAACCGCACCGAACGGGGTCGAAAAACCCCCGGTGAGGTTATCCATAACTGAAGGCTCGATTTTGTCGTTCTTTCTTTTGGCACCGCTAAAGCAGTCGGACGCTGCGGCATTCAGAGCGGTCAAACCTGCGATCACGTCAGCCTGACCGTCTGGCCGTAGCTCGGCACCTCCACGCTCCATCTCAAGCTCTTTTTAATCTCCTCCGCCAATGCCTGGCTCGCGAGCGGTTCGCCGTGGAAGAAGATTTAACGAAATAGCGCAAGCGCGGGCTGGAATCTTGGGACTGTCGCTGGAAGAATTTAAGCGGATCGCCGACGCAAAGTAGCGGTTTTATAACTCCCGACCTCTGCTAAAAGTTCAGCCAGCCTCCGCGTAGGCTCGATAACGGTTCTAATATATTTCGCCTGCAGCTTTTCCCGCGCAGATGGGATTTCCCTCAATCGCCTCTTGGGCTTCATTGACGCTTACCGGCCGTTCCCTTCCGTCATTCCCGCGTACGCGGGAATCCAGTCTTTCCGCTGTGACCCCTACAGCGTCCCCTCTGGATGCCCGCTTTCGCGGGCATGACGAAATGTTGTTTATGCGTTGTTACAACACCGCCATTACTTCGATCTGAAACAACACCTCGCCGCGCAAGTCGGCTTTCACCGCGTGGCGGGCGGGGCGGTTGTGCTCGTCGGGAAACATCTTGAGCCATGCCTTGTTGATCGAATCGCGGTACTTTTCGTCCCTGAGAAAGACGGTCATCTTGCCGATGTTTTCCGGCGTGCCGCCCGCCAGCTCCATGAACTTTCGAAGATTTTGGAACATTATCTCGGCCTGCTCGTCGGGATCGGGCGGCAGCTTGCCGGTTTCGGTATTCTTGCCCGAAATCGCCGAGGAAAAAATCATATTGCCGATTTTCGCTCCGTTGGGGATCGGCACGCCGTGCGCCAGCCCGGGAATTTCGATCACTGTTCTCTTTGCCATAGTCTAAGACTCCTTTCGTCTTCGAGCGATGTTTATAGCCCAGCCGGTACGGCTTGACAAGAGAATGACAATCAGCGACTTAGCGTATGATGAGGTGAAACGTTATGGCTGAAATTGTTGGTTGCCTGGCCATGTCGCACGCGCCGCAGTTGATGCTCCCACCGGACCAGTGGGGGCTGCTCAATACGCGGAGTTGGGACCGGCTGCCGGTCAGGCCCGAGCTTGAGAAAGAGACGATGGAAGCGAAGCGGGCGAAGTGGAGCCGCTGCATGGCGGCGATCGACCAGCTTAGAAATATTCTCGTGGAGAAAAACCCCGATACACTGATCGTCGTCGGCGACGACCAGCACGAGAATCTGCTCGACGACAATATGCCGCCATTTTCTATCTTCGCAGGCAAAGAAGTCGAGGCGAGCACGAGCCTCCGGTATCTCAACCAATCGAGAACGGAAAACCGCGCGCGTTATAAAGTTGACGACGCGCTTGCGCTCTCGTTGATCGACGGCCTTATGGACGCGGGGTTCGACCCGGCCTACTCGAGAAAAACGCGCTACGAGGGCGGCCTCGGCCACGCGTTCGCGCGGGTGCTCAAGTTTCTCACCCCCGACGCGCGCTTGGCGGTTGTTCCGATCATGGTCAACACCTATTATCCGCCGGCGCCGTCGGCCAAGCGGTGCGTCGAGTTCGGCAAAGCGCTCGCCTCGGCGATCGCGGCGTTTTCGGAGCAGCGGCGCGTGGTTGTCGTCGGCTCAGGCGGCTTGAGCCATACGAAGATCGACGAAGCGCTCGACGCAAATTTTATAAAAGCCCTGGAAGCCAACGACCGGAAATTTCTTCAGAATATGAGCGCTTCAGTCCTTGTGGAAGGAACATCCGAAATCCGCAACTGGATCGTGACGGCAGCCGCAGCGAATCGGCCCGCCAGGATGATCGACTACCAGCCGCTCTACCGAACGCCGAACGGCGTCGGCTGCGCGATGGGTTTTGCGGCGTGGTAGGTTGGTTTCCCATCTCCCTGTGTGGCCGGAAAGGACGCGGCCTTCTCATTGCGTAAGGGGCAGGTATGAAAAAGGCTTTACGGCTCGTTCCGATACTCTTCGTGCTCGCTGCCGATGCCACAATGTCCCAGGCGCAGACGGCGAAAGTGCCCCGAATCGGGCTCCTCTCGCACGGTTCGCCAGCCGCCTTCAGAAGCCTTGTCGAAGTGTTTCGCAAGCGGCTGCGTGAGCTTGGCTACATTGAGGGAACTAACATCATCCTTGAACACCGATGGGCGGAGGGAAACGCCGACAGGCTGCTTCCGCTCGCCGCCGACCTCATTCGTCTCAAAGTGGATGTCATCGTCGCCCCGGTCGGGCACGCGGCTCTCGCTGCCAAAAAAGTTACCACGACCACGCCCATCGTCATTGTGGCTGTTGACACTGTCGTTACTCCGGGGCCGGTTGGCGGCCCCAGCGACCCGTTGAGTAACGCCGCCGGCCGGAGCCTGTTTTCCTCGGATCTGGGCAGCAAGCGTTTAGAATTGCTTAAGGAGGCCGTGCCGCGGATCAGTCGTATCGCGCTCCTTGTGCAACGTAACAACCCCCTGACCGTCCCGTTGGTCGGGGAGATGGAAATCTCGGCTCGGGCGTTGAAGGTCGAGGTTCGATCCTTCCAGGTCACAGGCGCCGAAGAGTTTGAGAGCGCCTTTGCCGCTCTCACACACGAGCGGGCCGATGGCCTGTACGTGCAGAACGACGCGGTGCTCAACCCGAACAACCGTGCGATCGGAAAACTAGCAGCGAAACACAGGTTGCCCGCGGTGGGCGCAATCCTGAAGTTTGTCCACACGGGCGGCCTCATGGGCTATGCGCCGGATTTACACGAGCTCTACCAGCGCGCGGCGATCGTTGCGGACAAGATCCTCAAGGGGGCTAAGCCGACCGCTCTGCCCGTCGAACAACCCATAAGTTTCAAACTGGTCCTTAACTTGAAGACCGCGAAGCAGATTGGCGTGGTAATTCCCGCGGCGGTGCTCCTACGAGCGGCAGAGGTGGTCAAGTAAGCGGAGAAAAAAGCGCGTAGGCTACGAGCGTTTCTTCGTTTCCGCCTGGCGGATCGCCGCCCAGAGCTTGGGCGCCGTGTAAGGCATGTCGATGTGATCGATTTCCAGCGGCGCCAGCGCGTCCATCACCGCGTTTGCAAGCGCGGGCGGCGCGCCGTTGCAGCCCGCTTCGCCCACGCCTTTCACGCCGAACGGATGAAACGGATTCGGCGTTACCGTCTCACCGAGGACGAGCGGCGGCATGTCGGCGGCGCGCGGCACGGCGTAGTTCATCAGCGATCCGGTAAGCGGCG
The DNA here is from genome assembly GCA_041483675.1 of Binatia bacterium. Classification (GTDB taxonomy): domain Bacteria; phylum Desulfobacterota; class Binatia; order UBA9968; family UBA9968; genus 2-12-FULL-60-19. The sequence continues at coordinate 22,284 of JBGPGE010000034.1, forward strand.
CGCCGTCTTCGGCGTAAAGCATCTGCTCGCGAAACGCCTCGCCGAGTCCCTGGGCCACGCCGCCGTGGACCTGCCCTTCGACGAGCATGGGATTGATGACGACGCCGCAGTCGTCGACCAGCACGAGCTTTTCAACCGCCGTCGCGCCGGTCTCGCGGTCGATCCTTACCAGCGCCACATGCGCGCCGAAACCCCAGGCTTCCCGCTTGGGATCGTAAAAGACAGTCTCGTGCAGGCCCGGCTCCATGCCCTTCGGGAGCCGCCCGTAGGCAGCGGAGGCGACCTGGCGCCAGGTGACTTTCTTCTCCGGCACGCCAGCCACGGCGAATCCGCCGTCGGCCTGAACGATGTCTTCGGCGGCCGCTTCCAACAAGTGCGCGGCGATGCGTCGGGCCTTTTCGACGACGCGATCGACGGCGACGGCCACGGCGCCGCCTCCCATCACCGCGCTGCGGCTGCCGAAGGTGCCGACCCCTTGCTGGATCGCCAGAGTGTCTCCGTGGCGGATAGCCACGTGATCCATGGAGACGCGCATCTTTTCAGCGACGACCTGGGCGAAGGCGGTCTCGTGTCCCTGGCCGTGCGAACTGGAGCCGCTGAGTACGGTGATTACGCCGCTGCGCTCGACGCGCACGGTGCCGCTCTCGAAGCCGGCCCCACCGCTCGGCTCCACGAACGTCGACACACCCACGCCCACCAGCTCGCCGCGCTTGCGCGCAGCATCACGCAGGCGGATCAGTCCGTCATAATCGGAAAGCTTGAGAGCCTCGTTCAAAGATTTTTCGTAATCGCCCGAGTCGTATTCGACGCCGACGCCGGTCCGATACGGAAACTGCTCCGGCCGGATGAAGTTCTTGCGCCGGATCTCCAGCCGGTCGATGCCCAGGTCGCGCGCCGCCTTGTCGATCAGCCGCTCGATGTTGAGCACCGACTCCGGCCGCCCGGCGCCGCGATAGGGGCCGGTGGAGACCGTGTTGGTAAAAACCGCGACGACCTCGACGTGACAGTTCTGGATGCGGTAGCAGCCCGGCGCCATCGCCATCATTCGCTGCGGCGGGCCGGCCGTATTCGATTGCAGATAGGCGCCGAGATTCGCCACGACGCGGACCTTAAGTCCGAGCATCGTGCCGTCGCGCTTGAGCGCCAGCTCGGAGGTCATCGCCTGATCGCGCCCCTGATTGGTGGTGAGAAAGTCCTCGCTGCGCGTGGAAATCCACTTGACCGGCCGCCTGAGCATAAGCGCCAGATGCGCCACGACGATGTATTCCCGATAGAGCGGCCCTTTGCTGCCAAAGGCACCGCCGATGTCCGGGGCGATGACGCGGATTTTATGCTCCGGAAAGCCCAGGCCGTTGGCGAGGTCGGCGCGCGCGCGGTGCGGGCCCTGCGTGGATAGCCAGACGGTGAGGCCCTGGCCCATCGGCTCCGGACTCGCCACCGCGCCGCGCGCCTCAAGCGCCATCGCGACGAGGCGCGGGCTGGCGATGTGCATGCGCACGACGTGATCGGCCTCGGCAAACGCCCTGTCCACGTCGCCGCCTTTTTTGGTCACCCGGTAGCAGACGTTGCTGTCGAATTCCTCGTGCGCCAGAGGAGCCCCGGGCTCGAGCGCCTTTTCGGCGTCGGCGATCGACGGCAGCGGTTCGTATTCGACCTCAATGGCGTTTGCGGCGTCTTCCGCCAGCGCGCGGCTCTCCGCCGCGACGACCGCCACCGGAGCGCCGGCCGCGTGCACTGCGCCGCGAGCCAGCGCGGGCTGCGGCGGTATCTTCATTCCGGCCACCTGCGGGGAGATAGGAACCCGGAGACGCTCGCTCAAATCGTCGCCGGTCAGGGCGGCCACGACGCCGGGCATCGCCTTGGCGGCGTCTGTCTTGATCGAAAGAATCTTTGCGTGAGGGTAGGGGCTGCGCAGAAAAGCCACGTGAAGCGTTCCCGGCAACTGGATGTCGTCCAGGTAACATCCCTTGCCGGCAACCAGCACCAGGTCCTCGACCCGGCGGATCGATGCGCCGATGAGTCCGGTCGGAGCGTGCGGTGTCGTCATCCTAAAACCTCGTGTTCTGTGAACAATTCTTTCGCGTGCGCGCGACCGGTGTCACCGCGGGAGCCGCCACCCGCTCTCCGAGGCTGCGCAATGGGCCGCTGCTTATTCCCACCGGCAGTATCGGATGCGCAGCCTCTCCGAGCGGGCGTCGGCTCCCGTCTGGGACGATCTGCGGTATAGCGTTTTCTCGCGCGATGCAGATCATATTTATCACGCGCCTGCTCTTTTGACGGCTGCTTCGATGGCCCGACGCGTATAAACCGTAGCCGCGTGGCGCTTGTAGTCCGCGCTCGCGTAGAGATCGTCCTGCGGCTCGCTTCCTTCGGACGCCTTGGCGGCGGCCGCGGCGATAATCTCAGAAGTCAGCGGTTGCCCCTGCAGCGCCGCTTCCGTGGCTGAGGCGCGTCGCGGGGTGTTGTCAACTCCACCGATCGCGACGGCGGCGGAGAGACATCGGCCTGACGGATCGCGGACCACCAACGCGCCGGCGCTGACGACGACGTAGCCCGAAGCCGGATGCGGCAGCTTGGCGTAAGCCGAGCCCGCGCCGGCAGGCGGCAGCGGGATGCGGATCTCTGTAAGCACTTCGCTGGGAGCCAGAGCCGTGGTGTAAAAGTCCAGGAAAAAATCCTTCGCGGCGACCGTTCGTCTGCCGGACCGGCCTTGCAGGACGAACGACGCGTTCAACGCCGTGAGGATGACCGGAAAATCGGCCGCTGGGTCGGCATGCGCGACGCTGCCGCCGATGGTGCCGCGGTTGCGCACCTGGACGTCGCCGATCGCGGTTGCCGCCTCCGTCAGTCCCGGCAGGCGTTGGCGCACGAGATCGGACGACGCGACGTCGGCGTGGACCGTGAGGGCGCCGATCGCCAGAGTTTCGCCGTCCACTATGATGCCGCTCAGGCCGGGCACTCGGCCGAGGTCAATAAGATAACGGGGCGAGGCGAGGCGCAACTTCATCGCCGGAATCAGGCTGTGGCCGCCGGCCAGAAGTTTGGCCTCTTCGCCGTGCTTGGCCAACAGTTCGGTCGCTTCCTCGACCGAGCCCGCCGCGATGTATCCGAAGTTAGCGGGAAACATGATCGCCTCTCATCCGCTCTGCGGCCCACTTGACCGCTTCGACGATGTTGATGTAGCCGGTGCAGCGGCAGATATTGCCTTCGAGCGCGTGCTTGACCTCGGCGTCGGTCGGGCGAGGATTCGCCTGCAAAAGATTGACCGCGCTCATGATCATCCCCGGCGTGCAGTAGCCGCATTGCAAGCCATGTTTCTCGCGAAAGCCCTCCTGCACCGGATGAAGCGCGTTGTCTTGCGCGAGCCCCTCGATCGTCGTGATTTCCGCGCCGTCGGCCTGCACCGCTAAAATCGTGCATGACTTGACGGCCCGGCCGTTGAGATGCACGGTGCAGGCGCCGCACTGGCTGGTGTCGCAGCCGACGTGCGTGCCGGTCAGGGCGAGCTGCTCGCGGAGAAAATAGACCAGCAGCGTCCGCGCCTCGACCTCGGCCCGGTGCTTCACGCCGTTGACCGTGACGCTGATCGTTCTGCGTTCATCGTTCATGATGGTTCCTTCGTTGCCGGGAGTCATTCGTATTCTCTAGCTCAGCGAACGGGGGTAACGCAACAGGGAGAAGAGAAATTGAAAAAATTTTTGACGCGGCGTTCGAGTCGTGGTATAAGGTTGGTTATGAAGAACACATTGCGAGACGTTTCGGCTTTTTTCCTTATCGTCGCCCTCGTCGCTTCTCCCGTTTTTTTGAGGAGAGCGGAGGCCCAGGCGAAGGGGCAATCGTCGGATACCTCCCTCACCGCGGGTGAGGTGGGTTACGGCGCCGGCTCGTTCGTCGCCAGCCTCTTCTATACGCCGGTGAAGCTCACCTACGCCGTGCTCGGGCTTGTGGCGGGAGGGTTGGGCTACGTGGTCACCGCGGGGAGAACGGACGTGACGAAAAACATCGTCGCTCCCGCCGTCAGGGGCGACTACGTGGTCGCGCCGAGCCACCTCAAAGGGGAAAAACCGCTGGTCTTCATCGGGCCTACGGATTCTCCGCCGGCGCGGTAATCCGACCGACACCGATTCCTTCCCCTCGCTAGGCGGAGAAAGGGAGACGCTCCCGCTTTCCGCGTTAGCCTGTCAACGATTTCCCTACCGTAGGGGCGCGATTCATCGCGCCCTGATTTGCTGCACACCGCGAGAAGAACCTCGTGGCGGAGAATGGGGCATAATGAATTAGGCCTCTGTCCGAATAACTTTTAGTGCGGTGTCGGGGGACGGATGATTGGCTAGAAAGTGGGATTCAACAGCGCAATCTCTTCATGAAGTAAATCGGCCGAGTGGCCGCCTCACTCCCCATACGTAAAAAGCAAATAACCAAAGCCTGACAACTTTTCTTCGCGAAGCATTGATTACAATCCGGCTTCCTTTTTCAGCGCGTTTATGGCTATGCCGACGGCGAGGGAGGCGGCCTGATATGCAGTTTCTACATCCAGCATAGCTTCAGCCTCCGCATATTTCTTCGAATTGATGGCTTGCGCCACTTTCCCGGCTTCCACGTGAAAAGCCGCATGTTTCTGGACGCAAACGGAATAGGCTTTTAATTTTCCCAACTCGCTCTTGCCCTCGCCGTGGAGCCACTTACCCAACGGGCAGCAGTTGTCCGCTGCGATGGCGGCAAAATCCATTTGCTCTTGCTTTGAAATGGCGGAGCGAAATTTGATTCTCCATTCAACATGAGCCTGAATTGCGTGATTTAAGTCCATAACGCCCTCGATCCGCTCGTACTATCCGCATTTGCAGAAGCCTTGTCAACAACCAGACACCCGGTCGTCCCAAAACTATCCAGAGAATAATAACGGCAGTCGCTCCAGAGACTTCCTTTACTCGCAGACTACGGCATAATAGACGCCCATCTTCCTCACCTCGCATCAATGGCCAACCGGCCGTCTTTCAGGGTGAGGCGGTGGCCGGAGAGTTCCATGCCGGCCTCAGCGGCGAGGGTAAAGCGGTTGCCGGCGGACTCGGGGCCGGGCATGGTGCGGCGGATCTCTTCGGGCGCGTCTTCGGTGGCGATCGCGCCGCCGGGAGAGACGGCGACGACGCAGATGTTAGACTCCCTGACCTCTTCGGCCACGAAGCGGGTGAAGGTGCGGATGGCGTCTTTGGAGACCGAGTAGACACAAGAGCCGACCTGGGCAGGTGGGCTGCCGCCGTAGAGATTGATGATATGGCCGGAGCGGCGCTGCTGCATGTAGGGCAGGACGTGCTTGGTGCAGAGAAAAGTTCCGCCGAGGTTGGTCTGAACCACGTTGTCCCAAAAGCTCTTGTCCATGTCGCGGACGACCGGCCAGCGCGGCACGCCCCAGCCGAAGTGGGTGACGATGCCGGCATTGTTGACCAGAATATCGACCTGGCCGAAGTTGGAGACGACATCTTTTATCGTGGATCGCACGTCGTCTTCGGTCCGCACATCGCACCTTCGCGCTAACACCTCCGCGCCGAGTTCATGCAGCTCGCCTTCCGTCTGCTTCAGCCGCTCCACGTCAATGTCGGTGATCGCGACCTTCGCCCCTTCGCGCGCGAAGCCATGGGCGATATAATGGCCGATGCCTTTCGCGCCGCCGGTGATAACCGCAACTTTATCTTTCAGCATAAAGAGCATTCACCACAGAGACACCGAGTTCGCAGAGGGTTTTGTTCAAAGTGATATCCTCATTCGCTTTTCTCTGCGCCCTCAGCGTCTCGGCGGTGCAGTCTCCGAGTCCGAACTCTTTACTGAATCTGATCGAGGACGATCTCGACTTTGGCCGAGCCGATTTCGACGGGATTCTTCTTGTATTCGCCGCTCAGATCTCCGGCGCCTCTGGTCATCGGGTCGCCGTCTCTATCCAGGCGCGCGGAGAGCATGACCTTGCCGGAGAGCAGCGCGTCGGGCGACATTGCGTCTTCAGGACCGAGAGAATAGGCGAGAGGAAACACAGGGCGCGCGATTCTTTTTGCTGCGATCGGCGGGCCGCCGCCGGCCGGGCGCACGATGATGAAGAGCACCGCCTGGCTCTCCACTTTGCTTTTGAGCTTCGGATCGACGTCGATGACGCCTTGAAGCTTCACGCCGCCTGCCGGCACGGGCTTCCCGGCGGGCTTCGCGCTTGCCGTTGACGCCGGTTTTGACGGCGCGCTCTGCGCCGGGCGCTTTGTATCGGCGGGCATGCGACTCAAATCGGCGAGCGCCTCTTCCACCGCGGTCTTATCCACGCCCGGAGGCAATATCGCCGCGAGCCTTTGCAGCGTCTCGCGCGCCGCCGCGGGATCGCTTTTAGTTTGATAGAGCAGCATCCCTTTGCCCCAGAGCGCCATCGGAAAGTCGGGCTGGGCCGCGAGCGCCCTGTCGAAGGCCATGATCGCCCCCTCCGCATGGCCCGCCTGGGCGAGGATCATCCCTAGATAGGTGTGCGCCTCCGGCTGGCGGGGATCGGCCGCCAGCGCTCTTTTAAATGCTTCTATCGCCGGCGCGTACTCGCGCTTCTCGAAAAAGGCTCGCCCCTGGGCGACCAGAGATGCGGCGTCGCCCGGCGACTGCGTCCCGGTGAGAAAGCCGCCGGTCATCGTATCCTGCTCGCCGGCGCGCGGGCGCAAAGACTGGGTCAAAAAGACTCCGACGGTGATGCCGAAGACCAGGAGAAAGACGGCGCCCCCCACGATCTGCCACGTTCTGAGGGAGCGTGCCGCCTCCGCGGGACCTTGCTTGACGGGCGCGGGCTTCGGCGGAATCGCTCGTGCCGGCACCGTCTCCATGCGCTTGCCCATCAGGGCGCTCAGCGTCTCGATCTCGAGCTTTCCCGCGTCATAGTCCGCTTGGGAGAGTTTGCCTGCCTGAAAATCGAACTCAAGCTCATTTAGCTCCGCGCTGAGCCGGTCGCGCTCGGACTCGAGGTATTCCCGTGGGTTTGCGGATTCCAGCAGGGGAATCTCCGCGTCCCGCGCGGCGGCCGCGCCCGGCGAAGTCGCGCGTCTTTTCGCCCAGCGTCTCAAAAACCAGCCGACCCCAAGGATGCCGCCGCCTAGAGCGACAAACGGCAGAAGCCATAGGAGAAGACCCACTCCTCTTGCCGGCGGCGCGAGCAGAACCCAATCGCCGTATTTCGACACAAAGAAGGCTCTGATCTCGGCCGGGCTCTTGCCCTCCTTGAGCTGCTCCTGAATCAAGGCGCGCATCTGCTGCGCCAGCTCGGCAGGGGAATCGGCGACGGAGTTATTCTGGCAAACCGGGCAACGCAGCTCCGAGGCGATCGCGCGGGTCTGCTCCTCTAATAAATCTTGCGGCTGGGCCGCGAGCGCCGCGGAGAGAATCCACAGGCTTAAGAGAAGCGCGAAAACCGGCGCGCAATTGCAAAATGAAAAATGAAAACCGCAAAAGTTAAAAGTTCCGCTCTGTCTCTCATTTTGCATTTTGAATCTCTATGGGTTCATTCCCCGCAGCTTGCTGCGCAGTGGTAGTTGGTGGCTCTGCAAGAGTTCGTCATTCCCGCATGCTTTTAGCGGGAATCCAGGCGAATTTCGGGCTGGACCCCCGATAAAAACATTCGGGGGTGACAACTTGGGAGAAAGTCCTCCGAGGGCCTCCTGATACCCCGCAGCTTGCTGCGGGGTTGTTCATCTTTGCCTTTTTCATTTTGCATTTGACCCTATCTGACCGACTGATAATCTCCCTTGCCCTCTTTGGCGCTGACGATTCCCTGGCGCGCTTCGTTCACCTTGGCCGTGATGATGGCCGGGCTGATGCCGCCGACGTGCTTGTAGCTTATCTGCCCCGAGGCGTCGATAAAGAAGCTCTCGGGAATTCCCCACACGCCGTAGTCGATGGCGATCCGTCCGGTGACATCCAATCCGGTCGGGTAGGTGATGTTGAATTCCTTGACGAACGCGCGGCCGTTTTCTTCGGTGTCTTGAATCTGCACGCCGACAAAAACCACATTGTCGCTCTTGAGCCGCTGCCAGGTTTGTTCCATCTCTCTCGCCTCGGCCCGGCAGGGCGGGCACCACGAGGACCAGAAGTTCAAGAAAACGATCTTGCCGCGGAGATCGGCCAGGCTGAGCTTTCCGCCGTCGAACAGAGTGAGGATTAGCGGAGGGGCGGCGCGGCCGATCATCGGAGAGGGGATATAGCGCGGGTCGCGATAAAAGCCGTAGGCTAAAATACCGATCAACGGCAGAATGGCCGCGAGCGTGATGATGAGTTTTCGCCACGGCGCCATCAAATTTTATCCCTCATCCCTCATCCCTCCTCCCTCCTCCTTTCTTTGGCGGCCAGATGGCGACCAGCGTGCCCAAAACAATGACAAAGCCGCCGAGCCACATCCAGGCGAGGAGCGGCCGGACCAAAAGTCTCAGCGTCGCGCGGTTTTTTTCGATCTCGCTGAAGCCGGAGAGGATGAGGTAGAGGTCCTGCGTGAAACTGCTCCGGTAAACCGCGCGGCCGATCGGCGATTGCTGGCCCGGAAAAAATTTCAGCGCCGGCGTGAGTAGTCCCAGATCGTGGCCGTTATTGTGCACTTGAAAGGCGCCCTCGACGCGGAAGTGCGTCGGCTGCTGCGACGCCCGCAGCCCCTGGAACTGAATCTTGTACGGTCCCACCGTCAGCGTTTCGCCCTGCCCGAGCGTCGCCTCGCGCTCGACGCTGTAGCTCATCGAGCCCGCGATTCCGAGAATAATCAGCACCACGCCCAGGTGGACGACCAGCCCGCCGTAGCGCCGCTGGTTGCGCCGCGCCAAAGTGACGAGGGCGCTGAAGACTCCTTCGCCCGCAATCCGGCGGCGCGCGCGCACGGCCAGCGCGGTGTCGAACAGGATCGTCGCAGTCACGAAGGCGCACAGCGTGAAGCCGAGCAGCGGGAGGAAATCGCGCACCCAGCCCACCGCGAGGACGACGGCGATCAGCAAAGCAGCCACGGCGGGCCAGAGAAAGTTGCGCTTGAGATTATCGAGCGACGCCCTGCGCCAGGCGATCATCGGCCCGACGCCCATGAGAAAGACCAGGACAAGGAACAACGGCGCGGTTACCCAATTAAAATAGGGCGCGCCGACGCTCAACTGCGATCCCGTTACCGCCTCGGAGATCAGCGGAAAGATCGTCCCTAAGAAGATGGTAAACAACGCCGACACCAGCACGACGTTGTTTAGCAAAAAGGCCGATTCCCGGCTCACCATCGAATCGAGTTGCGGCTGTCCTTTGAGGTGGTCCGCGCGATAGGCCAGCAGGCCGAACGAGCCGATCAGTATAACGGCAAGAAAAGCGAGGAACAGTATCCCCACCGGTCCGCTGGCAAAGGCGTGGATCGAAGATAGGACGCCGGAGCGCGTGAGAAACGTGCCGAAGATGGTAAGCGCGAAAGCGATTATGATGAGCGACAGGTTCCAGACCTTGAGCATATGCCTTCGCTCCTGAACCTGTATCGAATGGAGAAAAGCGGTCGCCGGCAGCCAGGGCATGAAGGCCGCGTTCTCCACCGGGTCCCAGGCCCAGTAACCGCCCCAGCCGAGGACGTGATAGGACCAGTAGGCGCCGACCAAATTACCCAGCGTCAAGAAAAACCACGCGGTGATCGTCCAGCGCCGCGTGGTGACGATCCACGAGTCGTTAAGTTTGCCGACAATCAGCGCCGCCATCGCGAACGCATAGGGGACGGTCAGCCCGACGAAGCCGGTGTAGAGGAGCGGCGGATGGGTCATCATGTTGGCGTCTTCGAGCAGCGGGTTCAACCCGCGCCCGTCGAGCGGCACGGGAAAAACCGTCTCGAATGGATTGGAGGCGAAGGCCACGACTAAGAGAAAGAAGGCGGAGACGATGGAGAAGATCATCAGCACCCAGGGCATCAGCTCGCGGTGGCGGTCCTTGTAGATCCAGGCGACCAGGCCGGAAAAGATAATCAAGATCCACTCCCACAGCATCAGCGACCCTTCGAGCGCGCCCCACAGGCCGGTCACCCGATAGTAGAAGGGCGTCGCCCGCGTGGTGTTATTAACCACGTACTTGATCGAGAAATCGGTCGAGACCAGGCCGTAAATCAGCGCGGAGGCGGCCAGCGTCACGAGAACGAACTGGCCGAGGATGGCGGCGCGCGCCCCCGCGAAATAGCGCTCGTTGCCGGTGCGATGGGCCAGGATCGGGGCAACGATGCCCCCGAGCGCGCAGATGAGCGCCAGGAGGATCGAAACATATCCGACGCCGGCGGTCACGGTTCGATCCTCCTCACCGTGACCCTGAGTAGAATCGAATGGGTCACGGTTTTGTCTTCTCCTTGCCGGGAATGAAGCTGCGAGGGGAGGATTCTTTTCCCTGCTCGTGCGGGCTATATTCTTCGGAATGCTTGGCCATAATGGCGCTCGCGACAAAGACGCCTTTGTCGCCGATCTTTCCTTCCACGACGGCGCCCTTGCCCTCGGTGAAGAGATCGGGCGGCACGCCGCGAAAATAGATCGGTATCGCCGCGCTCCCGTCGGTCAACTCGAACCGGTAGGTCAGGCCGTCGGGGTCCCTCTGGAGCGAGCCTTTCACGACCATCCCGCCGAGCCGCAGAAACTTTCCCTTCGAGCCCGCGTCGTTGGCTTTCAGCTCCGCCGGCGTGACGAAATAGACGATCGCCTCCTGCATGCCGCCGTAGATCAGGTAGACCAGGGCGGCGAGGATGACGAGTCCGCCGATGATGAATCGCTTGGCGCGGCTCATGGGCGCGGGCTTCCCGCCGCGCGCAACTGCGCCAGCTCCTCATCGGCCTGGCGCAGCCGTTTCTTAAGGCTCGCCAGATAGATCAGCAGCGCGAGCCAGACAATGCCGTAAGCCAAAAATACAAAACCCCAGCCTTTCATTCAGACTCCTCTGTCAAGCCGCTCCCGTTTGATCTCCTCTCGCAGCTCGCCGAGCCGGATCCTGCGAGAGAGCAGATAAAAGTAGAATAACATAAAGGCGATCAGGTTGACCGCCAGCGCGATCAGCATCGTCGGATGGATGTTCTGCCACGGCGCCTTGTCCGGGCGCAAAATGGAGGGCGGCTGGTGGAGCGTGCGCCACCAGTAAACCGACATGTGGATCAGCGGGATATCGATAAAACCGATAATTCCGAGCACCGCGCCGCAGGCGGCGCCGCGATTTTCATCCTCGATCAACGACCGCATCATCATATAGCCCACAAAGATCAGCAGGAGAATCGCCGTCAGCGTCAGTCTCGCGTCCCAGGTCCACCAGACCCCCCAGGTGTTTTTTCCCCAGATCGACCCTTCGAGAATGGTCAGGGTAGTGAACAACACGCCGATCTCGGCCGCGGCGTAGGCCAGGTTGTCGTCGCGCCGGTCCCGCTTCCACAAGTAGAGACAGCTGGCGATGAAGACGATGAAAAAGGAGAGATAGGCGGTCAGGATGCTGGGGATGTGCAGGTACATAATCCGCTGGACGTTTCCCTGGTAGGCGTCCGGCGGGACGTGAATCAGGGCGAGATAGAGGCCCGCCAGGATGAAGACCAGCGCGAGTCCGCCCAAAACTCTTCCCCGTTTAGTGCTGGATTCCGTCCGTGCCATCGTTAGGCCTGTATCAAAGCAAATCCGGCCAAAAGACGCAAACCAGATCCTTTGCGAACGGAACCAATCGATTGGCAGTGAAGCGAACGCGAGCGGGGAGGAAACGGGAGCTGAGTCGAGTCGCGCATCGTGATGCCGTCGGTCGAACCCGTCACTAGGTCGCCGCGGCCAGTTGCGCGGCGTATTCGCCCGGCCGGTAGCTGCACGCGCGGTCCTCGGCCAAGCTGTCGCCGTAGGCGGCGTAAGCGCGGGCCCGCGAGCCGCCGCAGAGCTCTCTAAATTCGCAGGCGCCGCATCTGCCCTTGAATCCGCTCGTCTGCCGAATTTGCTTGAAGACCGCTGCGTCGCGGTAGATGTCTACGATGTCGGCGGTCCGGATATTCCCCGCCACGAGCGGGAGAAAGCCGGCGGGGCAGACGTCTCCGGTGTGCGAGATGAACATGATGCCGTTGCCGTCGCGAATACCGAAGCCGCGGCCGACGGGAGTTTCGCGGATCTTGGCGAACGGGATTCCTTCGGCGCGCATTCTCGTCAGCACGACCCGGCGGAAGTGCGGCGCCTCGGTGGTGGCGAGCGTAAAGGGAGTCTCTTTGGAAATATCGTAAAGCCAGTGATGGATCTCTTCTGAGCGCTCGGCCGTAACCTCCCGCAGTCCGTGGCCGCGCCCCACCTGGATGAGAAAGAACAGGCTCCAGCGCATCGGATTCAGGCGGCATACCAGGCGATGCATGCTCGGGAGGTCGGTCTCGTTTTCGGCGGTTACGAGGGTGTTGATCTGCAGCCCAAGCCCTTCTTCTTGGGCCTCGCGCGCCGCTTCGACCGTGCGGTCGAAGCAGCCCGGCACGCCGCGAAAACCGTCGTGCTTTTCCGCGGTCGGGCCGTCCAGGCTGAGCGAGATGCTCTCCACGCCGGTTGTCTTGAAGCGCCGGAACACGTCTCGCGTGAGCGCGTTGGTGCCGCTGGGCGCGACCGACATGTGGAGTCCGATGTGCGCGCCGTGTTCCAAAAGCTCGTAAAAGTCAGGGCGTTTCAGCGGATCGCCACCCGTCAGCACGACGTGCGGCCCGCGCCCGCCGAAGGCGCGCATCCTTTCCATCAGATGCTTCGCCTCGAAGGTGGTCAACTCCTCCGGGTCGCGCTGGGGGGGGGCCTCGGCGCGGCAGTGGCGGCAGGCGAGGTCGCAGGCCCGCGTCATCTCCCAATAGATCAGCACCGGCGCTTGAGAAAAAACATAATGGCCGGAAAGGGCGCCACCGGCGGGGTGCGCGTCGCTTGCAGTTTGGATCGCGGGTCTCATCCGATTCAGCAGCCGATCTTCCTTTCGATCAACGGGAAGAGCTGCCGCTTCTCCCCTTTGGAAACCCCATCGGCGTTGTGCCCGCCCCAAGGGGCGGAATTAACCTTAAATCTCTTCTGGCGTCCCTACGGGGACTCGAACCCCGGTTTCCGCTCTGAGTCTCCCTTCTTTCCTGCCAACCTGTATCCTCCTAATTAGCACGCTTCGAAAGGAGGAACGGCGTCCTGGGCCGCTAGACGATAGGGACGATTGTTCGTCCAGCAAATGTCATACCATCCGAAGGCGGGAATTCTAATAGAATTTTGGGGACTATTCGGATCGCTAATGACTTTCGATTCCCAAGGATTAAAAAAAGGGGGACATACCTTCTTAGATCTAAGAAAAGGAACGAGCCATTTTTGCTTAGATTCGCGAAGCAGCTAGGGTGCCAGACTCGATCTCATGGGGTGGCTACCTGGCATAGTTGATTTGGTAAGTTCGAGAGCCGTGGCAGGCGTAGCAGGGATAGCGTCTCGAGCCGACATGGTATGTATGTCCCCGGGACCAGTTGGGAGGATTGAGCCGGCTGTAACCCTTAACGGGTGGTGCTCGCGCTGTCGTTGGCGTAGGTGTCGTAGCGGTGGCAGACGAAACAGATCTCGGACGACGCCATGGTCCGTTGCGCGCTGCTCGCGGTGTAACTCTGCTGCAGGAGGTAGCGGTACTGGGAGCCGTGGGGGCCGCGGACAACCGGATTGAGGTCGTCGTTGCCGTGGCAGTCGCTGCAATACATCAGCTTCGCGCCATTCCAGTTGTTGACGAATGCATTGGCGTTGATGTTGGTATTTTTTCCCTGCGCCTCGACCGGATGGAATGAAGGATTGTTGGTGTTGAAAAACAGCGCCAGATCGGACTGGCCAGCGGGCCGCGTGGTCCACAAGGAATGGCACTTGAAGCAAATCTCGTATTCCGCCGTTGGGGCGGTGTCCGAGTGGCCGCGGTAGGTGTAGGCCGGCGCCGCGCCGGCCGCGCCGTTGATTACCGAGACCCGGCTCACGCCTCGAAGCGTGTACGGCGCATCGGGGGGAGAGTTGGTTCGTGGGCTGCCCTCTCTTTTTGCAACGTGGGGATTATGACAATCGGCGCAGTCGGCGTGGCGGTTGTTGGTCGGAGTGGCGCCGTAGGCGGCGCTGTTGCCGCCTTCGGCCGCGCTATGAATTCCCGACGTAGCGATCGGGTGTTTGTAGGTTTTATTGAACTGGCTTTTGACGTCCGCGCCGGGCGAACCGTCGTGGCAGACGACGCAGAGCTTCTCTTCGCGGGAAAATCGGTCGAGACGCGTGTCGGAATTGAGAAAGAGGCGAAACCCGTTCGCAAGGACGGGAATGGGTCGGCTAAGACTCGATCACCCATTCGAAGATGAGAATCCCCACCGTCACGAAGATCACGTCGAATCCGACCAACAGGCGAAGCCACGGGAGGGATTCCTGAAACTCTCCCGCGCGCAGCATGATCTCCATTCCACGGATGGTGGCGAGGATGACCGGTATCATCAAAGGAAGCAAAACCAGCGGCAACAAGAGTTCCCGCCCCCGCGCCGTCAGCGTGACGGCGGAAAAGATCGTGCCGAGAGCGCAGAATCCCACGGTCCCTAGCAGGCCGTAGAGAAAGAGCGACGGCAGCGGCGTCCAGGAGGGGAGGTTGAACAGCACCCAGAAGAGCGGGAAGACCACCGCTTCGAGAAGAGCCATCAAAATAAAATTAAACAGCAGCTTGCTGAGAAAGATCGCGGCCCGATCGACCGGCGAGAGGAGCAGCGCCTCCAGGCAGCGGTTTTCCCGTTCCGCTTGAAAAAGCTGCATCAGCCCCAGCGTGCCGGAAAAAACCAGCGCTACCCACAACAGTCCCGGCGCCATCTCCGTCGCCCTCTCCGGCGTGATCTCAAAGGCGAAGTGGAAGATAAAGAGCAGCAGCACGCCGAAGAAAAACATCGCCAGCAGGCTCTCGCGCCGCCTGAGCTCGAGAACGATATCTTTCCAGAGGAGGCGCGCCGTCTGTTCGAGAAGGATCATTTCCCGCCTCGCGGCAGAAACTCGCCGATGGCCCGGTCAAAGCTCTCCCAGGGCGAACGCTTCGGCTCGTCGAAGATGATCCGCCCCTGACGGAGGATCGCGGCCCTGGTGCAGAGGTCGGTGGCGCGGAGAATATGGTGCGTCGCCATCAGCACGGAGCCGCCGCGCTCGCACACTCTTCGAAGCTGCGACTCCAGGAGATCGACGCCATTTCCATCCAGCACGCCGTAGGGCTCGTCCACGAGTAAAAGTTTCGGTTCGAGCAGAAGCCACTTGGCGATGGAGAGGCGGCAGCGCATGCCGCTGGAGAACGACGAGACGTACTCGGCCGCCCAATCCTTGAGTCCGACATCGTTGAGCGCGGCCGTCAACCGGCCGGTGTCGGCTTCGCGGCGGTAGAGCGACAAAAAAAGCTTGAGATTTTCCTCGGCGGTGAGCTTCTCGTAGAGATGATCGTGCGGCGAGAGCAGGCCGATAACGGCGCGGGCGCTCGCCTCTTCCGGCGAAATCCCGTCGATTCCGATATCGCCGCGCGTCGGGCGGATGAGCGCGCACAGGAGCCTCAGCAACGTCGATTTGCCCGCCCCGTTGGGACCGAGCAGCGCCACGCACTCGCCGTCGGCGAGTTCCAGGTTGACATCCCTGAGAGCCCAGACATAGCCGTATGCTTTTGAGAGCTGGTGAGCGGTGACGCGCAAGATGTCCTCTTATTAATGGTGGAGCTGCCGGCGGCAGAGCGGCGATGCTTCGACTATAATCGCGGGGTGCGCCGGATTCAAGAGCGGGTAGTCGTTCACATTGGCGAAAATTTGTAGGGGCGATCCTGTGTGATCGCCCTGGGGAGGGGACGGGCAGACACATGGCCTGTCCTGAGCCTAGTCGAAGGGTCCGCCCCTACACGGATTTCGCGGCGTATGTGATTCAGCCTGCCGAAGCCGCTATGTCGCTACGCTTTCTGTAACGGGAATTTTGTCGAAAATTTATCCTGCGCTTTTTTGGCAGATTGCTCTTGCTTCACGATCTTCTGTTTCCGAGTCTTCTCTTTATCCTTCTTCCCTTTGTCGCCCATCGCACGCCTCCTCTCCGGGTCCCTGTCGTCAGCGCACCAAGCTGAGTCCTCACTAAAACTGTGCCCGCGCAGAGCGATCAGCTCTTCTTCGACAGCTGCTTGGCACAGGCATCGGCAACCCCGCTCTCCGGCTTCTCCTCGCCCGGCATGATCGCCCAACTCTGCTGGTCAATATAACGGCCATTTTCCCAGGCATCTTTGCCCTTCATCTCGATGAGTTTCCGGCTCTTCGCCGTGTCCCGGTTGAACTGCGCCACGCAGATCCTTCCCAAACGCTCGGCCACCGCGGTGGCAGCGGTCTCCTTCGCCATCGCCTCGGCGGTGCCCTTGGTCATCCATCCGCCATAGTTGAAACCGACATACACGGTTAGGAGCGCGCCGCCGACGGCGCCCCACAAACCGAGTTTAATCTTTTCCGAGTTCATCAGGCACCCCCCTTTACGTCCAAGTTGCGCACCCGCCGATTCAACTCCCCGCAACAGTGGCAGATCCAGAAGTCCGAATAACGTTTTGTCACGGAACATTCTTCACAAACCTGACAATGGCGATGGCGGCAGTCGTCGCAAGCGACGCTCCCCAGCCGTACCGCAGCCAACTTAACCTTTGGCCGTATTGCTTCCGCCGAACTCGGCTCGATCAGCGCAAAACGTTTGTGGTCCCCCGGTTTGTATCCCTGTGTCATCCGCTGGATATTGCCGTCGAGCACATCGACCTCCTCAGGCGTCTGTCGCCTTCGTCGCGGGACGCGCCCTTACCGCCGCCAGGCCGTCGGACGCTCATAAAGTCATCATGGACCCATTGGAGCGCAATAGCTATCTAACTCTGACCTCGGCCTAACAATGGATTTGCTTTAGAGCTCCTGGACGGCTAGAGTGGCGATTATGAACATCGGCAGCCGAGGAAGTAAAAGATACAGAATAAAAGAAACTTACCGTGACCAGGCCTACGTTGGGGTAGTTAATTTGGACCCTGGGACAAACTCATGGTCATGGAAAGGTCATGTGGACTTTGATGAGGGCCTGCATTCCATGTTCAACAGTCGTACTTTCACAACGGCGTTGGAGGCTGAAGACCATATGCGTCAATTCGCGCAGCAGTGCATTGATATTAGGCTGAGCGCGACACAACCCAACGGTTTCTAGTTTCCCGGTTCGGGATTTCCGCCCGGTCCCAGGCTCGCCGCGGGAAAAGTAACGATTATCCGCGATAAAATCGAAGCTGAAGATAAGCCCCCTAAGAGATAGAAAGTGCCCGGCGGATTTTCTCCGCATAGATACGCCGGTCCCGAACCCCAAATGAGCCCACTGGGATGGGATCACAAAAGGTCATCTTGAGAGGGACCGGATCAAGGAGGATACTTCCCCGCTTGAGGGCCTGAAAAGTCCCTTCAATCAGAACTGGGACTACGGGGATTCGGCTTCGAATGGGGAGAATGAAAAGGGCCGTCTTAAACTCTTGGATCTCTCCGTTTGGGGTCCGCTTCCCTTCGGGGAAAACAACAACCGAAA
>JBGPGE010000035.1:0-39757 GCA_041483675.1 Binatia bacterium
CCCGGCGCAGCCCTGATTACCATGGCGGCCGCGTTTAGCCAGGCCGGATCTCAATCCATCATGGCTTCGCTGTGGGAAGTTGAAGATGTCGCTACGCGGGATTTAATGGTGGCGTTTCACAGCGCCTTACCGAAAGCGGGGCGAGCCGCCGCTCTTCAACAAGCGCAACTCGCGGTGATGCAAAACCCGCTTACCGCCCATCCGTACTATTGGGCGCCTTTCATCTTGATCGGCGCCCGATAAAGTTCGCCTCTCCTTGGGAAGGTCTCGAAGCCACGGCAGCGACGCTTATCATGTTTTCGCAATTGCGAAAACGTGAAAGTGTCCGTCACCCGTCAAAAACAATCCCGTTGAAGAGCTGACGGACCCTATCGAATTTGCTTGACTGCGGGCTCCGTCTCCGCAATAAAGGTTTGAAACTGCCGTAGGAGGAGACATGAAGCGAGAAGTGGCGGCGGAGATAGTCGATTCGCTCAAAGAGGCCGGCGTCGATTTCGTAGCGACGCTGACTGAAGCGAATCTGCACGATCTGGTCATCGCGCTGGGGGAAGATCCCGCGATTCACCACGTCCCCGTGACCCGCGAGGAAGAAGGCATCGGCGTCTGTGCGGGCGCCTATCTGGGCGGAAAAAAGCCGGCGATGGTGATGATGAACGCGGGCTTCCTTTTGTCCGCGAATGCTTTGGCGTCGGTCTGTATTCATCCGGGCATACCCGTGTTGATGTTGATCGGTCACAGCGGCGGCGTCGGCGAGGAAAACGCCGGGCACGCCACCGTCGGCGCCCTGACCGAGCCGGTGTTGCAGGCCATGCACATTATGTACGAGAAAGTCGGCCGCTTTGAGGAAATTCGTCCTGCCGTTCGCGACAGTCAGACGCTCGCGCGCTCCTCACGCCGGCCCACGGCGATCGTCCTGAACAAGCAAGCCCTGAGGTAGTTCGATGAAGAGATACGATTGTCTTCGAGCGATAGCGCCGCACTTCGGCGAAGAGCTGGTGGTCACTAACATCGGCGCCGTGCGCCACGAGTGGCAGGCGCTGAGGCCGCATCCGGGGAATTACCATTTGCAGAACCTGGGGCTCACCTCTTCCATGGCGCTCGGTTTGGCTCTAGCGCTGCCGCACCGCAAGGTCGTCGCCTTCGACGGAGACGGCTCTCTGCTGCTGAATCTCGGCAGCCTGGCGACGATCGCCAACCAGCATCCGGCCAATCTTATCCATATCGTCTTCGACAACGAATGTTACGAGTCCTCGCGCGGCGCGCCGACGGCGACCGCCGGCCTGGCCGATCTCGCGGCGATTGCGCGGGGCGCCGGTTTTGTGAATGTGATTACCGCGAAGACGCCGGCCGAATTCGAACAAGGATTTCTGCGCGCTTTGAAGAGCCACGACCTCCACTTCATCCTAGCAAAGGTCGAAGCGGGAGCCGGCGACGTCCCGCCGGCCGCTTTGGACTCGCAGGAAAACAAATATCTGTTCGTGCGCTATATCGAAAAAAGCGAGAACCTGAGGATCCTCACGGCGACACCCTCGCGCGCCGGCAGCCCCCGCTGATTCGGAAGAAAAATTAATTGTTGGTCCAAACGCCCTTGGGATCGTACTTTCTCACAGCGGCTAGCTCCTCGACCGAAGGCGACCGGGTCTCCCTAACCTCATCGGAGACTTTGAGCGGCCAGCCGGTTTCCCGCTGGATTTCTTCGATTGAGACGCCCGGATGGAACGAGCTTAAAATCATCTCGCGGCTCTCGGAATCGAAGGAAAATATCCCCAGGCTGGTGATCGCCCGCGCCGGGCCGCCTCCCTTGAGATTTTTTCCTTCGCGCCAGCCTCTCCCTTCTCCGTAGCCGGGCGAGGTGATGAAGCGCACTTTCGGCGGAAAGCGCCGCCGCTCGTGGTTCATAATGACGATGCACCGCCCGGCGAGGCTTGCGATGTCCGCCGCTCCACCGCTGCCGGGAAGCCGCACTCGCCTGCCATTTTCCTCCACCCAGTGCGTGTTGAGGTTGCCGAAGCGGTCAATCTCCCCGCCGCCGATGAAGCCGAGATCGACTCGACCGCTCTGCAGGAGAGACATCACGTCAATCAGGCCGCCGCATGAAAGCGAGCGGCATATGTTCGGCGGATCGCTCATCGTGAAGATCGGCGCCAGCGCCGGCCAGTCGCGGACGACGCCGTTCTCGAAGAGGCCGACGGCGCGCGGCGCATGAAGCTCTTTGGCGACGGCGAATCCCAGCAACGGCAGCCGCATGCCGACGAAGACAATTTCCCCATCGCGGATCTCGCGGGCCGCCGCTACCACCATCAGTTCTTTGAGTGTATAGTCCATCGGCCTTTAAACGCTGAAATTGACCGCGGGCGAGAAAAGTTCGTCGCCGGGCTTGAGCTTCTCTCGCCGCTCTTTGCCGAGAAGCTCCAGGTAGCCCTCGTGGTCGCCCGCCTCAAAGACCCATTTTCGCAGCCACTCTTGAAACCCTTCCAGACTGCGCGACTGCCGGTGATAGTCGAAATAGAATTCGTCGTCCCTCCGGGCATAGCCCTGGGTAGGCGACGGATGCGAGCCGAAACGCGCATGGACCACGTGCGAAACGAGAAACCCCGGAACCAGAGTCCGGTTGGGATCGCCGAGGATCATCTCGTGGTCCACCAATTCTTCGCAAGTCAGGATCACGCGCTTCGCCGCGTAGGCTGCCTCGCGCGTCACGCCGAGGTTGCCCCACAGATGCGCGTTTCCTTCGCTATCCGCGCGCTGGACGTGGAGAATCGCGACGTCCGGCGCGACCGCGCGCACCGCCAGCAATTTCTCGCCGGTAAACGGGCAGGCGATGGAGCTAAAATGCGGTCCGCAGCTAAAGTCGCTCCCGAGCGCGGTGCGCGTGGGCAAGTAAGGCAGTCCCATGCCGGCGGCCTGGAGAGCCAGAGCGATCGTAAAGTTGGAGTGCTCCTCGACTTCGAGGGGTCGCGGGATGCCTTCTTCCATGGCGCGGCGGAAATTGTGCCCCCAGCCCCGCGGCGACGTTTCCCACCCAGGCGGCGACGATTTTTTTTGCGCAGCCCGCGCCGACGAGTTGATCGAATTGGATGTCGGAGATCGGCCCGACAAGCGTGAGATCGCGCTTTTTCCGGCGGACGATCTCATAGCCGGCGGCAAAAGGAATCAGAGATTCAAGACCGCAACCCATCGCGACCGCCGCGCCGTCCTCAATGCTGGAAATCGCTTCCCGAAGCGTACAGATTTTGCTCATCTTAGCCCGCCTTGCCCATGAAGGAGGAGAAACCATGTAAAATGATTTAATTCAAGCGCGGAGAACGCTAACTCCGCTGGTCGGGAAGCCGCAGAAAAAGGGCCGACACGGCGCCCGCGAGGATGAGAGCGCCGACCCAAATAAATCCGAGACCGAAAGAGCCTGCGTCTCCCATCACTCCG
The DNA here is from genome assembly GCA_041483675.1 of Binatia bacterium. GTDB lineage: Bacteria > Desulfobacterota > Binatia > UBA9968 > UBA9968 > 2-12-FULL-60-19. Next base: position 3,424 of record JBGPGE010000035.1, read on the forward strand.
ACAAAGGCCGGGACCACTCCCCCTCCCAGGAGAAAGCCGACGGGCACGGTGAAAGAGACCGCCACGTTGCGAGAGCGCGCCGGAGCGATCGCCGAGAGCGCGGCGAAGCCGGCCGGGAAAAAACAGACGGCGAGCGCTGGCTGTAGAAAGACGATGGGGACGAGCCACGAAGTCGGGGACGGCCCGAGCAGGAGAGTTGCCGGCCCGGTCAGGAGGAAGCTGCCGACGATCGTGCGTCTTGGACCGAAGGTGTCTGAAGCCCAGCCCGCCAGAAGCACCATGAAGGGGCCGGAGATCCTGGAAAGGGCGACGAGCGTATTGGCCCAGCTCTGTTCCATCTGCCGCTCGCTCACCAGATAGAGCGGGAGCATGCTGAAGATTCCCAGCGTCGAGCTGACCCCCAGGCCGAACAGCAGCGCGATCAGCCAGGTGGCGGGCCGGCGGAGCAGCGCTCTCAATGCGGTGACACTCGGCTCGTCTCCGAGAAATTCCCCTCCCCTGCCATAGCGGTGAAAGACCACGGCCACGACGACGGAAATACCGCCGAGCAGGCCCAGCGCGGCGCGCCAGGAGTAGAAGCGGAGAAAGAGATCGGCCAGGAGAGGAGCGGCGACAAAGGCCAGAGTCGGCGCCGTCTCATGGATCGCGATCGCCTTGCCCCAGTGGCCGGAGCCGACCGAAGAGGTGATCGTGGCGATCGCCGATGGCATGTAAAGGCCCGTCGCCAGTCCGAGACCAACGAGGCCGGCGCGGATGGCCCACACGCTGTCCGCCGAGCAGATCGCCAGCAAAACGATGCCGAGCGAGGCGCACGAGAGGGTAATGGTTCTCCGATGGGTGAGCCGCGCGGAGAGAAATCCGGAACCGACCAGCGCGACGAGATAACCCGCGGAGACGAGAAAGAAAAAGAATCCGGCGCCGCTATGGCTTATCCCCAACTCCCTTTCGATAGTGGGGAGAAAAGGGGCGAACAGAATCCGGGCAGTGAAGTTCAAGAAAAAGAGCAGCGTGAGAAAGAAAACCGGCGCCATCGCGCGCCAGGAGAGCGCCGCGCTTGCGTTTCGCTCTCCTGCGGCGGAAGGGAAACTCTCCGCGTCTTTGTCGAGTGTCACCTCCCTGCCTTACAGTGTTTCCCCGGAAGATTCCAACCGGAAAGAAAGATTCGCGGCTTTCGAGTTGTGACTTTAATCTGATCGAGTCGGACGACGCCGACCCTTGCCACGTTTTCGCAATTGCGAAAACGTGAAAATATCGGCTAGTTGAATCCGCCCGCGCTCGCTAAGGGTCAATCGAAGCCCAGAATTTTGCCGTATTCTCTGGAAAGCTTGTCGATCATCTGCGCTTTGTCCTGCTTCATGAACACGAGTTCCCTTCCCTGCGCGAACTTGTGCGCCCGGGTGCCCCGGACGTGCACCGAGCTCAGGCCGAGGTGTTTGTCCAGGATCTGCTGGGCGTCCGCCGTGGTCAGAAAAGCCGCGAACAAATGAGCCGCGTTGGGATGCGGCGCGCCTTTGACGACTCCCGCGTGGTATTCGGCCGAGATAACGGGTTCGACCTGCTCGGCGAACACGAGCGGAGACTGTTTTTCCGCCTGTTCCTGGATCTGATCGTCGTGCATCGTGGCGGAGATCAAAATTTCCCCCAGGAGGAGGCGCTGGGCGATTTCCCCGCCGCGTCCGAGCATCGGCTTCAAAGCGCTCAGCTTCTTGACGAAATCCGTCGTCTTCTCCACTCCCCATGGACCGGCGGCGAGCCGCGCCCAATGATGGGTCGAGCTGAGCACTCCGAGCTTGCCGTCTTTCCACTTGGGATCGAGAAGATCGTCCCATTTCCTGGGCACGTCTTTGACGGCGAGGATTTTCTTGTTGTACGCGGGAAGAATCATCTGATTGGCAATGGAAACCGTGCCGGAGTCATATTGGACGGCATTCGGATCGACGCCGAGACTTTTGTAGTCGAACGGCAGGTGAAGCTTACGCACCCAGAGCGTGCCGTGATGCGCGTCGGTTACGACCATCAGGTCCCATTCCGGCGCGACGCCCGAGGCGGCAAGGCCGACGACCTTCGCGACGTCGCGCGTCATATTACTCGAGGCATGGTAGTTCAGGTTGATGTTGAGACCGTATTTTTTATTAAAAGCCGCGGCGAGCGCCTGCGCGCCCGCGGGCCCCAAAGTGGAAGCCGCGTGAAGCTCCAGCGCGCCATCCTTCTTGGCCCCGGCGATTACCTCGTCGATTGGCGCGGCGGATGCCGAGCGGATACAGAACGAGGAGACTATCAATAAGGCGGCAAGCCACAGGCAGCGTAAACGTCCCATCGCGCACCTCCTGGTTTGGACGTCAAAAACGAAGTTGCTTCACTTCTAATCCGGAGCGCCGTTAAGTTCAAACGGCGAGAACATTAGTCTGACGCGGAAAGCGGCGTTTGCCACGTTTTCGCAATTGCGAAAACGTGAAAGTGTTCCACAGATTTTCTCCGCGCACTCCGCGCCTCGGCGGTACTAGGACCGTCGGCGCCGGAGGGCTGAGAAACAAGACCGTGCCGGTGAGTCGCGATCGTGGCCGCAAACACTCAAGGTTCGGAGCGGACGGCCTTTAGTTCTGGACGACTCCCTCGCAAACCTCAGCCTTCGGACCTTTCGGCGGCGGCATTCTTGCCGGCGATGTAACCCTGGGTCGTGCACCGCCCCAGCCCGTGTTGATTGAATCCGCCCGCGGACTCTCCCGCGCAGTAGAGGCCCGGCATGACTCGGCCGTTCATGTCCATCACCTGGCACTTTTGATTGATCCTCAAACCCGCGCGGCAATCGTGCACGAGCGGCGTGGCCCAGGCGGCGCAAAACGGCGGCCTCTGGATCCTGTACTTGGGCTGAGGCTTGCCGAAATCGAGGTCCGCGCCGGATTCGATAAAAGAGTTGTAGCGTTCCACCGTCGCTTGCAGGACAGCTCCGGACATCGGCCTGGCTTGATAGGGAGTTTTGATCGCGGCGGCCAGCTCCACGAGCGTGTTCGCGCTGAAGAAATAGCCGTCGGTATCGACGTATGGCGGGGTTAGCTTCCACTTCTCCCGTTCAGCCGCGTCGGCATCGAATATGGCCCACACCGGACCGGCTGAATAATCGGGCGGCTCGGAGTACTCGTTCATCGCCACCGCCGCGTTGAAAAAGTTGTATTTGGTCGGATTGAACTTGATCCTCTCGCTGTTGCGATAGTCGTGCGGCGTATAAGGTTGGACCCCGTTGTGGACGTTGCCGTGGGGATAATCCCCTTTGGTTTCGTCGTAAAACCGCTTTCCGACTTGATTGACGAGTATCAAATCCTGCCAGTCTTTTACGTTCAGGCCGGCGGCGCGGACCAGCGGGAAGATCGGGCTTTCAAGCTCCCAGGTCATGTAGTTGTACCGGGTGGCGAGGGCGCGCTGCGTGCGAATGTTGTCGCCGTTTTCCAGCGTCTGGTTGGCCAATCCCCAGAGCGACGCGCCCACAGCCATAGCGGCAAGCTCGCCGCTGCCGTCCTGGAAGGTATAGGGCTCGCCCGCGACTTGCAGAACGTCGGTCAGGCGCGAATCGAACATGCGCCGGAAACCGACGTTGCTCGTGCTGCCGCCGGTGGCGAGGATCACGGCCTTCCGCGCGCGGATCGCGACGCTCGCCTGGGCGGCCTCGATGTTGCCGTCCGAGCGAAAGCTCTTCAGCGGGCTTGTCTGCCCCGGCATGATCCTCGGCGCGTAGCGCGCCCTGACGCCGATCACTCTCCCGGCATATTGTTCCGAGCCGGGATCGTGGACAAGGCCGGTCATTTTGTAGTTAAGCAGGAAGCGCACACCCTTGGAGCGCGCGCTCGCTTCGAGCGGCCTGATCAAAGCGGTGCCGCCTCTTGCGTTGGGGCTTTCGAGGCCTGCGCCCTTGGTCCAGGTCAAATGATTCTCCCGCGGCGCGGAGTTCCCCAGATTGTGCCCGCCCTGATTGTCCGGCGGGAGGTCCTTGAACTTCGCGCCGTTGGCGACGATAAATTCGTAGGTCTCGGCGCAATAATCGGCGAAAGCGCGCATGACCGCGCGGTCGTTGTAGCGGTAATCGGGCCAGCCGTTGGGTTGTAAAATCGTCCAATCCGTAAGATCGCGGAAAACCATCTCGGGCGAGTCTTCGATGCCGTATTTCTTCTGCGCGCTGGTGCCGCCGCCGAGGGGCACGTTGCCGCCGCTGATAATCGCGTGCCCGCCGACATCGTAGTTGGCTTCCACGACGATGACGGAGGCGCCGGCATCGACCGCCTTGATCGCCGCCGGCAGCCCGGCCGCCCCCGAGCCGATAATCACCACGTCCGCCGCCAGGTCCCACGTTGCGGGAATTCTTGCCGTTCCCGCCGCCGTTTTGGTGTCGTTGTACTCCATAGATAGATTCTCCTCAGCTACACAACGCGTTAAACCTTCGGAAACGAAAACGTCCATTTCTTATCCTACGGCGGTGAGCATGGTCAAGCCGGCGCCTTTTGATTTAGCCGCGCGATGTGTGGTAATGACAACCGTTTTCAAAGCTGCGCTTCGGAGGTTACGGATGACCTGGATTTTGGACACGCCCCCGTCTTACTCGTTGCTATTGCTGCGCCTGGGCCTTGCCGTCACGTTCTTCTTTCATGCGACCCAACATATCTTCGGCTGGTTCGGCGGCCGCGGCCTGAGTTCGCACCTCGCCAACTGGCGCGACAAGCACGGCATTCCCGTCCCCGTCGGCGCGCTCGGATTGTTGACCGAGTCCGTCGGTATCTTCGCCCTCGTCGCCGGGTGTCTCACGCGGCCGTTTGCGTTGGGACTGGCGGTTTTCATCGCCATCGCCATGAAAAAGTCCCATTGGGGGCATGGCTTTTTCCTGGCGCGCCGCCCGGGAGAGGCCAACGGAATCGAGTACACCATGGCGCTGCTCCTGATCGCGATCGCGCTGCTCATCGACGGCGGCGGCGCTTTTTCCGTGGACCGGTTGCTAAGCCGCTAGGGTAGTGTCGCGAAACTTCTTTGACCGTTTTGTCAATAACGAAAGTGATGCTTACCACGTTTTCGCAATTGCGAAAACGTGAAAGTGTCGGGTAAGTGAATCAACCCAAGCCGGGTCGTCCGCAGGATTAACGCGGGCCGAGCGTCCAGTCCGACTCTTGGCTCCGCCCGAAAAACTATCGCCGGCCGAGTTCCGGCCTCGTCATCGCCGCCCACAACTTCCCCGGCGTCGTCACGATGCAGGTGAGGTAAACGGTTCTTGGCGTGAACTTCTTGGCCGGGAATTTGATCCTACCTGTTCGATCTTCCAGGCACAGAGTTTGTCAACCTAGTCAATAACGTCCCGTGGACTTGAATTTAAATCCGGCGGCATCCTACTCTCCCATACGGCCTTTCGTGAGTTTAGTCGAAGGCAATCGCATGGTAACATAGGCGCTATCGAATTCTCTTTTGTTTCTAGCGGTTCGTTTGCGCGCTCAGAAACTTCAGTACTGTTTTCTGCGCTTCAGATGAATCAGAGGTGTCGTGGCCCCCGCCTTCCAGCAGCAGCTCAGATGCATTTCCCCTGCCCGGAAAGTCATTTCTACAGCTCACCCTTAGTCCGCTCGACCACGGGTCGCTCTGAAAGTTGATCACAAGTATCGGCATCTCAAACGGAGCTCGCAATCCAGACCGGCACGCGTCCCCCGAGATAATCATAGCCTTAAACCCATCTCCCCTCGATCGTGACACCGCCGCTCCGCCTTCACTGTGGCCCATGAGGAAAAGATTGTTCCGGTCCGCCCATGGTGACGATTGCAGCATCTCCAGCGCATGCGAGATTTCTTCCTGGCGCATCCGTTGGGCTTCCGGAAACAATCCTATGCTGTTTCTCACGGGGTCGCAGTTCCTGCGGCGATAGGACCGCGCAAAACTGTCCGTCATTACCACGGCATACCCTGCACCGGCTAATGTCGCTGCCCAGTGCTGGTCGCCTGCCGTGATCCCCGTGCAACCATGGAGATAAAGCACAGTTGGATGCGGACCCTGCGCCAAGACGGCGGCAGGTCTTAAGTAGGATGAGTTCTGCGGCAGATAGACCCGCGCCTGCTCCCAGGTTGGCGCAACGTCAGAGCCTGGAGCGGTGTTGACGGGGCCACATCCAACCACCAGGGCTGTAGCGATCACGCTGATAGTGGTAATGGAGAAATGCACTGCTGCGCTCAAAGCATATCCCAGCTAAGTTAGTTGCACGTAAATTAGGGCGAATCTAGGATAGCTGTCAAGCGAAATACAAACCGACCCGGATTCTTTCAGCTCCGCATACGCAACTTTCATGTTTTCGCAATTGCGAAAACATGAAAATATCGAATACGCCAATCAACCCCGCCGTCCTCCATTCGCAGAATGAACGCCGAGCCGACCTTCCAGTCCGACTCCGGACTTCGCCCGAAAAAATATCGCCGGCTGAGTTCCGGCCTCGTCATCGCCTCCCACAATTTCTCCGGCGTCGTCACGATGGCTGTAGCGAACCTATAGGAGTACGAGAGAAACCTACGTTCCGCAGATGTCTCCTCAGGGATCTCTTTATTCGCGCCTCCAAAGAAAAAAGGCGGATTAGTTCTGGTTCTTTTCGAGGCATAGACAATGACAGGTCGGCTTTTTCGGGGGCACGTTCGATCTCATGAGCAGCGTCCATCGCACGCCACGACCGCTTCGAGACCCCGATGCACCGACAAGATGATGGGCGGGCTTCGATCGCTTACTTGCGCCGGAGAATATCCGACGGATAGATTTATGTCAACTTAAGTGGTGAATACCTGGGTTTTGGTTAATTGGGTTCAAGAAGGATCGAACTGAGTAGCCAAAAAAGCCCAGGCTCTTTTGACCTCGAGGTTTTTTCAATCTAAATCCGGCGGCGCCGGGCTTGAACCCCGGCAGTTCGCAACGAATCAACTTTCTTCCAAAATCGCCTCAGCGTCAATCGTTATTTCGATCGTGTTGCCGACGACGAGGCCGTCTTTTTCTAAGGGCGCGTTCCAGCTTACGCCGAAGTCGAGCCGGTCGATGGTCGTCGTGGCCACGAAGCCGGCTCTCGTCTTAGGACCTTTGTCGACACCGGCTTCCCACCAGGGGGTTTGCCATTGACCCAAGTAACGAACGTCGAGCGCCGTTTTGCGGGTGACTCCCCGAATCGTCAGCTCGCCGGTGAGAGTGGCTTCATTTTCGCCTTTGAGCTCGACCCGATCGCCCTGAAAGGTGATTTTCGGATGATGCTCGACGTCGAGAAAGTCCGCGCTCCGGAGGTGGGCGTCGCGGTCGGGATCTCCCGTCCATATCCCGGCCGCGTCGATCGTGACTTCGGCTGAAGCAGCGCGCGGGTTCGCCGCATCGAAGACGACGGCGCCGCGGACGTTCTTGAAGCGGCCGCGGACGTAGGTCACCATCATGTGACGCGCGCAAAACTCCGCCGCCGTATGGCCCGGCTCCAAGACCCATTTAGCCATGAGAGAACCCTCTCAACAGCCCCTGATCCGTCGATAAGGGGCGCTTGCTGCGTTGTCGCTTCGGGCTCGCATCCTCACGTACTGCGATGTACGCTCCGGTGCGAACCCTCGCTCCGCCTTGCACCCGCCGCCTTCTCGACGGCCAGGGTTTCCAAGGTGTTACGAGCTTATCAACGGATTATGAACAACTCTCTCTTCTTGAATTTGAAATACCGCCTGTGGTGAGCTAAGTCGAACCACGCCTGCATAGTACCCACTCACGTCGAGTTTTGAATTAAGGAAGCTCGACCGCCGGCACATGGATAACGGGCGCCTTCGACCACTTGACCACCGAGTTCGGGATGGGATCGGTCAAGGGCCTTTTTGGCTGTGGTGCTTCCGAACCTCTGCGGCCAATTCTCCTACCTCATATTGAGCAAAGTACTTCTTCCGCCACCGTTGGTAATTGAAAGGCTCACGAGACACCGAGGCGAGAAAACGCAATGCATCCACGGGCCCAAGTTTCTCGGTCAAAACTTGAACCGCTTGTTGGCGTAGTTTGTCGTCGGTTTGGACTTTAGCCATGGGACACCGTTTCGTTCCAGTATGCCACAGGATTCAGTACTCGTAAACCAAGCTTTATCCGCCTGGCGCGCCTTACGACAGGGTCATCACAGGTAATAAAAACGTCAACTTCTCCTGTCTCAGCAGATGCTAAATGAGCGGCGTCCAGCGAAGGCATGCCTTGATCTTTCAGTTGACGAGTTCGTTCTTCAACGCCGGCATTTAGAGGAATGACTAACTCTGCTCGACTCTCCCATAAAGCAATCTCGTCCCGGCGGTCCGGCTTAGGATGTTTTGCATTTTCAAAGCTCATTACCCAGGACCAAATCAAAGTATCCTTTCCGTCGATTATACGGTTCAAAATAGCAAAGACGGCCTCGGTCTCTCTTCGAATACGTTCTTGACGTTGATCGTCAAACGGTCGATTAAAACAGTTAAGATCGATGTACAACCGCATTCGGCGCTCACTGAAGAACTTCCCGTGGAATAGAATACGTATCTGCCGCTATGTCAAGCATAAACAAAGAGGCCCGGATTCTTTCGAGCACCGGGCCTTTTGAATTTAAATCCGGCGGTGACCTAGTCCTCCTTCGAAGGCTCAGGATGGTTAGCCCTCGGTCGAACCACCATACCGCCACCGCATAGGCTCACCGGTGCTGGGGGCTTAAGTCGGGGTGGGCCGTAATGAATCAAGGCTCTGCCAGAATCGCCTCGGCATCGATCGTGATTTCCACCGTGTTGCCGACGACGAGGCCGTCTTTCTCCAAAGAGGCGTTCCAGCTCGCGCCGAAGTCGAGCCGGTCGATTGTCGTCGTGGCCACGAAGCCTGCTCTCATCTTGGGACCCTTGTCGACCCCGCCTTCCCACCAGGGGGTTTGCCACTGGCCCAAGTAACGAACGTCGAGCGCTGCTTTGCGGGCGACACCCCGAATCGTCAGCTCGCCGGTGAGAGTGGCTTCATTTTCGCCTTTGGCGCGATAAAGCATCTGCGGCGTATTCACCACAGGGACATGGTTAGAGAACCTCACCACGAGCGGAATTCTTCATAGCCGCGCATCCTGAGCGTAGTCGAAGGACGCACCCTCCGCGCTTCGGCGGTGAATAATCCGGGCTAGCTTCACCGGCGCTGGAGGGATCGCCCTGTATAAACATCTCCCATAATCAGGCAAGAATCCGGTTGACAACGCCGCTCCACGGTTCTACAATTTGGGTTGTCAACTTCCAATTTGAGCCTTAAAATGGAACCGATCGACAGATTTTTCAAACCTCCCAAAGAGAGCTTTTTTCTTTTTGGACCCCGCGGCACGGGAAAATCAACCCTCGTGAAGCGCCACTTTAAAGAAGCCATCTACGTGGATCTGCTCGATCCCGAGGTCTTCCGAAATTATTCCGCAAATCCCGAACGGCTGCGCGAAAGGCTGCTTGCAGCCCCAGGCAGCACCGCTGTGGTGATCGATGAAATTCAAAAGGTGCCGGAGCTCTTGAGTCTTGTCCATAGCCTGATCGAACAAAAGGCCGGATGGCGCTTTGTCCTGACAGGGTCCAGCTCGCGTAAATTGAAGCGGGGAGGAGTCGACCTTCTGGCCGGTCGCGCGCTGCTTTGCTCGCTCCATCCGTTCATGGCGGCGGAGCTGGGCCGCGCCTTTTCTCTGCAACGGGCTGTCCAAAACGGATTGCTGCCCATTGTATTGGACTCGAGCGATCCGAAAAAAGTCCTGCAATCCTACGCCGCTCTCTACCTGCGGGAAGAGGTTCAGATGGAGAGCCTGGTAAGGAATATCGGCAACTTCACCCGCTTCCTCGAAGCCGCCAGCTTCTCCCACGCGTCGCTGCTCAACCTCACTAATATCGCGCGTGAGTGTCAGGTCGAGCGCAAAGTGGTGGAGGGGTACGTGAGTGTTCTTGAGGATTTGCTTCTCGCCTACCGTTTGCCAGTCTTCAGCCAGCGAGCCAAGCGGGCTCTCGTAGCCCATCCCAAGTTCTATCTTTTCGATGCCGGCGTTTACCGATCTCTACGCCCTCAAGGGCCGTTGGACCGGCCGGAGGAGATCGAGGGGCAAGCCTTCGAAGGATTGGTGGCTCAACACCTGAGAGCGTGGATCGATTATTCCGGACGCGATTTCAAATTATATTTTTGGCGCACGCGATCCGGCGTCGAAGTGGACTTTGTCGTCTACGGAGCCGAAGGGCTATTTGCCATCGAGGTAAAAAACGCCGCGCGCATTCACCCCCAGGATCTGCGGGGTCTCAAAGCATTTCAACAGGATTATCCGCAGAGCCGCGCCTACTTGCTGTACCGCGGTAAAGAGAGATTGATGAAAGAGGGCATCCTGTGCCTGCCCGGTGAAGAGTTTCTGCTAGCCTTGCAGCCTCATCGATTGATCGGCGACGGTTTGTAAGGGCCAGGGTGACAAAAAGGACTGTCCGTCTATGATTCTAGCGGATCGGGCCTTTTTCATTTGGCTCTTCAGGGTTTCCTGTGAAGGAGTTTTCACCACAGAGGCACAGAGTTCACAGAGTTCGGAGTATTTTTTAATCTCTTCGGGGTCAATTCCCCGAAGCTTGCTGCGTAATGGGGATTCCAAATCTTCTCATGGTTCGATCTTCCTCACCATGACCCTGAGCACAGTCGAATGGGTCAAGGTCTGTCATTCCCGCATGCTTTTAGCGGGAATCCAGGCGAAATTCGGACTGGACCCCCGATAAAAACATTCGGGGGTGACGACTTTGGGAAAAATTATCATAAAGTTTTTCGATACCCCGCAGCTTGCTGCAGGGTAGTTCATTTTGAAATGCGGCCTGGGGTGAGCTAAGTTGAACCACGACCGCATAGGTCTATCGGCGCTACAGGGATCAACGACCGTCTATTAGCTTTTGAACGAGATTAACGACCTCGCGGTACTTTTCCTTGTCTACAGGTAACTTTCCCAGAGGGCATCGTTTTCGTCCTTCCAGACCTCGGCAAATTTCTTTTCTGCTTCGCGTCTCAAGGACCTTAGTTCCTCCTTCTCCTCGGTAACAGGCCGAACGACGATAGCTCCGTCCCGGTAATCGACTTTCACGTAGGATCCTTTTTTCACCTTCGCTTTTTGCCGGACAGATTTTGGGATCGTAACCTGATAATGGGCGTTGATCTTAGCTACTTCCATCGCGCACCTCGTTTCGTAATAATGTAACGGTAGAGGGTCCCACTGCGGATGTCAAGAAAACCCAAAATAAGACCAAATCTCTTTCGAGTCAGGGGGGTTCTACTCGGCGGAGCCGGCCTCGGCAGCTTCGAATCCAAGTGCCTTGTAGGTTTTGAGACGCCTGAAATGCATCTTACTCAGAATCGGCACCTTGGCATCAAAATAGTCATAGACTCTGACGCTGCTTTTGCCTCGGTAATTTCTTAACGCTCTGCCAACGTATTGAACGATTTTCCCCTTGAAAGAGACGGGAAACGCAAGAAAGAGAGTGTCGATTCTCGGGCAGTCGAACCCCTCGCCCAAGTATTGCCCGGTGGCGATTACAAGCAGTTCTTTTTGCGGAGATGTATTCTCGATACTCTTCAAGATGGAGGCTCGCTGTTTTTTGCCGACCGCTCCGCTCAAGAGGAAAGGAACCTTCCCTCTTTGAATCAATCTATCCGCCAGTAATTGACAATGCTCCCTCCAGTGGCTGAGGAGTAAACATTGCCGTCCTTGATCTAAGGCCCGAATTACATCCTCTTCGATCAACGCATTCCGTCCTTCATCTTTGACCAGGCTACGAAAAATCTCCTGGATCGAGGGGCCCTCATCGGTTGGAAGGGTGAAGGATGTCGCTCGAACATTCAAGTTCAGAGAAAACTCCGCCGTGGCATTCTCCATTTTGTGACGTACGGGCCCGCATTGCATGGTGATAATGCTCTGGAGACCGTCGCGGCGGTAGGGCGTCGCGGTGAGCCCCAGGATGTAGCGGATCGAAGCTTTTCTGATACAGCCTTCGAAAGTAAAAGCCGGCAGATGGTGGCACTCGTCCACGATGACGAGTCCGTAGTCCGCGTAAAAAGTTTCTAAATCGGGAATGCTCTTTAAGCTCTGAATCATGGCTAGATCCACAATCCCACTTCGGCGATTTCTTCCGCCTCCCACCTGCCCGATTTGCTGCGAGGAAAGACCCAACAGGGCCGTCAACTGGACTCGCCACTGTTCCAAGATCGGCTTGCGATGGGACAGGATAAGCGTCGGCAGACTTCGCTTGGCTACTAAAAAACATCCCATCACGGTTTTCCCGGCTCCGGGTGGAGCTACTAAGACGCCCATGTCGTGGGCGAGCAAATTCTGAACTGCATGCTCTTGTGATGGCGTCAATGAACCAAAAAACTTAAGGGATAATTTCCCGGGTACGGGCCGTTGGTCGATAATCGAAATCTTGCTCCCAGCCTCCTTAGCTGCCTGCCGAATATCTTCCAGAATCCCTCGCGGCAGGTGGATGTGATAAACGTCCTCTTCGTAACATCGGACGAACCGCGGAATTTGGAAAGTAGAGAGACGTAATTTCTGGCGCTCGTAGAACTTGGGATTATGGAACGATGCGAGGTGTTTGATCTGGGAAAGCATCCATGGTGGGATGCCGGATTTTTCCAGGCTTACCGTGCTTCCCAAGGTGCAGCGAATTCGATCAGGGGCAGGATACTTGTGACGGATCGAAGGAGACGCCACTCCAGGAGTGCCCGGCCCAACTGCCACTGGCGGTATTTTTTCAAGCAAAGCCTCCAGAGGGGTCGGCCCAAGTCGTTCAATGCGGCTTAGAAAAGCCCATTGGTCCGGATAGGGAGGTAATTCCGGGTCTTCGAAATTAATGAATTCGGTATTTCTCTGGGCTCTGCTTTTTTTCTGAAGAGGCAAAGCGATAAGATTCCCAAAACCCCCGCCAGGCACGAAATCCTGGTTGGGGAAAAACCGGTCGTAGCTCGCGAGATCCATATCTCCGCGCATGTCCATCGTTTCTCTTAGAAGTCTCATCCCTAATTGTCTGGCCAAGATCGCCGACACCGGAGAGGAAAAGAAGATCCAGACGTGACCGCCTCTCCCTGAACGCGATCGTTCAAGATAAGCCGGAACCCCAAACCGCTTGCAGACATTCAGAAAAGACAAGCTGTCTAAGACCCAACCCTCCTTGTCGAAATCACACGCCAAAAACCAGCAAGTATTGTCCTTTAGCAGCGGGTAGCACCCGATCACTTTTTCTCCCGTTAGGTGATCATGAATTACTTGATCGGTTAGAGGGAGATATCTCTTTGGTTTGCCTTTTCCCGAGTTCCACGGATTCTCTACGGCCGGAGAATATCCCTTTTTGCCACTCCGTTCGTTGGTCCAGAAAACGGCATAGACATCTTCTCTCCCTCTAAAGAGATTTCGGAATAATGCGATTTTCTCCTGGGTCGAAGAATCGGCGGTCAGCAGGGAACCCGCTTTAACACTCGGCCGATGTTCCTCTGATCTCGCATGATGGTTGCGTGTTGGCTCGACCACAGCCACGCCCGACAGCCGGCGAAGCTCAGCGTTTTCCTTGCGGAGTCGCTCCAACTCGCGGCGCATCTCTTCCAACTGAAGATGCACTTCTTCGGATTTATCAGTACCGCTCAAGGTACACCTTGGAGACAACGACGGATAACGCGTCCCCAACAACGATGCTTTGGGAAACGCTAGCACATTAGTAAGTGATAAGGGAATATCGGCGGGTATCGACAAAAGGAAGAAGCAGTTGGGGTCGAATATTTTGCAAGTTCAGTGCTTTGACTTTAAATCCAGCGACCGCATAGTACCACCGGCGCTGGAGGGCGTAACTTATTCGCTGCCTCTCCGAATCAGTTGATACAGATCCCTTCCGCGCTGTTGTTCTTTTCGTCGGATTCGGTGACAGTCTTCTCGGAATCGACGGTAATCGTGAGACGGCAGTCGCCGGACATGCAGGCGGCGGGAATCTTGGCCTGGACATTGCCGGTCGCGCCGGAGGGTGTAACGTTAGCCGGCTTTTAGTTCCCGCTTGAGTCTCTCCGCAAGCCACATGCGCGCAAGTGTTGTGGCGTCGGTTGTGCGCTGGCGGGCGAGCCGACTCAAGACCGCCTTCATCGCTGGAGGGATACGCATATTGAGCTGCGCCGTGTTGTCTTGAAACACCGCCTCTTCGAGTATCCGGTCCAGGTCACTGTGGTCGCCCACCAACTCCGAAACTCCCGCATCTAACCGGTCGAAGACATCGTGGGTCTTCGTCCAGCGAATAATTTCCTGGTCGCCAGCCCCCTTGCGCAAGGGAGAAGCAACTCTTCTTTTATCTTTCATTTCTGATACCTCTGATAGCGTCTTTTCTGCCGCTCATTCATGCGGCTAAGGGGTTTTCCACTGGCCCAGGTAACGAGCGTCAAGCGCCGTCTTGCGGGTGACTCCCCGGATCGTCAGCTCGCCGGTGAGAGTGGCTTCATTTTCGCCTTTGAGCTCGACCCGATCGCCGGCGCCAAAGAATAACTCGTGCTGCGCCCGCCGGCAGGGTCCTTGGCAAGAATGCCGCGATCAACGAGGTCAAGAATATCACGTAAAGCCGTATCCTGTGAGCATTTGGCGATCGTCGCCCATTTGGACGAGGTCAGCTTAGCTTCAAACCCGTCCATCAACTTGTTTAGTATCAGCCGCTGGCGGTCGTTGAAGGATGTCTCCGCATGCTCTTCCCAAAAGCGGGCTTTGCGCATAACGCTGCCGAGCGTCTCGTCCGTGCCGTCAAACGCGCCGGCGAGACAACCGAGAAACCATTCGAGCCATGGCGTAATGTCAAGGCCGCCTCTCTGCATTTTCTGCAAGATATTGTAATAGGTCTCTCGTTCGAGCCGGATCTGTGCCGACACACTGTAAAAACGCTGCGCGCTCTGTTCCGAACGGGCCAGCGCCATATCGGCAATCGCGCGCGCGATGCGGCCGTTTCCATCCTCGAAGGGATGAACCGTGACAAACCACAAATGAGCAAGCCCTGCCCGCAGGACGGGATCCGTGCCATCTTTTCCATTGAACCATCTGAGGAACGCCGTCATTTCTTTCTTAAGACGCTTTGCCGCCGGCGCTTCAAAATGCACGCGTTCCCGTCCGAGAGCGCCGGAGACGACCTGCATCGGGCCCTTCGCGTCATCGCGCCACCGGCCGACGACGATCTTCCTCATGCCGCTGTAGCCTGTCGGAAAAAGGGAGGCCTGCCAGCCGAACAGTCTCTCAGGGGTCAGCGGCTCGCTATAGCGCTGCGTGGCGTCCAGCATCATCTCGACCACACCCTCGACGTTGCGATCGGCAGGCGCCAGCGCGCCGATATCCATCCCTAGCCGCCGCGCGATCGAAGAACGCACCTGTTCGCGATCGAGAAGCTCGCCTTCGATTTCGGAAGATTTGAGAACGTCCTCGGTCAGGGTCCGTAGCGTCGCTTCCCCCCGTAAGGAGAAGCCCAAAGTCTCCATCCGGCCGATCAGGCGCCCCTGACGGTGTCGCAACGCCGCCAGTGGGCCGGCCAGCTTTTCCTGATCCCACTTGAAATCCGGCCAGTCCGGCAATTCATGGATATAGCGACTCATTCACCGCACCTCATGCGGAGAATCTACCATATAATCGCCGCATATATCAACTGTATTCACCGCACGTAAGCGTAGAATACGGCCGCTATTCACTGCAGCAGACTTCCCAATGATTCAACAAAGATTGGGGCTCCGAGCGCCCGAGCGCGCCTAGCAGGGGCGCTGAAGATTCAGTCGAGGGTTTTCAGGCTGTACCAAACGATCCAAATTTAGATGGTCGTCAACCGAAACCCAATCCGAATCGGTTGATCCATATCCCCTTTGCGCTGTTGTTCTTTTCGTCGGATTCGACGACTGTCTTCTCGGAATCGACGGCAATTGTGAAACTGCAATCGCCGGACATGCAGGCGGCGGAAATCTTGGCCTGGACATTGCCGGTCTCCCCGGAGGGTGTAATGTTAGCCGGCTTTCAGTTCCCGCTTGAGTCTTTCCGCAAGCCACATGCGCGCAAGCGTTGTCCCTTCGGTGAAGCCTGAGACGGCTTATCGTTTTTCTTCTCGTCTTAATCCCACACCGTTCGAACCAGCCGGCTGTCGTGGATTGCCTCGTCGCCGGTCAGTAACGGCAACCCTGCCACTCTGGCCTGGGCGACGATCAGCCGGTCGTAAGGATCCCTGATGCCGGTCAAGGCCGCGG
Organism: Binatia bacterium; assembly: GCA_041483675.1. Taxonomy (GTDB): domain Bacteria; phylum Desulfobacterota; class Binatia; order UBA9968; family UBA9968; genus 2-12-FULL-60-19. The sequence goes on from JBGPGE010000035.1 coordinate 19,654, forward strand.
CTTCCAGCAGAAGCTCCGGGTCGTTCACTCCCAACTCGAAGTTTTCCGCCCGCATGAATGAGACAAGGAGATCTCTAAAGGGCATCGGCAGGCGGACCTTCCCGACTTCGGACAAAAGCATCACTTCCTCCAGAACGGTAAATGGAATGAGCAGCGTGTCGTGGCCGCGCTCCACGCGGTCGAAGACCACCCTGGCTCTCCGACCCAGCTTTCTACTCTGCCCCACCACGTGGTGAACAAGGGCATGCGTGTCGGTGGCAAACAGCATGTCAGAGAGAGCGAGTGAGGGCTTCTATTCTCGACCGGCGCAGAGCGTCGATAGCCTGGTCAAGATCGGCGCCCGCCTTTGCCATCCCGCGAATCCTCAGAATCCGCTTGCCCCGAACGCTTGCAAGGTGTTTGCCCCCCCCGGATACCTGACGATACCGATCCAGCCCGACGACGACCGCCAGCGGCTTGTGCCTTTTGGCAATCACGACAGGCTCGCCTCCACTGCTGACCCGGTCTAAAATTTGGCTCAGTTCTTTCCGCGCCTTGACGAAAGAGACGACTTTTTCCTTGGCCATTGAGCCTGCTCCTTCAGGTGAACACTTCCAATGTACACTAGCACCTTGGCATCATGCGGGCAAGCTTGGGGTCATAAACTTTCTTCAGTCCGGCGAAGCCCTCTGCAGGTTCAGCCTTTCCAATCGTAGTTCAAGGCCGCGTAATCGATCTCGTAGCTCCCGCCTTGCTTGGCGCCGCGCACAAAAGCAGCGGCCGGCGCAAGCTTCGGGCAATAGATTTCGAACAGGTTGCCTGAAGGGTCGCGGAAATAGGTGAGGCCCTTGACGCCGTCCCGGGTCCATGGCTCGGTCGTCTTGACGCGGTTTTTTCGCAGCCATTCGACCATCGGCAGGAAATCCTCCGCCTCCGCGAAGAAGGCGTAGTGCGGAAACTCGGCGTCCCAACCCGTCCAGCCGCCTTTTTGTTGCGACAGCCCGATGATGATGCCGGCGACGCGGACTTCGGCAAACCCCTCGACATCGTGCACCAACTCTCCACCCATCACCCGGGTGAAAAAGCGCTTCGACTGTTCGAGATCGCGGCACGGAAGGCTCATGTGGCTAAAGGCCGTAAAGCGCGGCCGTCGGCCCTCCGTGCGGCCTGAGACCGGGGGGTTCTTGCCGTTCCACTCGTAATTGAGCGCGGCAAAGTCGATCGCCCGCCCTCCCTGCTTGGGACCGACCGGCAACGAGGCGACGCCGTCGTAGCCCTTTTCACAGTAAATCTCAAAGAGGTTCCCCGACGGATCTCGGAAATAGAGGAGCGCCCTCTTGTGGTCGCGCGTCCAGGGATGGGTGGGCACGCCGCAGCTTTCCAGCCGCTCTTTCATCGGCCAATAATCCTTCCCGTCGATAAAAAAGGCGTAATGAGGATATTCGGCATCGCGCCCCGTCCAGCCCGCGGACTCCTCCGACAGACCGATGATCGCGCCGGCAAGCCTGACCTCGGCGAATCCGCGGATATCGTGAAAGAGCTCCGCGCCAAGCACCTCGGTGAAAAAGCGCTTCGACGCGGCCAGATCGCGGCAGGGAAGGCTGGCGTGGCTAAATCCGGAAAATCGAGGCTGTCTTGCGGGCGAAACTCCGCCTTCGGTTGCAGGGGTCGCTGTGCTTTCCATAACCGTCCCTCCTTACAGCGCCGGAATACAGAGTTCCTGCCGCGTGACTTTGCCGGGAAACACGTCGAGGCAAGCGCCGGCTTCTACGACCACCTTCCCGTTCACCACAACCGCCCCGATTCCCGGCGGATGGCGGCGCACCTCATTCGCGTCCACCTTCTCCGGCAGCCGCTTGCTCGCCAGATCGTCGATCTTGTCCGCATCGAAAACCGTGATGTCCGCCGGCAGCCCGGTCTTGAGATAACCGCGGTTGAGCCTGAGCTTTTCCGCCGGCAGCGCGGTGATTTTCCTCACCGCCTCTTCCAGGCTGAAGAGCTTCTTCTCGCGCGTCCAGTACCCGAGAATCCGCGCCGGGGAGCCGTGCCAGAAAAAGCGGTCGAGGTGCGCGCCGGCGTCGGTGCCGATCAGACCCTGCGGGCTCTTGATCATCTCGGCGAGCCGGTCCATGTGGCCGTTCGCCCAGCCGTGGAAGATCAAGCGCGACGCGAGATCGTCTTCGAGCCAGGTGTCGAAGAAAGCGTCGACCGGCGCCTTGCCGCTCGCGCGCGCGATCTCCTCCACGCTCTTTCCTTCCAGAGACTTCAAGCTTTCCTTTTGCATCCGCTCGAACACGATCCGATCCCAACCGAGCCACTCGGGGAATTCCGGCTTCCCCGCGCCGTCTATCCTCTCCCGCTCCAGCCTGACGCGGAGATCCCGGTTTTGCAGCTTTTGCCGCAGCTCGCCGGCAGGCCCTTTGATCGCTTCCCACGCCGGCAGACCTGCGAAGATGAAGCAATCGGCGATGCCAAAGCGCCTTATATGCTGATAGGGAATGACGACGCCATTGATGTCCTTGCCGCGCTTTTTCGCCTCCTCCATGAAAGCGATTGACCTACCCGCGTCGTCTTTTTCTCCCGGACGGACCCGGAACTCGTTGCCGATCATGTTCGAGCTGATCTTCTCCACCAGCGCAGGGAAGCCGCTTGCGGGCTTGAGCAGATTCTGGAAACCGTTGAATTGAAAGCAGCCGCCGTATTCCGCGGCGACGTTGGCCAGCCCGACCAGCTCCTCCTCGGTCGCGAACGTGCTCGGAGTACCGGCGTGGACCGCCGGCCCGCCGCGCGGGCTCGAAGAAAAGCCGACTGCGCCGGCCTCGAGCGCCTCGCGCACCATCCGCTTCATCGCCTCCAGCTCCTCGGCGTTTGCTTCGCGTTGATAAGCGGCTTCGCCCATCACCGTGAGCCTGACCGGTGAGTGCGGCACCAGGGCGGCGACGTTGATGCCGACCCGTCCCTTGAGATAGCCGAGATACTCCGGAAACGTCTTCCACTTCCAATCCTTCTCGTCCACATATTTGTCGAGCACCCGGCGGAGATAGGCGACCAGGACCTTCAGCGGCTCGCTCTGGGCCGGCACCGGCGCGCACGAAGCGCCGCAGTCGCCGATCACGACCGTGGTCACGCCGAAGTTGACTACCGGATTGCCGTGAGGATAGAGCACGAGAAAGAGATCCATGTGGGTGTGCGGATCGATGAATCCCGGCGCCACGGCCTTGCCCCTGGCGTCGATCTCCTTTTTTCCGGACGCGAGATTTTTTCCGATCGCGGCGATCTTCCCGCTTTCGACCGCCACGTCGGCCTCGAACCCCGCGCGCCCCGTACCGTCGATGACAAGACCGTTTTTAATGACCAGATCGTACGCCATGGCATTACCCTCCGTTCAGCCTGCCTCATACCACAAAGGCCTGTGCCTGCAAATCTTTCGGCGCCGAAACTTTTTATCGTAGGCTCTCGCCCGCCTTGCGCGCGAAGCTGAAATCGAAGACCCGCTCGGGCGGCAGCGGCTCTGCCGGTTTGATGCGCTGAGCGGCGGCGGCGATCATCTCGCGCTGAACTTTTTCGTCCACCACGCCGGACGGCAGGTATCCCTGGACGGCGGCGTCATACGCGCGCTCGGTAAAGCGCTCGCGGTCGCCGCCGAGATCGAGGTAGGGTCCCCTCATGAATTCGAGGGCGTACTTCTTGTCGGCTTTAATCAATCGAGCCGCGCGCAGCGTCGCGCGAATCGCTTTGGTCACAAGCTCGGGCCGCGCCGAGATGGTGGCTTGCGTCGTCGTGAGCCCGCCCTGGACGACCCGGTAGAAGTCCGCGCCCGAAGCGAGCTTCCGAAATCCCTCGTCCTGCGCGAGAAAGTTCTGCGGGAACTGAAGCATCGTGGCGTCGATCATGCCGGCCTTGAGCGAGGCGTACGTCAGGCTGTTCTGGCCCATCGGCAGGAACTTTACCTGATCCGGCGGGATCTGGTTCGCGGCGAGGATCTGGCGCACGATGATTTCCGAAAGGCCGCCGATCCCGCCGAAGCCGATTTTTTTGCCTCTCAACTGCTGGATGGTCGCGATGCTCGGGTGGGCGATCAAATCGAACAACGGCTTGTCGGTCATCGCGAACACCACCCTCACGTCGGCGCCGTTCACGATGGCGCCGACCGCGGTCCCGGTCGCGGTGCCGAAATCGATGCTGTTCGCCAGCATCGCGACCACCGAGAGGCTCGACCGCATCAGAATAATCTCGGCTTCCAGCCCCTCCTCGCGGAAGAACCCCCGGTCCCGCGCCACGTAAAAAGGGATGTCCAGCGTGCTTCTGGAAACGACGCCGATACGGACGGGAACGGGTTTTGGCGAAGCGTCTGCGGAAAGCGCGCTCTCCCCCGCGGCGAGCAGGACTATCGAAAAGACTAAAAGCAGGATGGCGCTTCGTCCGCTCTGGTTCATCGGTTTGCCAATCTCCGGCGCCGGAAGGCTTAACAACCCGCTATGCTTGGACGATTCAAGGTTTTTCCAGAATCGCCTCGGCGTCGATCGTGATCTCGACCGTGTTGCCGACGACGAGGCCGTCTTTCTCCAGGGGCGAGTTCCAGCTCACGCCGAAGTCGAGCCGGTCGATCGTCGTCGTGGTCACGAAGCCGGCCCTCGTCTTGGGACCCTTGTCGACGCCGCCTTCCCACCAGGGGGTTTTCCACTGGCCCAGGTACCGAACGTCGAGCGCCGCTTTGCGGGTAACTCCCCGAATCGTCAGCTCGCCGGTGAGAACGGCTTCATTTTCGCCTTTGAGCTCGACCCGATCGCCGCGAAAGGTTATTTTGGGATGGTGCTCGACGTCGAGAAAGTCCGCGCTTCGGAGGTGGGCGTCCCGGTCCGGATCTCCCGTCCAGATCCCGGCCGCGTCGATCGTTACTTCGGCTGAAGCGGCGCGCGGGTTCGCCGGATCGAAAACAATCGTGCCGCGCACGTTCTTGAAGTGCCCGCGGACCCAGGTCACCATCATGTGGCGCGCGCAAAACTCCGCCGCCGTATGCCCCGGCTCAAAAACCCATTTAGCCATCGCGATCCGCCGTTAGGTCTCAAATCCAAAATGCGTGCTTTACAATCGCGGTCAAAAGTATACATATTGACGCGCAGCCGAAAAAACAAGCAAGTGGAGGTGTCGAAATAAGATGGGAGTGCTCGACGCGCGGCCGGATGAACTGGAAGCCCTTCTCTCACAGCCCGCGGAACCGCTAGGCCCGGAGCTGACCGGGCCGTTCAAGGTGCTCTCCGTATCGCGCCGCGGCGCGGACGCGATCCGTTGCGAGGTGACCGCCTGCCGGCTTGTCTCCGTGGATCCGGAAGATCCGGCGCTGCGCGACGTGTCGGTTCCCCTTCCGGTGGCCGGCTGGATCGAACTTCACGGGGACGGTTCGGTTGCCGCTTCGTCAATGGCCGAGCCGGGGCGCGGTGAGCTTCAGGAGGCGCGGACGTTCGCCCGCGATTTGATCGAACAGGGATCGGTCCGGGGTCTCTCCGACCGGTCGCGCCGTCCTCTATCCGGCCGGCCCACGCACGAGCTTCACACCGACGCGGCCGGACGGCGCGTCATCCGCCGCATCGGCTACAATCTTCGTTAGCTTTCACCGGCGCGCGAGCCCGCTTCGCGTCCGGCAGCCCGGCCGCTTTCTTACATCACGTAGACGCTGCGGCCCGGTCCGGGCGATCCCGAGACGACGTTAAGCGCCAGGGCAGGCAAAACCCCGGCGGACTATCGTGCGCTTGCCGCCGACGGTCCTGACGACGTGAGTCGGGCGTCGCGGCGCCCTGCGGGTCGCCGCGCGGGGAGTCTTTAGCTTCAGGTCGCCGTTGGCCATCAAGGCCTGGGCAAAGGCCTGCGCGTGCGCTTCCTCCTCGCCCGCCACCGGCGCCGTCTCTCCGAGTATCCCGACGATCGCGCGGCCTTTCATCTGGACGCGCGCCACCGCCGGCACCATGATCTGCAATCCTTTGAGCGCCGCTCCGGCAAGTCGAAGCGGCTGGTAGGCAGCGACGTGGGCTATGTCGCCGTGAAGATCGGAGGCAACCTGGGTAAAGCTCAGTCTCGCGCCCTGCCGCGCCCCCATGGAGTCGCGCAGATCGCGGACGGCGGCCGCTCCCCGGGCGAGCGGCATAGGGAGACTCGTGGCAGGCGCCGCCAGGGTGATGCCGTGGGCCGCGAAGGCCGCCCGGATATGAGCTACGTTCGCGCCGTCGTTGTTCGTGATATCCGCCTGTGCCATCCGCCGGCCGACTCCCTCGAACAGGCGCGGAGTCGCGGGCACGGTGCGCAGCCCCGAGAGCAACAGACGGCCGGCGGTGGCGGCCGCCCGATTCAGCCCGGCCGAGGTGCGGGGCCCCGCAACGAAGATGTTGCGGATTGTATCGTAAAAACAGCCGGTAAATACACGCGAGAAGCTGTGCACCTCGCGGGAAAGTTGCGAGGCGGGGGCGCTCGCGGGCAACGTGGTGGGATCGGCCCACCGAAAACCGTTCAGGGCCCGCCGGAGCGCGCCGGGCTCCACCGACGGCGCGCCGAACTCGCGGCGGATAGCGTCGCCCAATTCCTCAGCCAGGCTTTCGACGAACTGGTGCGACCCTAGGTCCGGAGAGGCCTGAAGAGCGCTTCGTCGAATCCTCGCGTCGTCGAACGCGACCAGCAGCGCAAAACAATCGCCGAACGCCTCGTGCAAGGCGCCCGCTTCGATGAACGGCACGTCGAAGAAGTCGGGCCGGATGGCATCGAGAAACGCATGGCCTTCTTCATGGACCGCGACATCCACGCTCTCGCACGAGTGAACAGTCTGCCCTCCGAAAGTATGCGAGAAGAACTGCAAGCTGTCCCGGTCGTAGAACGCGTTCAGGTCGTCGCCGGCGTTGGTCGACACCGGCAACACCGCCTGGTTGCCGAACCAGCGTGGCAGGAATGCCCCGTCAAGCTCGCGCCAGCGGCGGAGCCCGAGGATCAGCGCCGTCTGAGTCTGCCAGAAGTCGAACTCCGGGGTATGCGGCGTGAAGAGGCCCGCCGGGGCCGACGGCTCCACCCGGAAGCGAGCGGCGTTGCCCGTCGGGAATCCGGGCGGCGTTATCCTTCGCGTGGGCGCGGCGGCAACAGCGAGCGGATCGTTGGGGATAAAATTGATGTTAGCCATGGGGACCTCCTTGTATAGGGTAGATCATGCCAAACGTCCTTGCGCTTTTAAGCAATTCTTTATTTACTTAATAAGCGGCTTGAAACTACCCGATACCGGCTTGAGCTGTCAAGGGGAAAATGCGCCGGGGGTCGGTCAAAGAAACAAGAGAGGCAGGGACGGAGATAAAAAAGGACCCGGACAGGGCGCTCAGCGGAGACGGGCCAGAAAGTACGCGATCTCGATAATCTCTTCGTTGCTCAACGGGTAGAGCACGTCCGCCATCGCGGCATCGTAGCCGCGGCGCGTGTTGTTCTTGTATTCGCTGAGCGCCTTCACGAGGTAATCCTCGCGCTGGCCGGCCAGGCGCGGGACATTCTGCTCGCCGGAATAGTCTCGAGTATGGCAGAAGTTACACCGGTGCTGCTCGATAAGCACGCGGGCCCGCTCCATGCGGGGGGGATCGGCGGGGCCGCCGGCAGGCTCGGGCGGAGGCAGCTGCGTAATAGAGTCCGCCATCTTGCGCAAATCGTCGTCGGTGAGTCCCAGCAACATCTGGTTCATCGGTTCGACGACGCGCAGCCGTTCCCGGAACATGAACAGCTGGATGGTGAGGTAGAAAACCGGCTGGCCGCCGAGCGAGGGCGCCTCGGCGATGGCCGATCGCCCGTTCGCGCCGTGGCAGGCAAGGCAAGCGGCGAGCCGAGCTGCGAAGGTCTCCGCCCCGCCAGGCCAGGTCCACAACAAGACGAGCGCGACGATAAGGCTACGCCCGAGCGCTTGCGTTCCGAGGTGGTAGCCTACGCGGAAGCCAGGGCGAGGGCGGCGGTCGGCCTCTCGTCCGACGCTCCTCAACGTCCGGCGGCCCCGCCGCCGTAGGTCACGCGGTAGACCGCGCCGGCGTGGTCGTCCGAGACCAGCAGCGAGCCGTCCTTCATGATCTGCACGTCGACCGGCCGGCCGCTGAATTCGTTGTTCTGGAGGAAGCCGGTGAGAAACGGCTCCTGCGATTTCACGCTGCCGTCCTTGTTCAAGTGCGCGACGATGACGTCGCCGCCGATCTTCTTGGTCCGATTCCACGAGCCGTGGCGCGCGATAAAGATCGCGTTCTGGTACTGGCTCGGGAACATCTTGCCCGTGTAGAAGCGCATGCCGAGCGCCGCAGAGTGCGGGCCGAGCAGGGCGACCGGCTTCTCGAACTCGTCGCACGAGCGTCCCCAGCCCAGCTCGCGATCCGCGAAGGTGCCCTGATGGCAGTAGGGGAATCCGAAATGCTGACCGATTTTGGTGACGCGGTTGAGCTCGTCTTCGGGCAGGTCTTCCGACAGCCAGTCGCGCCCGTTGTCGGTGAAATAAAGCTCCTTCGTCGCCGGATGCCAGTCAAAGCCGACCGAGTTGCGCACCCCGCGCGCGACCACTTCGGCGCCGCCGCCGTCGAGGTTGATGCGCCGTAGCTGGCCGTTGGTCGCGGGCGGCTCGCAGATATTGCATGGCGCACCGACGTTGACGTAGAGCTTGTTGTCCGGCCCAAGGGCCATGAATTTCCACCCGTGCGACTGATGGTTGAGAAAATCGCTGTAGATGACGACCGGTTTCGACGGGTTGTCGAGGTTGTCCTCGATCGCCTCCAGCTTGGATATCCTGGCGCCCTCGGCGATATAGAGCGTGCCTTTGTAAAAGGCGAGGCCGTTCGGCCGGTCGAGTCCCGATGCAATGATCTTGGTTTCGCGTTTCCCGTTCCTCTCGACGATGGCGTAAACCTTGTCGAGCACACGGTTGCTGACGAACACGGTCCCCTTGTCGCCGAGCCGGAGCGAGCGCGCGTTCGGGATGCCGCTCGCGTAGACCTCGATCTTGAAGCCGTCGGGTAGCTTGAGTTGCGGGATCGACAGTTTGTCCGGCGGCGCCCCGAACGGCAGCGGCGCGACGTTGCGCAGCTGCTTGGCGACTTCAGCATTGGGGATGTCGGGCCGTCCAGGCACGGTTGTCGGCTCGGGTTGTATGCTGGGCATCGGTTTTGAGGGGTCGGGCGCTGCGGACGGCGCGGCCGGTTGGGCGAGCGGCTTGTCACCGGCCTGCTGCGCACGGACCGGGAACGATAAAGCGATGGCGAAGAGAAAAATGAGAGGCGTGAGTTTGCTTCGCATAGTGCACCTCCGGCGCTATAAGATTACGGAATCAGGCTTGAAGACATACGGCAAAAGCTGAACGTGTGTCAAGACGAAAGGGGCCGGGCTTTTTCCACCTCCGGGCCTGATTCCATTGTGGCGCGCGCAGTACTCCGCCGCCGCGTGTCCCGGACCCAGAGCCCACGCTAACCCGGACGGCCGTCGATCCTGGGCTGTGTCAGGATCGGGAAATAAATCCAGAAAAAAATCGCAAAGGCCGCCACCCACAGGCTGCCGGATAGTGCAACGAGATGGGGAAGCCACTGAGGGAAAATAATCGGAAGTATGCCCCGGATAACGGCCGCAACGTTGATCAGGATGAAGGCGAACGCGACCGGTGTCGCCGCTTTTAACGGCCGACCGGTATGGCCCAGAGAAACACGGGCCATCATACCGAGCGTTAAGACGCCGATACCTCCCACAGTAAAGGCATGGACGATAAATTGCGGCGTGATCAGGCCGACCGCCGCCAGGGCCTTCAAGCAAAATCCCGCCACGACCCACGCATAACCCAAATGAAGGACCCAGAGCAGAGGGACCCGCCAGAAACGATTGGTGTACCAGCCGGCCAAACGGATGCCGTTGCTTGCAGCGGCCAGAGCGGCCAGCGCTCCTGCAAGCACGGAGTCGGGGAATAGAACCTCCGCTATGAGAAAAGCCGTCGCCGACGCGGGAGACAACCATTCGATCGCCGGCCGGCGCTTCGGTACCACGCCCGAGAGGGCCCGTTCGGTGAAGAACGGTATGACTCTCCCTCCCATGATCACGATCACCAGGATAACGAGATTCAAAGCCAGGAAGGTTCCGGCGCGGGAGGAGTTTTCAACGTAACCGGTCAACTCAAGGTGAATCAAAAGGTCCGCGAGGGCCAACCCGCCGAGGAGGAGAAGAAAAATCAGATTCCGTCTTTGGCTGCTGCGGAGAAGCGGAATGGAGAGGATAACAGCGAGGACCGGAAGGAAAGCAATATCCACCGCAGCGATCAACCACGGCGGAAAGGCGTCCGGAAAAAACGGCATGAGCCTGGCGGCAAACCAAAGCGCCGTCAGCCCCGCCAGAGAAGCTCCGGCGGCTGTCTGGACGTCCGTCCAGTTACGAACGGCAGTCAGCAGAAATCCGGCGATGACGGCGACCGCATACCCGAAGATCATCTCATGGCTGTGCCAGCCGATGGCGCCGTAATAGTTCGCAAACTCGCGATTCCCCACGAACGTGAGAACCCACTGCGCCATCAAGCCGACGGCAGAAATCGCCGCCGCCAGGAAAAATGGACGAAAGCCAAGCGCGAACAAAACTGGACCGCGCGGCTGAGGGTTTTGAGCGTCAGGGTGCACGATATCTCTCAAGGTCGATAGCAGGGCGACCGGTCATAGTCTATTACGTCAACATCCTTTACCGGACTCTGATCTCGACCCGCCGATTCCTCGCCCGGCCGGCCTCTGTCTTGCCGTCGGCGATCGGCTTGATCCCGCCGAATCCCTGAACCGAAATCCGGCTCGCCTCAATGCTACGTTTGACCAGATAATCTTTGACCGCCGCCGTGCGCTTTGCAGATAGACGGAGATTGTAGGACTCCTTACCCACCGCATCGGTGTGCCCCTCCAGATCGACCCTCTTGCCTCGATTCTCCTTGAGGAACGCAGCCAGCCGATCGAGAGCCTGGGTTGCTTCCGGCGTGATGGCGGCTTTGCCGAAATCAAATAGGATGTTGTCCAACACAATGGTCCGCTCCACCTTCGGCGCCGGAGCAGGCTCCATAACGGCGCAGCCGCTCAGGAATAGGACGACAGCGATGCCGGCAGCTAATCCACCCTGTTTCATGTTACTCTCCCTTGTGTCTACTTTCCCGCGTCACAAACCCTTCTATCCTGTGTGCTTATATCATACGAACGTCATACCGACAAAAAGGCTTGTCCGGGGTTCCCTTGATACGGGGATGCGGATCGGATTATAAGATCGACACGAGCCTTCAACGCCAAAGCCTTGAAGGACGAAGCTTCTTCCTATCGCATGAGGAGGGTTGCAGGGATGGCCAATCGAAGCGCGATTAGAATCATCGACGGCGACGGCCACATCATCGAGGACAACACCGGAATCATCGCCCACATGGCCTCTCCCTACCGGGAGATCGCGGAGAAAAAAGGCGTCGTCTTTCCGCCGCTCGACCATCTCCACGCCGGGCGGGCGGTGGAAACGCCGCCCCAGCGCGACGGGCGACCGCCGGTTGGGCCCGAGGGCTGGATCGCTTTTCTCGACGACGTCGGCATTGACTGGACCGTGCTTTACCCGACCGTGGGCCTGGCCTATGGCAAGATCGTTAGTCTCGACTACGCCGTGGCTACCTGCAAGGCGTACAACGACTGGCTCCACGAGACTTACATAAAATTCAACCCGCGCTTCAAAGGGATGGCGCTCATCCCGATGCAGGATCCCGAGGAAGCCGCCAAGGAGCTGAGGCGCGCGGTGACCGAGCTGGGGATGCTCGGCGCGATGATGCCCTCCAACGGTCTTCCGTCCCTGTTAGGCTCGAAAACCTACTGGCCGGTCTACGCCGAGGCCGACCGGCTCGGCTGCTGCCTGGCGATTCACGGCGGCGCGCACGATCGCTTCGGCATGGACCAGATGAACATGTACGTCCCGGTGCATGCGCTCGGCCACCCGTGGGGTCTCACGATTAATTGCGCAGACATCGTTTACAACGGCATCTTCGACCGCTTCCCGCGCGTGCGCATCGCGTTTCTCGAAGGCGGCATCGCCTGGCTGCTGCTGTTGCTCGAACGGCTCCACGCGTCGCACGAAACCCATTTCCAATATATTCCGCCCGGCGAGTTCGGAGTGCGGGAGGGCGAGGATCCCGGCAAAGCCATCCTCAAGCTGATCAAAGAGGGGCGCTTCTTCCTCGGCATCGAGACCGAGGAGTTGACCATGCCGTTCGCCATCAAAGTCGTCGGCAACGAGCCTTTTCTCTACTCGTCCGACTTTCCCCATGAAGTAACCAACCAGAGCTGCAAGCACGATATCGGCGAGCTGATGGAGAGCGACGAAATCAGCGCCGACGACAAGGCGGCGATGCTCTACCGCAACGCCGAGCGTTTCTACAAGCTGCCGCTATAGGGAGAACGATCCATGAAAGACTGCCGCGCTGCGGTTATCACCGCGCACAATCAACCGTTGGAGATACAGCGGGTGCCGATCCCGGAGCTGGAGCCGGGCGCGCTCTTGGTGCGGATCGAGGCCTCGACGCTCTGCGGCACCGACGTGCATCGCTGGCACGGTTCTCTGGCCGACGCCGGCTCGCTGCCGTTCATCACCGGCCATGAGCCGTGCGGCACTATCGAAAAGATCGAGGGCGAGCGGACCGATATTTTAGGCAATCCGGTGAAGCCGGGCGACCGCGTCGTCTGGAGCTACGTGAGCTGCGGCTCCTGCTACTATTGCAGCGTCGCGCTGCAACCCTGCATCTGCCCGGGGCGCGCCTCGTGGGGACATAACCGGAGCGACCGCTATCCGTATCTACTCGGAAGCTGCTCGGAGTACATGTACGTGCCGCCACCCTGTTTGATTATCAAAGTGCCGGAGGCGGTCTCCTCCGCCTCGGCGGCGGCGTCCGCCTGCGCCTATCGGACGGTGATGCACGGCTTCGACCGGCTGGGCGCCGTCAAGAGTCACGAGACCGTGCTCATCCAGGGCAGCGGTCCGCTCGGCAATTTCGCCACGGCCGTGGCGCGGGCCCACGGCGCCAAGCAGGTGCTGGTTATCGGCGCGCCGGCGGCGCGGTTGGAAGTAACCAGGCGCATGGGCGCGGACGCGGTGCTGAATCTTGAAGAAGTAACCGATGCAAAGGCCCGCCAAAAATGGGTGCTCGATCGCACCGACGGGCGCGGCGCCGACGTGGTGATTCAGGTCGCAAACAACATGGCCGTGCCCGAGGGACTGACGATGCTGCGCGGCGGCGGCCGCTACGTCAGCATCGGCGCGGGCGGCAAGGCCAACATGGAAATCAACCGCCTGCCGCAGGAGATGATCTTCCACACCATCAGATCCGGCGAGCCGCGCCACTGGCTGCAGGCAATCGACTTTCTCGCCTCGCGCAAGAACCAGTTCCCGTTCGAGGAAATGATCACCGCGAGCTACACGCTCGACCAGATCAACGACGCGCTCAAGGCCATGGCGAGCTACCAGGTGGTGAAAGCGGTGATCAACTTCCAATAAAACACGAAACCAACACACGGCTGGAAAGGAAGGAACGGAAGATCGCCGTCGCAGACGATATGAGGGTCGTTCTCATCCAACCGCCGGTTCAGGACTTTTACGACACCGACGTGCGGCTCCAGCCTATCGGGCTCTGCTACATAAAGGCCGCCGTCCAGAAGTTTCTTCCCGGGGTAGAAGTCGTTATCAAAGATTATCATCGGGGATGGGGCCGGAGGACGGTGCCCATCCCGAAAGCGCTCGATTATCTCGCCGCGTATTATCCCGTCGCGGACCGATCGCCGTTTTCGGCGTTTCATCGGTATTATCACTTCGGCCAATCGTTCGATGAGATCGAGGCCGAGCTGGCGGCGATGAAGCCGGACGTGGTGGAAATCTCATCGCTGTTCACGCCCTATTATCGCGAGGCGCTCGAAATCGCGCGACGGGTGAAGCGAAAACTCGGTGGTGCGCCGATCGTCATGGGCGGCTCGCATGCCTCGGCAGCCCTCGAGTCGTTGCTCTCCTCGCCCTCCGTCGACTACGTGATCCGCGGCGAGGGCGAGAAGGCCTTCGTCGAATTTCTGGCTTTCATGCAAGGGCAAAAGCCGATCGAAGCCGTGCCCAACCTGGCTTACAAAAAAAACGGGCAACTCTGTTTCAACCCGATCGGGGAGAATTTTCCCGTGGACGACCTGCCGTTTCCCGATCTCAGCGACTTTGCTCCGGCGAGCTACACGCTCGCGGAAAAACCGATGACGTTTATGATCACGTCGCGGAGCTGTCCGCACAAGTGCTCGTTCTGCTCGGTCCACACGACGTTCGGTGAAAAATACCGGCTGCGGTGCGTGGAAAATGTCCTGGAAGAAATCGAGTTGCGGTATCGGCAAGGCTACCGCGTGATCGACTTCGAGGACGATAACCTTACCTACTATAAAAGCACGTTCAAAGAACTCTGCCGACAACTGATCGCGCGCTTTCCTCGCGGCGCGCTCCAACTCGTTGCGATGAACGGCATCAGTTATCTGAGCCTCAACGAAGAAATGCTGGAACTGATGGCGGAGGCCGGCTTCTCCCACCTCAATCTGGCGCTCGTAAGCTCCGACAAAACCGTGCGCGAGACGACCAAACGGCCGCATACGCTGAGAGCCTATCTGAAAGTCGTCGACAAAGCGTTTCAGCTCGGCTTCAAAATCGTCTCCTATCAGATTCTCGGTCTGCCGAATGAGACTCTGGAGAGTATGATCCAGACGCTCGCCTTCAACACGCGCCTTCCGGTCTTGCTCGGCGCCTCGCCGTTCTACCAAACACCGAATGCGCCGATCGCGCGCGACGTAGACTTTACGGAAGACGATTATCTGCGCTCGCGACTCACCGCGATAGCGGTTGAAACCGACGACTTCGATCGGGAGGATATCTATACGTTGTTCATCACGACGCGCATCATCAATTTCCTCAAAGGCCTGCCCGTTTCGTGCGACACCGAACTCACAGCGCTGCTGAGCCACCCATGGCCCGACAAAAGATCGCAGATTGGATTTGAGCTGTTGAAGCGTCTTATGGAAACGCAGCGGCTTTACTTTGGGACGAAGGACAGGCTTATTGAAAACGCAAAGTTCAGGACGGAAGTCTTCTCGCGCGCGCTTTCAGAGGCTGGAAAGATTGCGTGTCTGAATGGAAGCAGCATTGCAGTCGGTGATTTCGCGGGCGTCGTCGCGCGCGGCCGTTTCGAGTCAGATCAACGTCCGGCCCCAGCAGGCTAACGTTTGGGGATCTCGCTCATCTTTTCTAGCGCTTCAATGTCTTCCGCTGCGTGCTCGTAGAGCTTGGTTCTGGCACAAGCGTCGGTTTCAAGTTCATTGGATGGTCCGCGGTACGCGTACACCAAATATCGAGATCCACGCCGAAAGGGTTGGGCACACATCCAACCCGGACTCGATACCACCTTGACTTCGTTGGGCACATCACCCTTCCACCGTTTGTCGACGACAAATCTTCCGCCGAACACCGGCTCTTGTGACACGTCAACCCGGCCGTCAGGCCACACTACACGTATCTCTCTCTCACTCTCGATCTCTTTTACGGCTGTCCCGGAGAACACAACAAAAGCTTGCTCGAAGGCCTTCATCGGAGTGATCTTTATACAGCTACAAGCCCCCAAAGACCCAATTCGCGCCAATGACACAAGCGTGCAAACTAGAAGGACAAATAAGAGTTTTGGATATCTCACAGTACAACCATATCGCACTATCGGCGCCGAAGGCGTTAAATTCTTGAAACAGCCGCGCCGGGGTTGAGTGCTAGAGCCGCGCGGAAGAAGGCGGCGCTAAAATCGTCGAGATATAATTGAGTAACCGCTCTCCGTTTTTCTCTCGATAAGCGATGTATTCAGGCGCGAGCCGGGCATCGATGAGGGAAAGGAAATAGCCTCGTCGAGAAAGCCTTTCTGGACGGCCTCCTCCACTACGTCGGTAATCAGGGACCGTTTCTTAGGGTCTTTTTCAATGAGATAGCGTTGATGTTCGAGGTTTTTTTTAACTCTTGCGCGATCACGCTCGAGCGCGCTGCGATTGTCCTTTTTCTCAGGGGAGTCCTTTGCCGCCTGATTCAACTCCGACAGCTCGATCAAGCCAAAAGTAAACCAAAAATCGGTTTCCGACGACTTAAGATCAGTACCCAGAGGTAAATAGATGTTTGGTTTGCCCGCAGAGTCGCGCCGAACCACCGGTCGTCGGTTAATCGTTCGACGCCATTCTCTCCCGCGCGCAACGACCAGTTCTCGAAGTTGTTCCCATCCAAACTCGTAGCTTGGATCGCTGACGACGGCGAGTGCCGAGTGTTTGTACGCAAGTTCGAGATCGCCCTGGCCGCGGTAAAGATCCGAAAGAAACAGATGGCCCGACCGGTTCCACGGATCGCGCTTCAGCCCTTCCGACATGAATACTTTGGCCTGCTGCATGTCGCCCACCATCATGAAGGTATGGCCGTACTCGATCCAAAGCGACCCACTCTGGGGACATCTATCGACGGCGGTCTTATAGTGCGGCAGCGACTCTCTAAATTTGTTCCCGTAGATCAGAAAAAGAGCAGTGGCCGCGGCTTTTCGGGCATCTTCGGGGCAGACTTCATCGCGTGCCTGGAAAACCATCCGCCCCCCGAGAATGCGCAATGCATCGTAGGCTTTGGCGATCTGGCGAGGGTCTTTGGACGTCTTTAAGACGTGGTCGCAATCGGACAGAGCGCGAGCCTGGATAAGGTCCTGTTGATCCTTGACCGCATGCAACAACCCGGCGAGAAAGCCGCATCGAAGCAGACGCAACTGCGGATCGTTGGGATCTGCCGCAATCGCCGCGTCATAAGCGTCGAGGGTTCGCTGGGCGTCGCCGCGTGGAGCGGATTGCGACGGCCGGAAGGATTGTGAGATTTGCGAGCAGCCGGAGGAGAACAAATAGAGGAGGAAAAAGGAGAGGAGGACTACTGCCGAACGGTCCCAACTAACGCTGTTGAGCTTCAGGCGCATTTACCGGGCAAACTAGGGCAGATCAGGTTGGTAGTCAAGCCGGAAATGACAAAAGGGCGGAGATGCTGGAGGCACGGGTGTTTCGATATCGCGACCCCGGGGCCGGAGACTAGCCCTCAGAGACGATTCACCACCTCCATCAGCTTGCCGGCATCGAGTAGCTGAACCACCGACCAGGCAGCGTCGATCAGCGCCGACTGCCGTTTTTCGTCCAGCACGCCCTCGCAGCAGGAGCGCGCCTTGGCCTCTAAATCCGCATCGCTCAGCGGGTTTTCCGGGCCTCCACGGTAGCGCTCGTCGGCCCGGCCCTCGACGGTACGCCCGTCTTTCAGGCAAATAACGATGCGCGAGCGCATCTTGTCGAAGCCCAGCTTTTCGATCTCGGGATCGAGCTCGGTCGCTATCTGCCGCTGCATCGCCTGCATGGGCGCCGAACCGACGAACTCGTCGGAGAACTCGCGCTTGCCCGCTTGGCGCGCGAGAGCGATCATGGCGAGCGCCGCGGGCAAGGAAAATTTCGCCTGGAGGTGGTTGGCCGCGATGGGATAACGGATCGGTTTGAGAATGTTGGTTCCGGCGTAGACCTTCACCGCTTCAATGTCGTTCGGCTTCACATTATGGTCGGTCACGAGCTTCAGCATCAAGTCGATGGTCGGATGGGTCAGTACGCCGCAGGGATACGGTTTGATCGAAACGCCTGGGTCAATGATGCTCCAGCTTTTTCCGAAGCCCCGGGAGATCTTCTCGGCGCTCACGCCGCCTCCCTGCACGGCGAAGAAACCCCAGGGGCCGTCCAGCGCGTCGGGGTCCGCCGTAAATCCTCTCGTTGCAAGCAGCGCGGCGGTAACGCCGTTTTCCGCGGCCCGGCCGACGTGAAGCGGCTTGGTCATCGTGCCGAAGTTGCAGCGAATACCCGCCGCGAAGCTGGCTGCAATTCCAAAACCGTGGCGCAGCCTGTCCCCGTTTAAGGCTAGCAGTTTCGCCGCCGCCGCGTACGCGCCGAAGGTGCCGACCGTGGCGCTGGAGTGCATGCCTCTCAAATAGTGCTCAGGCAACATCCACTCGGAGATTTTACACTCGACTTCGAAGCCGGTGAGGAAGGCCAGCATGAACGCTTTACCGTCAATGCCACCGATTTTTTGCGCCGCCGCGAGCGCGGCGGAGAGCGGTGGAATTGTCGGATGGGTGAGCAGCCCGTAGACGTGCGCCGGATCGCGGCTCACCTGGCTGTCGTCCCAATCGTGCGCGTGGCCGGCGGTCCCGAGGACGCGGGCCGCCATCGGCGCCGGAACTTTCTTATCGCCGCGGCCGAGCAACAGAGCCTCCGGCCGTCCGCCCGTCTCTTCCGCTTCGTCGATGAGAATGCGAACCGAACGCTCCTCCGATCCGGCGACATAGAGTCCGAGCCCGTCGAGCAGGCAGCGCGCGCCGATGCGCACCGCCTCGGCGGGGATCGAATTGAAGCTCACATCCTCGACGAATGCGGCAGCGGCAGCCGTGGTTGTCAGTCCGGCGAAAACGGCTGCAGACGCGTTCGAATCGGCGGTCATGATGGGAACCTCCTCAGGGGGGTTGGGAAAAACAGTATCACAGAAGCGCCGTGAACACCCTTTCCGACAGCACAAAAAAAGGCCCGGGCTTGTTCAGCTCCGGGCCTTTCCAACTCGAATTGCGAATTTTTAAATTCTGTTGAATCCACTCCAGCCGGCTGTAGCTAGGACGTCTGGGCGGATGCTTTCTCGCGTAGCCGTCTCATCAATTCGTCCATGGAAGCGGTCTGCAGGATGCGGCTGAACTGCGATCGGTAGTTGCTTACGAGACTTACTTGCTCGATGATCACGTCGTAGACCTTCCATTGGCCGCGCACGAGGTGGAGCTTGTAAGTGATCGGCGTCCCGTCCCCCCGGGAATTGAGAACCTCCGTGTCGATCTCGGCAAAGTTGCTGTCTATCTGCTCGCGGCCGTAAACCATCTTTTCGCCGCGGTAGGATCCGAGCGCGTTCATGTAAGAGGCCTCGGCAAATTGAACAAAAGCCGCCAGAAATTCCTTCTCTTTCCCTTGGAGGCCGCTCCAGTAACTCCCCAGGGACCTGCGGGCCATCTCGGTAAAATCGAAGCGCGGCAAAATGATCTGCTTCAGGCGAGCTTTGTTGTTTTCAAAGTCGGCGGCGCTCTGAAACGTCCGGGTCACCGCCATCACGCGCTCCATGGTTGCCTGGAGCTGTTGTTTCGGCGTTTCCGCCGCGGCAACGGGCGCCGGGATCTGCCAGAGCATCAACACCAGTAGCGCTGATTTCATGTACCTATTGATCGGCAGGTTCATAAACCTCCTTAAACCTTTTTTTCGCCCCTTTTCCTTGTTTGGACGCGCTATTCGGGGAAAGGGTGCAATAAACGTAAAAACAGAGGCCCGTCCGCCAATCGTTGTGGCGGATCGGGCCTGTGCAATTTAAATCCGGCGGCGACCTACTCTCCCATACGGCAACCGCATAGTACCATCGGCGCTGGAGGGCTTAACGACCGAGTTCGGGATGGGATCGGGTGTGGCACCTCCGCTATCGCCACCGGAAGCTAGTCGGCCAAACATTTCTGTCGGCCTCAAAGTCGAGATTCTCTCACGACTGAATACGGGCAAGACTGCAATCGCACAGGGTCGCAATAGTAAATATGGTCAAGCCTCACGGCCAATTAGTACCGGTAAGCTTCAGCCATTACTGGCCTTCCACATCCGGCCTATCAACCTCGTAGTCTACGAGGGGCCTTTAGGGGACTTGCGTCCCGGGATACCTCATCTTGGGGTGGGCTTCCCGCTTATATGCTTTCAGCGGTTATCCCATCCGCACATAGCTACCCGGCCATGCCACTGGCGTGACAACCGGTACACCAGAGGTGCGTCCACTCCGGTCCTCTCGTACTAGGAGCAGCCCCCCTCAAACGTCCAACGCCCACGGTAGATAGGGACCAAATTGTCTCACGACGTTCTAAACCCAGCTCGCGTACCACTTTAAATGGCGAACAGCCATACCCTTGGGACCGGCTTCAGCCCCAGGATGTGATGAGCCGACATCGAGGTGCCAAACACCGCCGTCGATATGAACTCTTGGGCGG
>JBGPGE010000036.1:0-39240 GCA_041483675.1 Binatia bacterium
CCACCCACATCCCTGTCTGCTCTTCGTGTGTTCGTTGTCCCATCGCCATGCAACAAACTGTAGTACAATGTATCCTTCGTGTCGATCCTTATCACCACCGGTCACCCAGTTTATTCTCGACTTTCACCACGGGCTGCTAGCGGCTCTTGCGCTTGTCGCCTGCTTTTCAGGTTCTGCGGCTGAACAGGCCCGTGAGTCCGGGGATGGCGCTGCTTTGAGTCAGGAGCAGGTCTCACCTCCGTCCTACAGGGTTGGAGAGTCGTGGGTGTTCCGGGTAGATGACAAATATTTTTTCTCTTACTCCGACCCGTTAGACGGCGCTTATGAAATCGACGTTGAGAAAGGGCGGCTCGAAATTTTTCATCTTGACGGGGGAAAAAAGAGCTCGGTGAGTCGGCCCGGTCCCCTTACGGTGATGTTACCTACTCCAAGGATCACGCAACACCCTTCACAATTCTTTAACTTTCCCCTTGGAGTCGGCAACAAGTGGCAGTCTCACTACCTCGCAGGAAGGGTGTGGTTATGGGTTGACAATGATGTCACTGGAGCTGAGACGGTAGTCACTCCTGCAGGTACTTTTCGGGCCGTCAAAATCGACCGGCGAACAACGTTTTATAGTTTCAACTATGACACTACGTGGTACCTGACGTGGATATACTTCTACAGCCCCCAGAGCCGAAGCATTGTGAAGTACCATTTCCAAGTAGAGTCGTCACACAGTATGGGAGATCTGCATCTGGAGCATGTACAAGACGTCGAGCTAACCAAATTCAGATCGGCCGTTAATGCCGGCAAGCAGCGGGAGCACACGCTTATTCCCCAATCATCTTCAGTAGCGATCCCATCCCGAGAGACGGAAAAGAAAACTGAAGCTCCCGAAAAGGTGGAGAGTAAAAGCCCGTCTGCTTTGGCTGAAGCGAAAAAAGCTGAGGAGATAGCAGTGCCCGAAAGACCTGCGCTTCCGGGCAAGGCTGAGGGGCCTTCTCCCGCGGCTGCTGCCGAGTTTCAAGAGAGCGCTCTACCGGCAGACGCCATGGAGGAGATCGTGCTTGCGAAGGAATCGTCTTCGCCGCCTATTGCGGGGCCGATCGCTCTCACCATAAACCTCATCGGGCAGAGAAAGGAGGCCGACGGGAGCTACATCGAAGTCCTCATGCATGAAGGGAGCGTGCTGCACTCGCACGATAATTTTCAAGTTCACCTGGAGACGAGCCGCTACGCATACGTCTACATTCTTCTCTACGACAGCCAGGGAAAGGCGAGCCAACTTTTTCCCGATCCCAAGATCGAGCAGCCGGGTTTTGTTCCGGGACTAAGACAAATAGTGATCCCGGACGATGATTCCTGGTTCTGGCTGGATGAGAATACCGGCACGGAGACAGTCTACGTGCTTGCGTCGGAAAAGCCGATGGCGGACATCCGCGGACTGCTGGCCAGGATGGAGAGCGTGGATGACGCCGGGCAGAAGCGCGCCTCGCAGGAAATCAAAGAGCGGATCGCCGTCATGCAGCGCGGCGTCGGGGGCATCACCAAAGGCCAGGCGGCGACGTACACGCTAAGTGATGGGAAGAAGATTCAGAAGGTGACGGAGGTGGTCACGGGGACGGGGTCGGTCGTGAGAGCGATGAGTTTTCTGCATCGGTGAACGTGCAATGAAGTGGATTCACGTGAGAACGGCTCTATTTTTCATCCTGAACGTCATTCTTTTTAGCTTTCAGCTTTCGTTTGCCCAAACGAGACCGAACCACTGGTTAGTCGGCCAATGGGATGGAAAAATCGAAAAATACCTGCCCAAGGAAAACCCGGCTCGCACGCTACAAGTGTTTGCAGTTTTGTCCGACGGCACAGCTCGTGGAAGGTGGGCCATTACCGGCCAAGACACGGCAAGGGCCGACGTCAAGGTACAGGGCGAGCAAGTCAACATTGTGACGGGGAAAGAAAGCCAGGTGGTGCTCAGGAGAGAGCGCGACGACCGGCTGGTGGGAACCTTTACGCTGCAAAAAGGACGGAATTTCCGAATCACGTTGACCAAGAACACCGTTGCCAAGCCCGTCGAGGAAGAATGGACCGCGCTCGAAGCTGAAGCGCGCCAGGCGGAGAAGGAAGCTAAATGGTCGCGGGCATCGAACTTCTATCGGTTAGCCTCCAATGCCGCCAGAGAGCGCGGCCAATTTCAAAGGGCGATCGGCTATGGAAACAAAAGCCTGGAGACCGCGGAAAAAGCGAATGATCCGGCGCTGCGGGCATACGCGATGTTGCAACTGGCATATGCTTATAGGCGCGTGGGGCAAAAGGCCGCGACGAGGAACCTTTTAGAAAGAGGGTTGGAGATTCTAAAACAAATCCCCTCAGAAAATGAAAAGACGAACCTCGAATCCCTGCTCTATAGAGAATTGGGGGGAGATTACACACGAACCGGCGAGCATGAGCGTGCCATCCCGTATATCTTGCACTCACTTGAAACCCTGGACTCGCGATTAGCTGTATTGAGGCGCAATCCTGAAACAAACCGCCAGACCATCGGAGCTATACAAAGAAATATGCCTCGAACGCTCGAACTCCTTGGTGACGCTTACAGCGGCGCAGGTAAAATTGAGGAGGCGGTAAAAGCGTATGAGCGAGGTCTTGAACTCAATAAAGATTTCGGGCTGACGACGACTACGGCCAGAATTTATTTGGGGTTAGGGCGGCTCTACTTGCGCCGGAAAGAAGTTCCTCGCGCGATAGAAAATCTTCAGAAGGCTCTCGGCTTTGCGGAAAGCCTCGGCTACCCGCAAGTGATTCAACTGGCCAGCAGTCAGATGGGAAATTTATTGCGCGAGGCCAACCGCAACTCCGAAGCCATATCCTACTACGAAAAAGCCATCGCGAGCATCGAGTTGACTCGCTCTCAGCTCGAATCCGAAGAATTCCGCAGCGGCTTTTTCGAAAGCACTCTCACAACATACGCCAACATCATCCGCGCGCATTTGGACCAGAAGAGCGTCGGCGAGGCCTTTAACTATAACGAGCGGGCGCGGTCCCGCGCCTTTCTGGACGTTTTGGGAAGCAAGGTTCAGTTGGCTCGTAGTGGCACGATCTTGGAGCACGAGCGGGCGTTGCAGGCGAGGATCGGTGTGTTGCGGGCGATGATGGAAGCGGAAGAAGCCGATCCTGAACAAGCAAGGCGGCTTAGGAAAGAATTAGCCGAGGCCCAGCAAGACTACAACGAATTCCTGGCGAAAGTGAGAAAGGAGAACAAAGAGCAGGCTTCGCTGATGAATGTCGAGCCTCTCGCCCTGAAACAGGTCCAGGAGCTGCTAGACCCAGAGGTCACGATGCTTGAGTATTTCGTCGTTGGCGGGAGCGTATATCTGTGGGTGGTGGAAAAGGACCGGCTGCGATATGTCAACATTCGCTTAAACCGCAAGGATCTCGTTTCCAAGGTAACCTCACTCAGAGATACCATCTATCAGATAAGCGAGAAGGAGAGATTCGATGCTCTATCGCGGGAGCTTTATCGGCTTTTGATCGAACCGGCGCTGCCTCATATCCGTGGCAAGGAGCTACTAATCGTTCCTCACGACGTTCTTCACTATCTTCCCTTTCAGACTTTGCTCTCGCCTCAAGGGAAATTTCTGATACAGGACTACCCGCTTTACTACATTTCCAGCGCAAGCTTGCTTCAGTTCACCAAGGAGAAGAGGAGAGCCGGCAAAGGAGATAAGGTCTTGGCCCTGGGAAATCCGGATCTCGGCGATCCCAGGATGAACCTACAGTTTGCGGAGCTGGAGGCCAAGGAGATTCAGGGGCTTTATCCGCAGTCCACGGTGCTTCTGAAACGAGAAGCCACGGAAGAGAAAACCAAAACCTTTTCTCCCCAGAACGACATCATCCATTTTGCCACGCACGCGGAGTTGAGCGAGGAGGATCCACTTTCTTCAGCGATCCTTTTGGCTAAGGCGGGTAAGGAAGACGGGAGACTGGAGGTCAGAGAGATCTTCGGCATGGATCTCAAGGCCAATCTGGTGGTGCTCAGTGCGTGTGAGACGGGGTTAGGGAAGTTATCGAGTGGGGATGAGTTGGTGGGGCTGACCCGCGCCTTCATCTATGCCGGCACACCGTCAGTGGTAGCGAGTCTCTGGAATGTGGAAGACAGTTCAACGGCGGCGCTCATGGCGAGCTTCTATAAGAACCTCAAGACGATGTCCAAGGTCGAGGCGCTCCGCCAGGCGCAGTTACAGTTGATACGAGGAGAAGCTCGCAGCGACCTGCTCGCCCGGAGAGGAATCGGCGGCGTGGGTAAGTTGGGCGAAGTTCCGGCCCCTAATTCCCAATCCCTAACCCCTATTCCCGCTTCCATCCCGACCTCTCATCCCTACTTCTGGGCGCCGTTCATCCTGGTGGGGGACGGGAAGTGATGATAAGATAGCTTTGGCTACGGTTTCAATCTGGATGGCAACGGCGCATGAGGCCTTTGCGAATATATTCTGATACCTCGGTTATTGGAGGATGCCTTGACCGTGAATTCGCCGAGGACTCGTTGCGCTTGATCAACGCGGTGGCGAAAGGTCGCTTGGTATTGCTCCTTAGCGAAATCGTCCTGAGAGAACTGGAGGATGCGCCGCCTCGAGTGCAAGCCTTGCTCACTTCGCTGCCGGGAGGAGCCGTGGAAAGGGTCGAGATAACAGAAGAGGTCCTTGAACTCCGTGACGCCTATATAAAGGCGAAGATTTTAACTACGCGTTCCGCGGACGATGCCGCCCATGTCGCTGCAGCAACGATCGCGCGGGCCGATGCGATTGTCTCTTGGAACTTCCGGCACATCGTGCGCCTCGACAAGATAAAGGCTTATAACCAAATCAATCTCCTGCATGGCTATGGAATCTTAACCATCATTTCACCGAAGGAGGTCCTGGTAGATGAGTAAAGATAGGGCCGAAAAAGAATTCGACTGTGTAGCATTCAAGCGTGGGGTCCAACGCAAAGTATATGAGGAAACGAAAAACCTGACTTTGGCGGACCAGGTAGCTTACTTCCGCAAAAAGGCCAATTCGGGTCCACTGGGAAAATGGTGGAAACGTTTGCCCAGCGCATCTCCTTCTCAGAAACGTAAGGCAGGCTAGATTGTGGCGATGGGTTGAAAATCGCACGCCTTACGTCCCGTTGCCGGGTATCGACCGAAGAGTTCGCTACAAGCCAAGCTCAGTAAGACCCCTGCTGCCATGGAAAGCACGAAACCGCGCCGATCTTTTCGGAGTGGGGTCGCGGGTGAGGCAAAAGGCTTTGCTGTTCGGCACATCTTTGCCTAGCCGGGTAAGCGAACGGACATCCTCGCCGACTACTCGCTCCGTGCCCCTCGCTCCGAAATGAAAAAACTGTTGTTTTCCGGAAGATTGAGCAATCTGCTAAACATCGTTAATAAATGGCGGACATTTTTAAGGTATACTTAAGCGCCCGTTATCCTTCCTTGATTTACCCTCCAAAAACGCCCACAATTTCTCCCATGAGTTTCGCGGCGAAGATCAAAGAGACGATCGCCAAGTACCATATGCTGTCTCGCGGCGACAGGGTGTTGATCGCCGTCTCCGGTGGGCCGGATTCCGTCTGTCTACTTCACGTCTTGTGCGAGCTGCGGGAAGAATTCAATCTGCGGCTGGAAGTGGCCCACGTGCAGCACGGGATTCGCGGCGAGGAGGCGCGGGAGGATGCGCGGTTTGTTGCTGAAATGGCAGCTCGACTCGGTCTTCCTTTTCATCTCAAGGAGCTGAACCTCCCAAGACTTAAGGCTGAAAGAGGGAAGGGCAATCTGGAAGCGATGGCGCGGGAGGCGAGATACGGCTTCTTTGCCGAAGTCGCCGAGAAGCGGAGAATTCAAAAGATCGCGCTCGGCCACACGCGCGACGATCAGGTGGAGACGCTTCTGATGTGGCTGCTGCGCGGCAGCGGACGGAAAGGGTTGGGCGGCATGGCGCCGGTTTTGAAGGACGAGGACGCAAGGATGAAGGCGGAGGTGATTCGTCCGTTGATTGAGAGTTCGCGGGAAGAGGTCGTCGCTTACCTCGCAAGCAAGCGCGTCAAATATTGCACGGATCGAACCAACGCGGACACGGGGCTGCTGCGCAATTGGCTTCGCCTGGAGCTTCTCCCGCAGCTCCGAGGAAAATTCGGGTCGGATCTTTACGAACGGCTGGCGCATCTGGCCGATCTCATGCGCGATGAGGAGGAGGTATTGCGCGGTCTCACCGAAAGTCTGCTGGGGAAAATTACCAACGAGGGAGATTTGCTGCGCGAAGCGCTCGTCGAACAACCCAAAGCGACGCAGCGCAGGCTCGTGCGTTTGTGGCTGGAGGAGAAGTTGGGAAGTCTCAGGGGCGTGGAGTTCGAGCATGTCGAGGAGATTCTTCGCTTGATCTCCAGTGGCCCGCCTCAAGGGCGCGTGGCGATTCCAAAGGGACGCGAAGTAGTGCGGCGCTACGAGCGTGTGCGCCTCGAAAAAAAAATTCGTACCCGCCGGGCGGCCTGCTACAGCTATGAACTTTTAGTCGGAGGCGAGGTGGCGATCCCCGACGCCGGCGTGAAGATCGAAAGTGAAGCATGCGCAACACCCGTTGACTTACCTCCCGTCGACAGCAAGGAGGTGGTGCTCGATCGAGCCGTGCTGCCGGCGAATCTCACGGTCCGCAATTTTCGCAACGGTGACCGCTTCCGGCCGCTTGGGATGCGTGGCCATAAAAAGCTCAAGGATCTCTTCATCGAAAAAAAAGCGCCGCTGGAGGTTCGCGCGACGTTGCCGCTCCTCCTGGCCGGCGACGAGATTCTGTGGATTCCGGGATTCGGGCGGAGCGACGTCGCCAAAATCGGGCCGACGACGAGAGAGGTTGTGAAAGTTAAGCTGTCGGCGCTCAGCGGCCAGCCAAAGAAGTCACCCGAAAGCTGAGAGATGAACGCCGACAACCGCATCGCCGCAGCGTTAAAAACGCCTTCTTGACAAGGTGGTAGGCAGGCATTAAAGTTAACGTTAAAAGCAACAAATTCGACGATAGCGAAGCGCTGCGGAAAGGAGAAAAAGCGATGACGAACTCATTCAAAACCGTCTTACTTTTAGGTCTTTTGACCGGTATCGTCATGGGCATTGGGCAGCTCTTCGGCGGCTCCCAGGGCCTGGTGATCGCTTTTGTCTTCGCCGTGGTCATGAACTTCGGGAGCTACTGGTTCTCGGACAAGATCGTCCTGGCGATGTATCGAGCCCGCCCGGTCGGCGAGGCTGAAGCGCCGGAATTGTACAACGTGGTTCACAATCTCGCTCTGAGGGCGCAGCTCCCGATGCCCCGAGTCTACGTTATCCCGTCCGAGGCGCCCAATGCCTTTGCCACCGGCAGGGATCCCGAGCACGCCGTGGTGGCGGTGACGGACGGAATCCTCCGGATCATGAATCGCCAGGAGCTGGAAGGCGTGCTGGCGCACGAGCTTTCTCACGTGAAAAACCGCGACATTTTGATCGGCAGCATTGCCGCGACGCTGGCCGGCGTCATTATGATGTTGGCGAACATGGCCCGCTGGGCGGCGTTTTTCGGAGGCGGTAGAGACAGCGACGAGGAAGGCGGGGGAGGGGTGCTTGGGCTGATCTTGATGTCGATCCTGGCGCCGGTCGCGGCCATGCTCATCCAGATGTCGATCTCCCGTTCGCGGGAGTTCTTGGCCGATTCCACGGGCGCGCGCATCGCCGGGAACCCGCATGGCCTGGCTTCCGCGCTGGAGAAGCTCGATCGCGCGAGCCGGATCGTCCCCATGGAAGCGCGCCCGGAAACCGCGCACATGTTCATCGTCAATCCGCTATCCGGCGGATCGTTCATCAACCTGTTCAGCACCCACCCGCCGATCGAGGAGCGGATCGCGCGGCTGCGCAGCATGAGTTATTAAAGGAACGCCTTTGAGACACCGAGCGAGGATCCGGATCGTCGTTAATGCCCGCCTCCGGTAGACTGCGCTATGGCTGAAACGGAGGAAAAAGGGGAAGGGAAAGGCTTCAAGGTCGCGGACCGTCGGCGGTTCGCGCAAGGTTCCGGCGAGCCGATTGAAGCGGCCGACAAGAGCGAGCCCGCGCCGGAAGAGAGCGCAAGCAATCCCGATTCGGCCGCCGGAGAGAAGCCGACCGCCCCAAGCGACAACCTTGCGGAGATCAACTTCTCCACCTTTGTCATCAGCCTCAGCACGCAGGCCTTGATGCACCTGGGCGAGATTCCGAGCCCGTTGACGGGGAAGGTGGAGCGCGACTTCGCGGTGGCGAAGCAGATGATCGATATTCTGGGAATGTTGAAGGACAAGAGCCGGGGCAACCTGGACGAGCAGGAAGCGCGCCTGATGGAGGACGTCCTCTACGACCTGCGCATGAGATATGTCGAAGTGATCAAGCAGAAATAGGAGCGTGGAATGGAAGATAAAGGAATCTGGGATCGGCAAGTGGGGATGCGGCAGTTGCTGGTTGTGGCCGCCCTCTCTCTGTTGGTCGGGTTGGGAGTGAGCGGCGGGCTCGATTGGTTCGGCGGCCCGCGCGTGGTCAATCTATGGGGCGGCACGGCGACTCCGGAAAGCCCGCCCGCCGCCACGCCGCAGGGGCTGCCGGATTTCATCGCCCTGGCGAAGAAAATGAAGCCGATCGTGGTCAACGTCTCTACGACTCAATCCGGCGACGCCGGGCAGAAGCCTGAAAACCCGTTCGGCGAAGACGATCCCTTCAGCGAATTCTGGAAGAAGTTTTTCGGCGGGCCCCTGCCGCGCGGCCCGTTCCGTCAGCAGCGGAGCCTCGGATCGGGTTTTATCATCGATAAGGACGGCTCGATCTTGACCAATAACCACGTGGTCGAGAACGCGCAGAAGATCACGGTCAAGCTGGCGGACGAAAGAGAATTTGAAGCTAAGGTCATTGGAAAGGACTCCAAGACCGACGTGGCCGTCATTAAAATCAACGCCAAGGAGGACTTGCCGGTCGCGCCCCTGGGCGACTCCGAGCGGCTCGACGTCGGGGAATGGGTGATGGCGATCGGCAATCCATTCGGCCTCGACAACACCGTCACCTCCGGCATCGTCAGCGCCAAAGGGAGGCACATCGGCGCCGGGCCGTACGACAACTTCATTCAAACCGACGCCTCGATCAATCCGGGAAACTCGGGCGGGCCGCTGATCAACCTGCGGGGCGAGGTGGTGGGCATCAACACCGCGATCTTCAGCCGGTCGGGCGGGAATATCGGCATCGGTTTTGCGATCCCGATCAACCTGGTCAAGGAGCTGTTGCCGCAACTCAAAGGCAAGGGCAAAGTGACGCGGGGCTATCTCGGAGTGCTGATTCAAAAGGTCACTCCGGAGATCGCGGAATCCCTGGGGCTGGAAAAGGCCCGCGGAGCGCTGGTGGCGGACGTGACCAAGGGCGGTCCGGCGGAGAAGGCGGGCGTCAAGGTCGGCGACGTTATCATTGATTTCGACGGGAAGGAAGTGAAGGAGAACAACGACCTGCCGATCATGGTGGCGCGCACGGCCGTGGCCAAGAAAGCGCGCCTCAAGGTGCTGCGCGACAAAAAAGAGGTGACGCTGACCGTTGAGGTGGGCGAGCTGCCGGAAGAGGAGGCCGTCGCCTCGACGAAAGAAAAAGGAGAGCTTGGGCTGACCGTGCAGCAGGTGACGCCGCAGATCGCCGAGAGCCTGGGGCTGGAAAAACCCGAAGGCATCGTCGTCACGGCCGTGGAACCGGGCAGCGCCGGAGACGAGGCCGGGCTGCGCCGGGGAGACATTATCCTGGAGGTGGATCGCAAACCGGTGCGCAAGCTGCCGGACTACCGCAAGGCGTTGACCGAAACCAAAAAGGGCAAGGGAGTGTTGTTCCTCGTCCGGCGCGGCGAGAGCACGCTGTTTTTGGCGTTAAAGCCTCCTCGCTGATTCTCACAGCGAGCGTGTGAGCTTAAAGAGGGCCGCGGTGATTTTGCCCGGCCCTCTTTTGTTTCCATTTTCAGACTGGGTAGTCGATATCAGCTTCGACAAAGGGGTTTTCGGTTTGAAGAAGTCCCGTTTTCCGACCCTCAAATTCGCGCTTCTCGTCCTCTTCGGTGTTGTCGCCGCCACGGCGCTTTTCGGCGCCTGGTATGTGCAGCGGCTCGAAGTCGTCGTCCAGGAGAAATTCGAAAACCCCAAGTGGAATCCCCCGTCCAAGATCTACTCGGACAGCACGCTGCTCTACGTCGGGATGAGCCTGCGCAAGGAGGACGTGCGGGAGAAACTCCGCCGGCTGGGCTATCGCGAAACGCGCAGCCAACCGCAAGCCAAGGGAGAGTATCGTTTCGGCAAAGGCGATGCCGTGCTGGAGATTTTTCTTCACGACTTCGCCTATCCGCTCGAGACCTTTAAGGGCGTCCCGGTCCGTCTCACGATGCAGGGCGGGGCGGTCACCCGGATGGAGAACATGGAGGACGGGCAGGAGCGGTTCGACATCGAGCTGGAGCCCGAGCTGGTGGCGGGACTTTACAACCGCGTCTGGGAGGAGCGGCGGATCGTCAAGCTGGACGACGTGCCGCCGATGCTGGCGCGGGCGATCCTGGCGATCGAAGACGAGCGGTTCTTCAGCCACCACGGCATCGACCCGATCGCGATCCTGCGCGCTTCGCTCACCAACCTGCGCAGCGGCGGAGTCGTCCAGGGTGGGAGCACGGTAACGCAGCAGTTGATCAAGAACTTTTTCCTGAGCGAAGAGCGCACGATGAGGCGGAAGATCAAAGAGGCCTTGATGGCGCTGATTGTGGAGCACAAATATTCCAAGCATGAGATCCTCGAAAACTATCTGAACCAGATCTACCTGGGCCAGAAGGGCGCGCAGGGGATTTTCGGCGTGCATGAAGCGGCGCAGTTTTATTTTTCCAAGGATCTCCCGGAGCTGACGGTGGGCGAGATCGCGGTGCTGGCGGGGCTGATCAAAGCCCCTAACCGCTATTCGCCGTACCGCAGCGTCGAAGCGGCCGCCCAGCGGCGCAACGTTGTATTGGGGAAGATGCTGGAAGAGCGTTTGATCAGCAGGCAACAGTACGACGCCTCCGTCAAAGAAGTCATCCCGCGCCGCGAGTTGATCAAGGTGGCGAACGACGCTCCCTATTACGGCGATTTTGTCAGGCGCGAGCTCGCCGAAAACTATCGCAGCGACGTTCTCACGACAGAGGGATTGCGCGTCTTTACCGGCCTGGACCTTCAGCTGCAGAAGGTGGCCGAGCGCTCTTTGGCGGAGGGACTGAAAAAACTCGAGGAAACCTACGCCCAGCTGCGGCGCCGGGGCGAAGAGGACCGCCTCGAAGGCGCGATCGTTGTGATCAAGCCGCAGACCGGAGAGATCAAGGCGATGGCGGGCGGCAGAGATTATCAGAAGTCCCAGTTCAACCGGATCTTCCAGGCCAAGCGTCAACCCGGCTCGATCTTCAAGCCGTTCGTCTATCTGGCGGCGCTGATGAACGGCGCGGACTCAAGCGGCCACCGCTTCACGCCGGCGACTCTGGTGGAGGACTCGCCGTTTACCTGGAGCTATGAAGGGCAGGAGTGGAATCCCGGCAATTACAAGGATGAATATTTCGGGACCGTGACGTTTCGCAAGGCGCTAGAACTGTCTCTCAACTCCGCCACGGCACGCATCGCGCGCGACGTGGGGATCAAATATATCCGCGACATCGCCTATCGGCTGGGTATTCAGAGCGCGCTCCCCGCGTATCCGTCTCTGGCGCTCGGGGCCGTGGAAGTCACGCCGTTGGAAGTCGCCGTCGCCTTTTCGACGCTGGCGAATAACGGGGTGCGCGCGCAGCCGCTCGCGGTCAAGCAGGTCATGGACCAGAGCGGCCGCGTCCTGGAAAGGCGCGACATCAAAGTCGAAAAAGTCATCACGCCGCAGCTGGCGTTCATGATGAACCATCTGATGAAAGGGGTGCTGGACCGTGGGACCGGGCGCGGCGCCAGGGCGCAGGGGTTCACCCGGCCGGCGGCGGGCAAGACGGGCACAACCAACGATACGAAAGACGCCTGGTTCGTCGGCTACACTCCCGATCTGCTTGCGGTGGTGTGGGTGGGCTTCGACAACGGGAGCAAGCTTGGACTATCGGGCTCGCAAGCCGCGCTGCCGATCTGGACCGAGTTCATGAAGCGGGCCACCGCCGGCACTCCGGCGACGGATTTTGCCATGCCCCCGGGGATCAAGCTCCTGGACGTCGATCCGCTGAGCGGCAAGCTCGCGACGCAAAACTGTCCGCAGGTGGTCCAAGAGGCCTTCATCGAAGGAGAGGAGCCGGCGGGCTATTGCCCGCTGCATCCCGGGCCCGAACCCCGGCGCTCGTCGTCGCCGGGCGGATTTTTCTCGTCGCTGGTGGGAAGATAGAGCGATGATATTGAAAGCCGGCAAGCGGGATAATGCGAGGATTCTACGCGATATCGCTAGCGGTCTGTTTATCGCATCGCTCCTCGCTCTGCTTTTGCCAGGCTGTACCGTCCCCTGGTCGTGGCCGTGGGAGGTCCCGCAACCGGCTCCCCGGCCTTCGCGCCCAACGACGGCCCCGCAGGCGAAAGCTCCCACCGCGGCCAGCCCGCCTGCGACCAAGCCGCCGCTAAAGCCTACTGTGGAATCCGGTCAGGTCAAAGAAGAGGATATCCGCGACAAGCGACCGGGGCCGCAGGCGAAGCTAAAAGAGCCGGAGCCGCCGCAAGCGCCTCTGTCCCGACCGGCGCCGCCGCCGGTACAGGCACCGCCGCAATCGTTGTCGGTGCCGGAGAGCAGGCTTCCCCCCGGGCCGCCGGTGGTCGACGAGGGTCCGCTGACGGCCAAGATCGATCCGAAAACGCCGCCGCAGCGCGCTGCTTCCCTGCGACTCACCGAGGAGGGAAAAAAATTGCTCGCTGCCGGCGATCCCGCGAAGGCGGTCTCCCGCCTCGAGAAGGCGATCGCCGTCGACTCGACGAACCCCTACGGTTACTACTACCTCGCACAGGCGCATTTCGCTTTGGGCCGTCATCAGGAGTCGCTCAACTTTCTCGATGTCGCCGAGTCGCGATTTTCCGGGGACTCTTATTGGCTCTCGGAGATCTATGGGCTGCGCGGAGAAAACCACCGCGCGCTGGGCGATCTGGACCGCGCCGATTTCACCTACACTCAAGCCCTGCGGCTCAATCCCGGCAACCGGCTGGCGGCCGAGGGTCTCAGCCGCGTCCAGGCGGGAAACCAGGCGCCGATCCGCTGACGGCGCGAGCGAAAAAACTAACCGGATGCTGGTCCTGGGCATAGAGACCTCGTGCGACGACACGGCGGCGGCGGTGTTGGAAGACGGCCGGAAGGTCCGCGCCAATCTCATCTCTTCGCAGGATGAAATCCACAGCCCCTACGGCGGGGTGGTGCCCGAGCTCGCTTCGCGCCAGCACGTGCGCCATATCCTGCCGATCATCGACGGCGCGCTTAAACATGCCGGTGTCGGAGTGACCGAGATCGGCGGCATCGCAGTGACGCGTGGGCCGGGGCTGGTCGGATCGCTGCTCGTCGGCCTTTCCGTGGCCAAGGGCATTGCTTATCGCTGGGGCATACCGTGCGTCGGCGTCAATCATTTGGAAGCTCATCTCCTGGCGATCTTTCTCGAGCGCGAGCTGTCGTTCCCTTATCTCTCTCTGCTCGCCTCCGGCGGGCATACGCTGCTCTACGTCGTGCGGAATTTCGGCGACTATCGCTATCTCGGCGGCACGCGCGACGACGCCGCGGGCGAGGCGTTCGACAAAGTGGCGAAGATGATGGGGCTTGGCTATCCGGGCGGCAGAACGATCGACCGGCTCGCCGAAAGCGGCAATCCTGCGGCGATCCGCTTTCCGCGGGCAAGACTCAAAAAAGAATCTTACGATTTCAGCTTCAGCGGGCTGAAGACGGCGGTGTGGCACTATCTTGAAGCGCTGAGCGACGACCGGCAGGCGGCACGGCAGGCCGATATCGCGGCGAGCTTTCAAGAAGCTGCCGTGGATATGCTGGTTCAGCCGACACTGCGCGCGGCGCGGGAGCTGGATGTCAGACGGATCGTCCTTGCCGGAGGAGTGGCGGCCAACAGCCGTCTCAGGCAGAAGATGACGCAAGCGGGCGAGGCCGAGGGGAGCCAGGTCTATTTTCCTTCTCTCGCGCTCTGTACCGACAACGGGGCGATGATCGCTCTGGCAGGTCATCACGCGCTGAAGAGCGGCCGGGAGGACGATATTCGCCTTAACGCGGACGCGGATCTTACGCTATGAGTCGTCATTCCGGCCAAGTCAGCCTCAGGCTGACGCGAGCCGGAATCCAGAAAAAATCAAAAGACTGGATTCCCGCTTTCGCGGGAATGACGGACGGGGAGCGTTTCGGATGAACGAAGTTGCCATGCGGGATCTCGGTGTCTTTAAGGTGTTGGTAGCAGCGCAAGGTTTCAGGGTCGAAAGAATGCAGGTTCCATGGTGACGCTTTTCCAGGAGGCGCGGGCGGCGCTTCGCGATCCTGGCTTTCATGCCAAGAAGCGTCTGGGGCAAAATTTCTTAGTTGAGCAAGGCGTGATCGACGCCATCGTCCGGCTAAGCGATCTCTCTCCGGCGGATGAGATTCTGGAGATCGGACCGGGACTGGGCTTTTTGACGCGCCGGCTGGTCGAGCGGGCGCGGCGGGTTTGGGCGGTGGAGATCGATCCTTTCCTGGTCGAGCGGCTGCGTGAAAGCCTGCTCAGCGCTCATCCGGCGTTTCATCTGATCCCGGGCGATATTCTCAAGATTCCGCTCGCGGATTTTCTCCCCGGCCATAAAGTCAAGCTGGTCGCTAATTTGCCCTACAGCATCTCGACGCCGGTCTTGTTTCGTCTCTTCGAATTTCGCGAGCGGTTTTCCAGTCTGATCTTGATGTTGCAGAAAGAAGTGGCGGAGCGGATCGCCGCCGCTCCGGGAACGAAATCCTACGGCACGCTGTCGGTATGGCGCGCGATTTATGGGCGGGTGCTGGAGAAATTTCAGGTCTCGCCCGCTGCTTTTATCCCACGGCCGAAGGTTTATTCTACCGTCTTGAAGATGAGCCTTTATGACGAGCCGCTAGTCTCAGACGGGGAGCTGCCGCTGCTCCGCAAGGTCGTGCGCGCAGCCTTCGGCCAGAGGCGCAAGACTATGACGAACGCGGTGGCCGGCTTGCTCGCCAACGATCGGAAGAGAGCCGCGGAGTTGCTCCAACAACAGGGCATCGATCCCCGGCGGCGCGGGGAGACACTCGACGCGGACGAGTTCGTTCGCCTCTGCCGGGCGCTCAAAGCCGCGACCGACGAATCCATCTGAAAGCTGACTACGGAAAGCTTCTTAGCTTTTTTCTATGCCTGAGCTGCCTGAAGTCGAAACTATCTGCCGGGGGTTGCGCGCGACGGTCAAAGGGGGACGCATCGTCGGCGTGAAAGTCGCCGACGGGCGACTGCGGGCCCCCGTCGCCAAAGACTTCGCTGATACGCTGACCGGCCGTACCGTCGTCGATATCGGGCGGCGGGGAAAATATATTCTTATCCGGCTGGACAGCGGCATCGTGTGGCTGTTGCACCTCGGCATGTCGGGCAAGCTGATCCGGGTGGCGGAGCGGCGCTTGCGCCACCGCCACGATCACATCGTCGTTCGGTTGGAAAACGGGTATGAGCTGCGCTACAACGACCCGCGCCGGTTCGGCTTCTCCGTTGTGGCGCGCGCGGCGGAGATCGACTCGCTGCCGCAGATCTGCGCTCTCGGATTGGAGCCGTTCAACGCGCGCTTCGACCCCGGCTACCTTTACGGCTTCGCGCGCCGGTCGGGGCGGCGCATCCGCGATCTGCTGATCGATCAACGGGTCGTGGCGGGGTTGGGAAATATTTACGCCAACGAGATTCTCTATCATGCCGGTGTTCGTCCGACGGCGCGGGCTTCACGGTTGAGCCGGGGACAGATCGCGCGGATTGCCGAACTCACGCCCAAAATCCTGGCCGAGGCGATCCGCTGGTGCGGCACGTCGTTTTCCGACTACCGCGACGCCGAAGACCGGCGCGGGGAGTTTCAAAATCATCTGCGTGTCTACGCCCGCGAGGGCGAAAAGTGCGTAGCCTGCGGCAGCACCATCAAGCGAGTTTCGCCCGGTAATCGGAGCGCGTTCTACTGCCCCGGCTGTCAGAAGTAAAACAGGGCGCTGAAACAATCCGAGCGTCATTCCCTCGAAAGAGGGAATCCAGTCTTTTGCACTCTTACCCTTACTCTCTGCGCAGAGTCCTGGATGCCCGCTTTCGCGGGCATGACGAACTGTTTCGAAAAGTTAGCTTTCCCTTCCGTCATTCCCGTGAAAACGGGAATCCAGGCTCTTTCCCGGACCTGGACTCCCGCGTGCGCGGGAGTGACAAATCTTTATTCGCTTCAAGGCGAGAAGATTTCCACATCCCTGAGCCGGACACTAAAGTTCCTGTTTCCTTGCTAAGGGGGCAACCCTAGAGTATAAATTTTTCATGGGCGGCATGGGAAGGCTCAAGAGTTACGTCTGGCGCTACTGGCGGCGCTACTTTTTCGGCGTGTTGTGTCTCCTGGGTACGGTGACGGTGGTGATGTGGATCCCGCGGTGGCTCCGCGAAGCGGTGCGGATCATCGAGCAGGGCGGCTCGCTGAGCGACGTCACGGGTTATGCGCTGATCATCATGGCCGCGGGTGTGCTTCAAGGAATCATCCGGACCCTCTCCCGCTCGCTTATTTTCAACGCCGGCCGCGATATCGAATACGATCTGCGCAACGACCTGTTCGCCCACCTCCAGAAATTGCCCCTCAGCTACTATCATTCGCAAAGAACCGGCGACCTGATGTCGCGCGTGATCAACGACATCTCCGCCGTGCGGGCGCTTCTCGGCCCAGGAATCCTCAATCTCTTCAACACGCCGGTCTATTTTGTCTACGCGGTCATTCTGATGTTTTCGATGGATATCCGGCTGACCTTGGTGGCTCTTTTGCCGTCGCCGCTGTTGATCTGGGCGGTGCGGCAATTTCGTGGCAGAATCATGAAAAGCTCGCTGGCCGTCCAACGGCAGATGGCGGAACTCAGCAGCCACATTCAAGAGAACCTGAGCGGCATGCACGTGGTCAAGGCGTACACGCAGGAAGAAAATCAGATCCGCCAGTTCGTGAAGCTCAACGAAGAGTACCAAGAGAAGAACATGGTGCTGGCACAACTGCGCGGGCTGATTGGCCCCTGCATGCAGGGGTTCAACGGCCTCTCCGTCATGGCGGTGCTGGGCTACGGAGGGTTGCGGGTCATTCGCGGCGAGCTGCTGGTCGCCGACATAGTGGCCTTCATCGCTTATCTGAACGTGCTGGCCTGGCCCACCGCCGCCTTCGGCTGGATGCTGTCGCTGGTGGAGCGAGGACGCGCCGCGATGGAGCGCCTGGAAGAAATCTTCAAAGCCGAGCCTGAGATCTCCAGCGCGGATCATCCTGCGGCTCCGGTCGAGTCGAATATCGCGGTCGAGTTTCGCCACGTGTGGTTCGCTCACGACGCGAAAGCCAACGGCCACGCCGTGTTGAAAGACATTAGCTTCACACTGCCGAAGGGACGGACTTTGGCGATCGTGGGGCGGACGGGCGCGGGCAAAAGCACGCTCGCGCAGCTCCTCCCGCGTCTCTACGATGCCACGGCGGGCGAGATTCTGATCGGGGGACGGGAGATTCGTTCGCTCTCGCTGGCGGAGCTCAGGCGCGGCATCGGCTATGTGCCGCAGGACCCTTTTCTCTTTTCCGCTTCGCTCAGCCGCAATCTGTCGTTCGGGCGGGACGGGATTTCGGAGCAGGAAATCCTGGCGGCGAACCGGTTGACCCGCCTGGATCGGGATGTCGCCATTTTTCCGGAAGGGCTGGGGACGGTCGTCGGCGAGCGCGGCATCACGCTATCGGGCGGGCAGAAGCAGCGGGCGACGCTCGCCCGGGCGCTGCTCACCGACGCGCCGATGGTCGTTCTGGACGACTGCCTGTCGAGCGTGGACGCGCAGACCGAGGACGAGATTCTGCGAGGCCTCCGCTCCGTCGTGAAGGAAAAAACCTGCCTGATTATCTCCCATAGGATTTCGGCGGTGAAGGATGCGGACGAGATTCTGGTGTTGGACGAAGGCCGCATCATCGAGCGCGGGACGCACGCCGAACTCGTAGAGCGGGGCGGGCTTTACGCCGAGCTTCATCGGCAGCAGCAGCTCTCCGAGGAGCTTGAGCAGATTTAGCCATGGATCAGCCGAATAAAGTAAACGGTAAGACCGCCGAAGACGTTAGGCCAAAGACCGGTCAGCCGTCTCCGGTCCCCGATCATGAGGACGAGATATTCGGCAAGGCCTACGATTTCCAGCTGATCAGGCGGCTGTGGCGCTTTCTCGTGCCGTACCGCAGGCTCTTCTGGCTCGCCATGCTGGTGCTTCCCTTGCAGCAGCTTTTCGCGCTCACGCAGCCCTATATCATGAAAGTTGCGATCGACCGCTACATCGCCGGCGCACAGCTTTGGGGACTACAGGGGATGGCTCTGCTTTTTCTCTTTGCGCTCGTCGGAGAGGTCGTTACCGCGTACCTTCACTACTATCTGACCATGCTCGTGGCGCAGCGCTCGCTGGCCGATCTCCGCGTCGCCATCTTTACCCACGTGCAAAAGCTCCCGATGAGCTACTTCGACCGCAACCCGGTGGGACGGCTGGTCACCCGGATGACGACGGACGTGGATGTTCTCCAGGAGATGTTCGCCGCCGGCGTGATGACGCTGATCTCGGATTTCCTGATGGTGGCGTGGATCGTCGTTATCATGTTCACGCTGCACGTGCAGCTGGCGCTGGTCTCGCTCGCGCTGACGCCGTTCATGCTGCTGGCGATTAACTTTTTTCGCGTCAAGGCGCGCCGGACCTACCGGCTCATTCGAGAGCGGATCGCGCGGATCAACGCCTACCTGGGCGAGGCGATCTCGGGGATGGCCGTCATCCAGCTCTTTGTGCGGGAGCAGAACAGCTACCGCGAATTCGACGAGCTGAACGGGGCCCATCGGGAGGCGAACCAGCTTTCCAACATCTATGAGGCGGGCTTGTACTCGATGGTCGAGGCGGTGGGCACGGTGAGCATCGGATTGCTCCTCTGGTACGGCGGCGGCGAAGTGTTGCACGGGATCATCGGCATCGGCACGCTGGTGGCGTTCAAGGAATATCTCCACCGGTTTTTTGTCCCGCTGCGCGACTTCAGCCAGAAATACACCGTGATGCAGTCGGCGATGTCCGCGGCGGAGCGGATCGTTCACCTGCTCGACACGCCGATTGCGATTTCCAGCCCGGCAAAGCCGGTGGTCCCGAAGCCGTTCCGCGGCGCAGTGAGCTTCGAAGATGTCTGGTTCAACTACAAGCCGAACGATCCCGTGCTCAAGGGCGTATCGTTCAACGTTGCGCCGGGAGAGAAGGTCGCCATCGTCGGCGCGACCGGCTCGGGAAAGACGACCACGATCAAGCTGTTGAGCCGTTTCTACGACATCCAGCGCGGCTCGATCAAGGTCGGCGGCGCGGACGTGCGGGACTGGGACCTCCAGGCGCTGCGCCGCCATATCGGCGTCGTGTTGCAGGATGTGTTTCTCTTCTCGGGCGACATCCGGAGCAACCTCTGCCTTGGCAACGGAGCGGTGCCGGAAGAGCGGGTGCTGGAAGCCGTCAAATACACCAACTCGGATCGCTTCGTCTCGCGTCTCGCAGGCGGTCTCGACGCGAAGGTAAGAGAGCGCGGCAGCAACTTCTCCACTGGCCAGCGCCAGCTTTTGTCGCTGGCGCGGGTGCTGGTCTTCCAGCCGGAGATTTTGGTGCTCGATGAGGCGACCTCCAGCGTGGACACGGAGACGGAATCGTTGATTCAGGACGCGCTGGAGAAGGTGATGAAAGACCGGACCTGCCTCGTGATCGCCCACCGCCTCTCCACCATCCGCAACGCCGACCGCATCATCGTCCTCCACCACGGCGAAGTCCGCGAAGTCGGCTCCCACGCCGAGCTGATGCAGAAGCAGGGGATCTACTACCGGCTGTATCAGTTGCAGTATCAGATGGAGGAGCAGAAGCGGGGCGGGTTGATCGGCGAGGCTAAAGTGTAACTTTAACCTGCCTGCGGCTCGGTTGCCAGACGTACTCGTATCCCCGCACGCCCGAGCATGTTGATCAGCTTATCGACGCTGAAGCGACCAATCTCTCCCTTCAGCAGATTACTGATCCGTGGCTGCGTCTCGCCAAAGAAAGCCGCCGCCTCGGCCTGCGTCCACCCGCGCGTCTCAATGTACTGCCGTAAGTCGAGCAGCAAGTCAGCCCTCACTTTCAGATTTGCCGCTTCCTCCGCTTCGAATCCCACATCTTCGAATACGTTAGCGCTACCGCGGGTGACCTGTATTCCCCTGGTCTCACGGCCGCGTCTGGCGGCGGTGTTGGACCGTTCGGTAACGCTGCCGGCCAATCTCGATGTCGCGTTTGGCCGTCTTTTGCGTTTTCTTTTGGAACGCATGGAGTACATAAATGGCCTCCTCGAACTTAGCGACGTAGAAAACCCGAAAGGCATCGTGAGCGTGGATGCGAATCTCATAGACGCCGGGACCGACCGAAGGGACGGGCTTGAAATCGGTCGGCTCTTGGCTCCGTTGCACCGCTCGCAGCTCTAAGCCGGCCTTGCGCCGCGCGTCTCGCGGAAACCGACGCACATCGTCGCGCGACGAGCCGATCCATTCAATGATTTTATCATCCATGCCCTGCCATGCCAAATCAGGCATACCAGCCTTCTCCCTCGTTGTCAAAGCGCGGCTTTACGCACGTCGGGTAAGCCGATTCGAGGTTAAGAGGGCCGAGCGCTGAAAGTAAATGGTACGCTGGGCAAAACGCAGGCAAACTGTCAATAATCCATGCCTGACCCCAGCGATGGCCCTGACGTAAGGCTCAGTCGCGGCTACAAACGGCGCAGCTTCCGCGCTGCAGGAGGCTGTGGTCGTTGGCTCTGGCGGCTAGCTCGGCTTTTCCTTTTCGAAGCCCCAAATAGTAACATGCTCTGCGGTAAGAGATGAATCGTCGGTAAGCTTTCGCCGTGCTAAGAGAGTAAGTTCAAATGGCGATAGGGCGTCGGGCTTATTCTGAAGACGCTTTGCTATCTCTAAGGCAAGATCCTGCGGAAGCCAGAGACTTGACCGAAGTGACAGCTTGTTTAGCAACACTCGTTGGTCGCGCGGCACGGGTTCATTTGCTGGAGTCCTCATGTACTCCGCTAGGAGTTCCGCTACCATTTCGATCTTTTCCTTCTGATTTTGCTGTCGCTGAAATAAGTCGAAGCTCTTCTTGTATTCGAAGTCTATCGCGGCTTTGAGTCGCGCTTCAAACCATGTGCGGCCGAAATAGATTATTAACGCCGTCGCGACTCCACCACCGATAAGCGACGATAGGACTAGGTTAAGCATTTCCATCGTTTATTTGCCTGACGCCACGGCTGAGCCGCTCGGCAGCTCCAGCGACTTGTTAGCTCGCCCACGTTTGCGCATTCCGCTCCTTCAAGGACTCGCGCGCTTTAGGCGGTAGGCAGCCAAAAAAGAAGGCAGGGTTCACTGGCACAACCTCGAAGATCTTCCCGACGAGCGCGTCTACCTCTTCGAGGTAGAGCTCGTACACTGGCTCTGGTCTGGCTGGGGCGCCCGGAACGGTGCCAGACATCCGAACTATGCCCATGTTCACGAGCATGCCTTTGGCGAGGACCGAGTCCGGATAGCGGAGATCCTCGAACGCGTGAAGCGATGACACGAGGGTGTCGAAGCTACCCAAGGCGGAGTCCGCAAACTGGGCCTTAAAGTTACACCATAAGTCAGGGAGCTTGTGGGACAGCCCCTTCAGTTGTTGCAGGGTCATCGTTTTGGCCAAGCCTCCCTTCAGGTACATCTCGATGGCGTGGTGGAGTAGGTTGCCCGCGACTGGAATCTGCCCAGCCAACACGGCATAGCGACCGGTCACGTAGTACTGGGTTGCTGAGGAGAAAAAGAACTGAAGGCTATCGGTGCTCACGACCGACGCCTCCGATCCATCTGCATCATCGCAGCCCTCCCTTGCCGGGCTAGCTATAGAATATACCGGGCGGGTTAACACCGGTCGTTAAGTTAGGGTTTTCACGTTGGGTTCAGCCTGAAGACTGTCCTAGTCGATCAATTGGAAAGCTGCTGCAATAGATACCCTGGACGGCGAGTTCGGTCAAGCGCTTTTACTGCGTAAGCGCGAGGTCTATTTGGGCCGCCTTTCGGCAATGTTTTCTAACTGCTATTTTGTGGTAAGTAGGAAGACGGAATAACTTGCCGTGAGAAAGGTCAGGCGAGCCGAGTTTGAAGTTCGACGGCAGCTCGCTTGACTTAGATATGACTCTAGATGCATAGTTAGTTATACGTGTAATCGGAGGACTAAAAATGGACAGGATTATTCCCATTTCCGATCTTCAGACAAAGGCTAAGAAGATTCTAGAGAGCGTCAAGAAGACCCGGGATCCCGTGATCATTACGCAGAGAGGCCGGCCGGCCGCCTTTTTGGTCAACTATGAAGACTACGAAGGAATGGTCGCGACGCTGGAGGAGATGAGCCAGCCGGACTGGAGAGAGAGGTTGGCGGAAGCCGAGAGAGACTCCAAAGCGGGCAGGGGGATGGATCTCGAGGCGTTCAAGGCTGGAAGGGCAAGGCGTGCAAAGAAGGGTTGA
The DNA here is from genome assembly GCA_041483675.1 of Binatia bacterium. Lineage (GTDB taxonomy): Bacteria > Desulfobacterota > Binatia > UBA9968 > UBA9968 > 2-12-FULL-60-19. The sequence continues at coordinate 22,724 of JBGPGE010000036.1, forward strand.
GCTTCTTCCGCGGGCTCGGAAAGATATCGAGGCTCTCCCGCTTTCAATTCAGGACCAGATTATCGCAAAGATCGAGATGCTGCGTGACTTTCCAGAACTAGGACCGGCCATGGTTGATGCTTTTCAAGGCTACCGCGCTCTCCTGGCCGCAAAAAACACCTTCCGTGTCGTCTATCGTATCCTCGCGGATGATTTGGTCCAGGTCGCCTATATCCGCCACTGCGCCAGACAAACCCGCCTCCGGTTGGTCAGGGGGAAAGAATAAAAAGCCGCGCGCTTGCAAAATGCGGATGCTTCTCAAATCCTGCCGTGCCGCTGTTCTACTTTCCGTCGTGCTCTTTTCGGGCTGCTCTCCGCTTTACATTCTCCGGGCGGCCTACGAAGAAAGCAAAATTCTCTGGCGGCGGGAGCCGATTGAGAAGGCGCTGGAGAAACCGGATCTCGATCCGGAGACGCGGGACAAATTCAAGCTGGTGCTCGAGGTGCGCGAGTACGCGCGCGACCGGCTGAAGCTCAACGTCGGCGGAAGCTACGCGTCGTACTCCTACATCGACCGCCCCGATCTCACCTACATCGTAACGGCGGCGCCGAAAACCGAGCTGCGCCCCTATACCTGGTGGTTCCTTATCGTCGGCCACGTTCCGTACAAAGGCTTCTTTTACGAAGAGGATGCCAAGGCCGAAGCCGAGCGGCTTGAGGGCGACGGTTACGATACCTATATTCGGACATCTCCCGCCTTCAGCACGCTCGGGTGGTTCGACGATCCGCTGCTCACCCATTTGTTGAAATACGACAAAGCGACTCTCGCCTCGGTGATCTTCCACGAGCTGTTTCACAACACGCTCTATGTCAGCGGCGCGGGGGATTTCAACGAAAGTCTGGCGAATTTCATTGGCGGCAGGGCGGCTATTTCATTTTTCCGCGACCGCTACGGAGAAGGGAGCGCCGAGCACGCGCGGGCCGTTCAGGCATGGGAAGAGGAAGTCGAGTTCTCCCGCGTCGTCGGGCGATTGGCGGAGTCCTTGCGCGAGATCTATGCCAAGGATCTGCCGCTGGACGAAAAGCTACGACTAAAAGGAGAGATCCTCTCGCGGGGCCGAAAGGAATGGTCGGAGCAGACCGCCGGTCGGCCTCAGCACCGATTCCGCGGCTTCGGCCGGATGAAGGTCAACAACGCGGTGATGATCCATTTTCGTCTGTACCTCAAGGAGCTGGATCTTTTTGAGTCTGTGTACCAGGCAGAGGGGAAGGATTTGGCTCGGTCGGTCGAGCTGATTAAGGAAGCGGTGAGGAGCGGGGAGGAGCCGTTCGCGGCGGTACGAGAGCTGGCGAAGAAACTACGATCTTAGATCTCCGAGAAAACTGATCCTGCCCGCGGGGGCGTGACCGCGTCTACCTTGCGATGATGATCGGCGACAAAACTTTCTCTTCCAGCCAGGCGGAGAGGTCGGCGAGACTTTCCGCGCTGATCTCGTGGCCCATGTCGTACTCCCGGTAGGTCACCGGCGCGCGCAAGGCCCGAAGTGCTTCCACAGACTCTCTCGCCCGATCCACCTGGATCAGATCGTCCTCCGAGCCGTGATGCACCAGTGTCGCGGGAAAACAGTCTGCGTTTATGTTTGAAACAGTGCCCGCCAGCTCCTGCGGCAGCCACGAGCTTAGCGCCACGACCGCGGCAAAGCGCTCAGGCTCGGCCAGCGCCAGGCCGTAGGCCATGACGCCGCCCTGGCTGAAGCCGAGCACGACGGCTTTTCTCTGATCGATGGGATAGCGCTCGAACGCCGCCTGAAGAAAGCTTCTGAGGTGATCTCTGGCGGAGTTGATTGCCGGAATGTTGGCGGGGCCGCCCATTGTGAGCGGAAACCAGCCGTAACCGACCATCCTCGGACCGAGCGGAACTTCCACCGGCCCTTGGGGGCAGATCACCAGAAAACGTCCGTCGCAGAGATGCGGCGCAAGGCCCAGCAGATCCATCGCGCTGGCGCCCCAGCCGTGCAGCGCAAAGATGGTGGGGTGCGGCCCGTCGCCGGTCGGCTCCGAGATGGCGTGAACGAGTTGCATTGTTTTTCCTTCAAACGGCGGAAATCCCATCTACTCTCGCATATTCTCCAGCCCTTTCAAACCGAACTTCAGCGGCATCGCCACTGCGAGAGCAGTGACCCCGGCCACCGCGGCGAGCGAAGGAGCAAGCACCCACAAGCTCGGTTGCGCCATGCCGGGTTTCAGCGCATGCACGGCCAGCAGATAAACCGGCCAGGCCTCGATCATCACGCAGACGCCGATGAAAGCGACGCTCAGAATCATGCACAGGACCCCGCCGTAGCTGGTCGGGATCTGCGCCGCGTGCTCGTAGTCGAATTTCGGATGCCTCGCGCCGACGCCCACGCCGATCGCCACGATGCCGAAAGTCATGAGAAATATCGTCGCCAGGGAGAGCGCCATCATCCAATCGGGGACTCGCAACAATGTGTTGCTGAAATAGACCAGCAGCTCGCCGAGGACGAGCAGCGGCGCGAAGTTCAGCCAGAACTTGCTACGCAGGAGAAAACGGAGCGCGATGGGCGAGGTCTGGACTATCCAGAAAGCTTGTCCCTCCAGGCTGACGGCGGGAAAGGCGAACCGGACGGCGACCGCGCTCAGGACAAAGCCCGCCAGCGCGAGATTGGCGAAGGAGACCACCGTGCGCAGCGTGGCCGTCGGCAGGGGAGAACGATCGAGCGGCAGCGCCTTGAAATTGTAAACATAGACGATCACCAGGGCGACCAGCAGAAAAAGCTGCGACCACTGGGTGGTGTCGCGGATAAAACTCTTAGTATCTTTGACGATAATCGCCCGCGAAGGTTCCGAAAATGGACGGGTGACGAGTGCGAGAAGCGCGTCGAGCAGGGCCGATTTATGCTTGCCCTGGCGGGATTCCTGCGCCTTGGACCAGCCGGACAAATGGACCCGCCCGGACACCCAACAAGCGACCAGGGGGAAGAACAGGGCGTAACTCACGAGGAGGGGGTAAAAGAACCAGAGGTCCACTGATTTCTTCTTGAACAGCGCCGCGCCCAGGATCTCGGCGGCCCAACTGCTCGGCAGGTACGGGGCCGAGGGAGTCTCCATCGCCGCCAGGAACTGGAGAAAGTGGCCGAAGGCTTCGGGCTGAACCAACTGCTCCGGTCGGGAGAAGCGGAAAAGGAGATACAGAATCACGAAAGTCAGCAGGCCGATAAAGAACAGCACGTCGCGGATTCTCCGCGCCGGCAGAAAGTAGACCAGCAATTGCATCAGAAGAACCCCGACGGCCGCGGGAATGAGGAGCAGCAATGGCAAAACGAGCGCGATCCACAGGTAGTAGAGCGCCCCGCCGTGGAACACCGAGTCGTAGGCGAGGAGGATCGGCAGGCTGAAGAACAGCACCATCCAGGAGGAATTGAGCGTCGTGCTGATGAGCCGGGCGGTGAAGAAGGCGTTGGCCGGCATAGGCGCCGAGAGGATAAGGTCGAGATCGCGCGCGAGAAAGAACGAGGAGAGGGCGGTGATGAGATTGCTGAACAACAGCATGGACAAAAAAGTAAGCAGGATGATCAACAGCAGTTGATAGGCGAGCGCGGGGCCGAGACCGTGGACCGTTTCGAAATAGAGGAGCACCCGTCTCACGACCCAGTAGGCGCCGAGCCAAAAGCCGGCGGCCAGACAGAAGAGAAAAACGCGGCGTACCCAGTTGGCCTTACCCCGGCGAAAAAGCTCGTTTTTCCACGAGAGAAGGATGGGGGAGAGTAGGAGAAAAACCGAACGCATGGCGATTAATTTCGAAAAGACGTCACTCCCGCGGAAGCGGGAGTCCAGGCTGATGTAGGGGCGCCCATCGACGGGCTCAGGGTGGTGAGGAAACTCGAAGCACGATTCATCGCGCCCTTCTGGATTCCCGTTTTCACGGGAATGACGGACAAAACACCGGTGGTCTGCATCATCTTTCCTTCGGTCGTACGGTCCCAGAAGTCCGGCACTATTCCGTGCCGTCCCGCGTTAGCTCTAGAAAGGCAGCCTCGAGACTGCCTTCATTCATATTCGCGAGCCGCCTCAACTCGGCCATCGTGCCGCAGGCGATGAGCTTCCCTCTGTGGATGATCCCGACCCGCTGGCACAGCTCTTCGGCGACCCCAACGCTATGCGTGGAGAGAAAGACCGTCACACCGGTTTTGCCGAGCGCGATGAAGAGGTCCTTGAGCTTTCGTGTCCCCCTTGGGTCGATCCCCACCATCGGCTCGTCGACGATCAGAATCTTTGGCCGGTGGATCAGCGCGGCACAGAGCACCAGTCGCTGCTTCATGCCGTGCGAATAGCCTTCGACCAGCTCGTCTTCCCAGTCGGAGAGGTCGAAGTGCTCCAGCAGCTCGGCGATTCTCGCGTCAACGGTCGTCGTGTTGACGCCGTGCAGCGCGGCGACGAATTTCAAGAACTCCCCGCCGGTCAGTTTCTCGTAGATAAAGGGCCGGTCCGGGATGTAGCCGGTGATCGCCTTGGCCTGCGTCGGCTCCTTCTCCACGTCATAGTCTCCCAACACGACGCGGCCCGACGTCGCCCGCAGGATCCCCATCATCACCTTGATGGTCGTTGTCTTGCCGGCGCCGTTCGGCCCCAGAAAGCCGAAAATCTCACCCGCAGGGATCTCGAGGTTGAGACTGTCGACGGCCGCGAGCTTGCCGTAGTGCTTCGAGAGATTGTCGATGAGAATCATCTTGGGTCTAGAGGCAAGAGGCACGAGGCAGTAGGCAGGAGTCCAGAGACGGAATCTCCTACTGTTGCCTCCTGCCTTCTGCCTTTTTCAAGAGGCTTCCACCACCTTGATTTTCAAGTTGCCGATCAACTGGAGCATGTCGATCTGGCGGTCGATTTCGCCTTCGAGAAATTTGACATGGGTCACGTCCGCCGGGAATTGGTTCAAGACGGAATCCAGCGAGACCCACTCGCCGACCCAGACCTCCGACCACGCATGGTAGTAAAACGAGCCCCGGAGGTAGACCACGCCGACGACGGTCTTCGCCGGAATGCCGGCGGCGCGGGCCAGCGCGGTGAAAAGCACCGTGTGCTCGTTGCAGTCGCCTCTCTTGGTCTGGAGCACCTCGAGCGCGTTGGGGATACTCACGGTCGGCTCTTTGGCCAGCTCGCGATAGACCCAGTCTTTGAGTTTGACGGCGGCTTTCAACGCGTCCTTTTCGTTCTTTAGAATCTTGCGCGCCAGGGCGCGGACCTGCGGGTGGTCGCTCTGGACGAAAGGGGAAGGCTGAAGATAGGCGGCGTATCGCACTCCCGTTGCGGGGAGCTTGTAGGAGCCGATGGCGCCGAGATCTTCGCGCCGGATCTCCAACGTGTCCCCTACGAGCCGCTGGCGCTGTCCGTCGAGCGGGAAGTGGTTCAAGTTAAAACCGGAGAGCCTGAGCTTCAGCCGTTCTTTGCGCTGCGGCTCGGCGATCGGCCCTTCGACCGGCACAGCGGTCTGCGCCACCAGATCGAGGGCGATCGACTTTGCGCCGGGGAGGACCACCGCGTCTTCGGCCTTCTCTTTCACGAGCGACAGCCCCGTCGGGCTCTCTTCCTTGAGCGTCCTGCCTTTGCCGTCGAGCCAGGAAGTAACCGATAGCCCCTTGAACTCCTGGCGCACGCGGATCGCCGGCTCCAGGTTGCCGCCAATGCGCACGCGTTCGCGGCCTTCCACGACGACGGTCGTGAACTGCTGGGACAGAGTCGCCGGATCGAAGGTCGGAAAGACGTTCGGCTTGCCGGGCTCAAGCTGTTGGGTGATCACGTAGGGCTTGAGCGCCGCCAGCAGGTAGGGCGGCTGACGCATGGCTAATTCAGTCTTCGTCGCGACGCCCCCGGAATTCGTTTCGACGCTGAGCTTTTTGCCGGTGAATTCGCCCCGGGCGCTGAAGCGCACGTTGGTTGAATTCAGCTCGAACTCGAACTGTTTCATCGCCCAGTCGGCACTGGCGCTCATCTGCAACCGGGTGCGTACGTCCTGTATCGTGCCGAGGAGATTCAGGCGCAGCACCGATTCGCTTTGCAGGCGATAGCCGTCCTCCTGAGGAGTCAGTTTCTGGCTGGCATAGCCGATCTTTTCCCCACGAAAGTAAACGCCCCACCATTCTTCGAGCGATTCGGTGACGGCGCTTACGGTGGCGAGCGTGACCGGAGGAGGCGCGGAGGCGAGCTGGCGCTTCACGAGCAAAACATTCATGAAACACCAGAAGAGAACGATGGCCACGCCCAAGGCTCTCTTCAAATTCATGCTAGGACGGATTATATACTAACGGCAGCGCGATGACTATGGAATTTTACGGAAACGTTAAATTCGCGGCGGACAAGATGCTCGGACGGCTGGCCCGGTGGCTGAGGGTCATCGGCCAGGACGTGACCTATGGCCCGCATCTCTCGGGCTACGGGCTGGTGCGCGCCGCGCGGCAGGAGGGGAGGCTGATCCTCACGCGCGACGGCAGCATCGGCAAGAAGAGCCCGCCGCCTTACCTTTTCATAGAAAGCAACCAGTTTCGCTCGCAGTTGAGGCAGGTGATCGAAGCGTGCCGCCTCGACCCGCTGAAAAATGCCTTTACCCGTTGTGTGGACTGCAACACGCCGTTCGAGGCGATTACCAAGGCCGATGTCGAGGACAAAGTGCCTCCATACGTCTTCGCCACGCAGGAGAGGTTCTCTTTCTGTCGCAGGTGCCAACGCATCTACTGGCCGGCCACGCATCAGCGGAAAATGCTGGAAGAGCTTGAGTCCTTGCGCTGAGATTGCCTGGAATTTAAGCGGCCCCTGTGTTAATTAAAACAGGTTCGCTGATTGTTTCCCCGGTAGCTCAGTCGGTAGAGCGGGTGACTGTTAATCACTAGGTCGGGGGTTCGAGTCCCTCCCGGGGAGCCAACTTTACGCTCTGCGTCGACCGACGCTAGTTTGGATCGGCGGAGACGCAGTTTCACGAGGGCCTAAACACGGTGTTAGTGTCCTTCTCTCGTGCTCGTAGGGAGGATAGGGGAACGAACACGAATCACGTTCACGAGCACGCATGAGATCGAGGTGCATGGATGGCGCAGAAAAAAGTCGTAGGCGTTTCGACTCCGCGGGTTGAAGGCGAATCTAAAGTCACCGGCAAGGCGGTGTACGCGGTCGATGTGACGTTGCCGGGCATGCTCTGGGGCAAGGTGCTCCGCAGCCCGATCGCCTACGGGCGCATCAAAAGCATCGACTCAAGCCGCGCGCTGCAACTGCCCGGCGTCAGGGCGGTGGTTACGGGGAAAGACGTCGCCGGACTCAAGATCGGCCGGAAACTTTACGATATGCCGATTCTTGCGGACGGCGTCGTGCGCTTTATCGGCGAGAAGGTGGTGGCGGTCGCCGCAGATGACGAACTTATCGCCGAGGAGGCGCTGAATCTGATCGACGTCGAGTACGAAGAGTGGGACCCGGTCCTGGATCCGCTCAAGGCGATGGAATCTTCCGCGCCGCTGCTCCACCCCGACGTGCCCAATTACAAAGGCCTGCCCAACAAACTGACCTCGGCGAGCAACGACTTTATCTATATCACCTGGAAAAAGGGCGACCTCCAGGCCGGCTTCTCGCAGGCGGATATCGTCGTCGACAACACCTTCACCACCAACCAGGTCCACCACGCCTACATCGAGCCGCACTCGTGCGTGGTGAAAACGGCGCCCGACGGCTCGGCGGAGATCTGGGCGTGCAGCAAAGTGCCCTACGCGATCCGCGAGCAGGTGGCCAACGCGATCCGTATCAAGCCGGAGACGCTCGTGATCCATCCCTGCTATATCGGCGGCGACTTCGGCGGCAAAGGCGACTTCATGGATGTCGCGCTGGTCTACTTCCTGTCGAAGAAAAGCGGGCGGCCGGTCAAGATGGTGATGGACTACAGCGAAGAATTCCTCGCCGGCAACCCCCGACACGCTTCGATCATCCGGGTCAAGACCGGCGTCAAAAAAGACGGCGCGATCGTCGCCCACCACATGGAGTTCGTCTTCGACAGCGGCGCCTACGGCGCGTTCAAACCCAACGCGTTCCTGAACGGCCCGCACGGCTGCGCCGGCCCCTACAATATCCCTCACGTGCTCATCGAGGAGCACATGGTCTATACGAACAAAATCCCTTGCGGCCATATGCGCTCGCCGGGAGATCCGCAGGGGTTTTTCGCCAACGAGAGCCAGTTGGACCTGGTGGCGAAGAAGCTGGGCATGGATCGGATCAAATTCAGGCAGAAAAATTTAATGCGCGACGGCGATTTGGACCCGACCGGCATGAGGGTCGACTACATCAAGACCGCAGAGACGCTTGAGCGCGCGCTCAGGGAATCGGGCTACTACAAGCCCAAGCCGAAGAACGTCGGGCGCGGCGTTGCGTTGGTGCAATGGCTTCCCAGCGGCGGCTCCGGCACCGTCGCCATCAAAATCGACGAACAAGGAATGGTGACGCTCTCTTCGGCGATGCTCGACCAGGGGGCCGGGACCTACACGCTGCTCTGCGAGATCGTCGGCGAGGAATTGAAAATCCCTCTGAGCCATATCAAAGTCGAGACTCTAAATACCAAAACCGGCACAAAGGACACCGGCGTCGGCGGCAGCCGGGCGACGAGAGTCTATGGCAACGCGGCTTATCAGGCGGCGCTCAAGGCTGTCGAAGCGGTCAAGCAGGCCGCCGCTCAGCAAATGGGAACGACGCCCGACCACATCGTGTTAGCCAATGGCGCAGCGCAGCACAAACGCGGCGGCCGGCGACTGAAGTATCCGGATCTCGTCAAAGCGAGGCGCGCTCCGATAGCGGTCGAGGCGAGCTACAGCGATACATCCAAAGTCCACGAGGCGTCGATGTGCGTTCAGGTGGCCGAAGTCGAGGTCGATCCGGAAACCGGACAGGTGAGGCTGACAAAGCTGACCTCCGCGCACAGCACTGGCAGAGTGCTGAATCCGCTGATGCACCAGGGCCAGATCGAAGGCGGCTCCATGATGGGCGTCGGCTATGCCCTGATGGAGCAGTTGATGATCGCCGACGGCAAGGTGGTGACGGCCAACTTCGGCGACTATAAAATTCCCACGATTCAAGATATCCCTAAGTTCAAGACGTCCGTGACCGAAAGGCCGAAAGGCGCCGGGCCGTACAACAGCATGCCGATCGGCGAGACGTCGAATATTCCCGCGGCGGCCGCGATCGCCAACGCTGTAGAAGACGCCGTTGGGGTGAGGATCAACTCGCTACCCATAACACCGGAGAAAGTCCTTTCGGCTCTCCGCGGCGCGTAGGCCATGGGTAATGCGACCGGCAGACTATGCAGGTCGACAAATCCATCTTTCCCGTCTTCCGTCCCTGGGACAGCGGGGCGACGGCCGGTTCCGACCACTGGATTCACAGCGTAGAGATTCCCAAGCGGGTGCGCGTGATCTTCGGCGGCGAGACGATCGCCGACAGCCGGCGCGTCCTGCTCCTCCGCGAAGCCCACTGTCTCCCGATCTACTACTTCGTCAACAATGATGTTCGTACCGATCTCCTGACCCCGACGGACTTAGAAAACATATGTCCCTACAAAGGGGCTGCGTCGTACTGGACTCTGAAGGTTCGGGACCGGGTCGCTGAAAACGCTGCCTGGAGCTATTTGGAGCCGCCGTCGAATTGTGCCGCGATCAAAGGCTGGTTTTCTTTCGAGTGGGCGAAGATGGATCGCTGGCATGAAGAGGAGGAAGAGGTCTTCGTCCACGCGCGCGATCCCTATAAGCGGATCGACGGTTTGCAAAGCTCGCGTCACGTGCGTGTGGAGATCGCCGGCGAGACCGTCGCGGAGACGGACCGGCCGACGATCGTTATCGAGCCCGGCCATCCTCTGCGCTACTACATCCGCAGGGAAGATCTCCGCATGGACGTTCTGGAGCCGAGCCCCACGCGCAGCCGATGTCCGTACAAGGGCATCGCGGCCTACTGGTCCGCCTGGCTTCACGGCAAACGCTACACCGACATCTGCTGGAGCTACGTCGAGCCGACGCGCGAATCCCTCAAGATCAAGGATCTTGTCTGTTTTTTCCAGGAGCGCGAAGCCGTGATCCACGTCGATGGCGAGCAGCTTCCGGCGCTCCGGACGAAGTGGTCGCGGTAGGGTGGTGTCTCATAAATCCGCCGCCAATTCTCAACGTCATTCCGGCCAAGTCAGCCTAAGGCTGACGCGAGCCGGAATCCAGGAAAATCCACGGAGGGCTGGATTCCCGCTTGCGCGGGAATGACGCTGGTGGCGTTGTGTCTTTGTCGCCGAACTTCTGGGATGGGACTCTAGCGTGAGGGTGAAGTCGGGAGAGGAGGTTACATGAAGGCGCTTCATTGGAACGGACAAGCCCTGAGCCTGGACTCTTCATACCCTGCGCCTTCGGCTTCCGAGCAGACCGCTCTGATCCGTGTCCGTCTCGCCGGCGTCTGCTCTACCGATCTCCAGATCTTCAAAGGCTATATGGGATTTCGCGGCGTTCCTGGCCATGAGTTTGTCGGGGAGGTGGCGGAAGGGCCGGCGGCGCTCGGGGGCAAACGCGTCGTCGGCGAGATCAACTTCTGCTGCGGCGCGTGTGAGTTCTGCCGGCGCGGACTCGGCCGCCACTGCCCGACGCGCAAGGTCATGGGCATTCTCGGCGCCGACGGCTGCTTCGCCGAATATGTCGCCGCGCCTGTCTCAAATCTTCACATCGTGCCGGACGGTGTGGCGGATGAAGAAGCGGTGTTCACCGAGCCGCTGGCGGCGGCGTTTGAGATCCTGGAGCAAGTAGAAATCGACTTCACGCACGAAGTTCTCGTCCTCGGCGACGGCAAGCTCGGACTGCTGTGCGCTCAAGTTCTCGCCACCACCGGCGCGCGCGTGACACTCGTTGGAAAACATCCCGATAAACTCGGGCTCGTGAAAAAGCTCGGCGTCCGCACGGCGCTGTTATCGGACTGGAAACCCACGCAGGCTGACGTCGTTGTCGAAGCGACAGGCTCCACCGCCGGCCTCGAGATGGCGCTCAGCGCCGTGCGTCCGCGCGGGACCCTGGTTTTGAAAAGCACCGTCGCCAGTGAACATTCACTCTCGCTCGCTCCGCTCGTGATCAACGAGATCACAGTCGTCGGCTCCCGCTGCGGTCTTTTCCCTCCAGCTCTCGACGCCCTCGCACAGAAGAAAGTCGGCCTCACGCCGATGATCGAGAAGGTCTATCCGCTGAGCGAAGGCGTTGAGGCTGTGGCACATGCGGGCAGACCGGGAGCACGAAAAATTTTGTTGAGACCTTAACGCCGTGGCAATGAGCCGCGCTGCCTTTTAGCGTTGCGGTCTATCGTTGTGTTAGATGACGCTCGCAATTCAGGTCGCAGCGCCGAGTTCCAGATGTCTCGATGAAGCTTCCACTGACCATTCTTTTGCTTCCACACCGCCACGTATCGACCTTCCGTAACTTGGCTGTCCGGCCCGACGAGTCGTACCGTTCCAACCTCGTAAGCTAGGTCGCCAACTGATTCCACCTCGGCCGTGTCAAGGCTGAGTTCTTTCACGCCACTGCCTATGACCGTGGACCAGAATGCGGCTATCGCCAAACGACCGCTCGCGATCTCGTTGCCTGGAGCGATGATCTTTCCGTCTTCCGTATACAGGGCAGCGACGGCTTGAGAATCCCCTCGAAGAAAAGCGGCAATGAAGGCGCGGTTGCCGGCCTCGACGACTTGCAGAACTTGTTCGGATCTTGCGGTCCTTCCATCGAGGTAGGTGACCAACAGGCGAAACGCGGCAGCAATCGAGGTGAGTAAGATGATCGCGAACGCCGCGCACACGAGCCGGTTCTGAAGCTTTTGCCCGACAGTCCTGAGTTCGTCGGCCTTTTTAGTGATCAGCTTCGGTAAGATATGGGGTGAATGGTGGCCAGCGTCGTCTTTGACTTTGGATTCAAGAAGGTAGTCGTCTTCTTTGATATCCTCGTCTGCCTTTGTCAAGACCTCAGCACTAAGAGCGATGCAGGCTCCGTTGTAATTCGCTGCCTCACGCCGTAGATAGAACTGAGTCTTAAGATAGATGATTGTCGCCACGAAGAGCAAAGCAAGGAGGACTGATGCGGCCATGAGGATGAGAGGTTCCCGCAGCAGGTCATCCTTCGCGAAGAACAGTTGGGAGATGATTATGACGTAGAGTGCAACCCCGGCCCACGCGCTTACTTCCTTGTGGTTGTGGTAGGCGGAGTAGTCGGCACGCATGTCAGAGAGGTACTTTAGGACCTCGGCCTTTATCAGTGGCATCCTCTTCTCCTGTTAATAAGACAGTTGCTAATAACTGAGCCGTTTAGGCGGTGCGATTGTTACCGCCAAACCTGGATGGGTCTGTAATTCCTTTGAAAGCAGAATCGTGCCGAATATCCCCCATTTACTAAAACCATGTCAAGCGCTGGCTTCCGGGCAAATACTGCCGCTCTGACCGGCCGCAATTTCGTCGCCTTAACAAAGTGGCCACGACACGATACGATGTAGCCGCAGGGGAGATGGCCATGATAACCGTCGCGGTTAGGGAGCTGAAGAACAAACTTGCCGAGTATCTGTCCGGAGTCAAAGCCGGCGAGAGCATACTGGTCATTCAAGATGCGCGGGTTAAGCCGCGCCCCATCGCCGCGCACCTTACCGCGGCAAGCGGTCGTAATCTTCCGGCGCCACCTTGGGAACTTTCCTCATCGCGCGCTCGAATTTTGTTCGCCTGCCGCGTTTTGCTCGGACTTCCAGAACTTCTTCTGTCATCAAAGCGGAAAGTTTCTCCGCCAGCGCTAGCGTTATCAATTGGTTGATAGAAACGCTCTCCTTTTCCGCAAGCTTCCTTGCTTGCTTGTGCAACGACTCCGGCAAGCGTAAACTGATCGTGCTCATCGCAACTCTCCTATCTCCCGCAGAAACTCATGTGCAGTCATGACGCGAATACCGAACTGTTCAACACCTTCAAAATCGGCCTTATTGTAGGTGACGATGATTTTGCAGCCGGCCGAAACCGCCAACTCCAACAGCATATCGTCCTTTGGGTCTTTCAAGAATGGCCGCCACAGGTAATGAATCGTTATCCTGTTGGCCACTGAGCAGAGGTAATCGAGGATGTCATCAATATCATGGGCCTTCAGCGCGCTTTTGCCGATCAGTTGTTTGGTTGCTTGTTCATATTCGGCCGCGAGTGGCACGGACAGATTGATTTCAAACGCGCCATTTTCGAGCAGCATGAATAATTTGTAAGATGCTCCGTATTGTGACCGCAGCGCCGCGACAAGCACGTTGGTGTCGATAACAATCTGGGGTACGCTCACTCGCGGTATCATATACGATACCGCGATACCGGTCAATCGGGGCCTGCCGTAGTGGTTGCGTTAGAGGTGTAGCGCGGAGTTACATTCTGTCCGGCGTGAGTTATGAACGGATCGAGCTGGTTAAATAAATCTCGCCAATCGCAAGCCTGAAGGTGCAATCGGCAGGGGAGTCGAGCGGGGTTGCGTCGCCGTAGATGATGGCGATAGCGCGCCGTTTCGTTTGGCGATGACGGGAAAGTGCATTTATCTCGCCCTGCGTTCCGACCTGTTCACGTCTGCCTCCGATGCCAGGCCGCGCTGGTCTGGATCGAGAAAAACGAAAGTACGAAACAGGCTAAAGCGAGAACGAACGCCCATCGGTACGAGCCCGTCAGGTCGAAGATCGCCCCCCCCGACCACGAGCCGAGCGCCATACCCAGTCCGAAGGTGATTTCCAGAAAGCCGAGAATCGTCCCGATATTTTTGCCGCTAAAGATATCTCCAATGACCGCGCCATACGTGGGATTTCCCGCGCTGTGGCCGAGGCCGTACAATATGGCGGCCAGGTAAACGAACCACCCCGGGGAGCGGAAGTCGATCGCGATCAGGCAGAGGAGTCCGATCGACGTGAGCAAGATAGAAAGTCCGTAAGCCTTCGATCTCCCCAGGCGGTCCGACGCGTATCCCCAGACGAACGTTCCCGCCACTCGCATGAGACCCACTATCCCCAGCGTGAATGCCGCGGCCAGCTTGTCGAAGCCCTGGTCAACCAACTGAGCGACCAGATGCGTGTAAACGATAAATAGCCCCGTGCCCAACGCCAGGTGTCCGGCGGCGATAATCCAGAACGGGGCCGAACGGAGCACCGCTTTCAAGGTCCATTCGCGTCTTGGGGCGCGGGCTCTCGGAGCCGCAAGCGTTCCGCCTGGAGCCGCGGTCTCTCCATCGGGAAGCTGCCCGACTGCTCCGGGATCGCGCTTTTGCAAGAGCGCATTACTTGGGATCACCGTCAGGAGGATCAAAGCTCCCAGCAGCATGAATGCCGCCCGCCACCCGGATTGCGAGATTAAAATCTGCGCGAGCGGCACGATGGTTATCATTCCAAATCCCTGGCCCGCGGTCGCCAGGCCGATGGCCGTGGCGCGGCGGTGGACAAACCAATGGGAGAGCAGCGCGCTTTGAGTCACGAAGCCGAGACCTCCCTGCCCGACGGCGGCGAGAACGCCGTAGTAGAGGTAGAGCTCCCAAAGAGAATTGCTGAAGCCGGAAAGGAAAAAGCCCAGCCCCATCAAGAGACCGGCCAGCGGTATCAGCAGGCGCGGTCCGAGACGGTCGAAGGCGTAGCCGACCGCCGGCGAGACCGAGGCATAGATCAGAGAGTTGAGAGAGACGATGCTGGCGCCGACGCCGTGCGACCATTGAAAGTCGTCCAGCAAGGCCACGTAGAAAACGCTGAACGAGCCGGAAGCCCCCCGCACGAACACCATGTTGAGGAAGCAGAGGCCGAGGATGACGTAGCCGTAGTAGAAGGAAGGCCGCACCGGAGGGAGTGTAATACAAATATCTCCAGAAAGTCGAGATTCGAGAGCAGCCAGCGGGTAACCTGGTCAGCCGTCGGAGAGCAGTGGGTTGAGCTGCGTAAAGAATTCTCCGATCCCACCGCGAAAGTTATAATCGGCCGCGTAATCCAACGGCGTCTCGTCGCGGTTGACGATGGCGAGGAGCGCGCCGTTTTGTTTGGCGATCGCCGGAAAAGTCGCCGCCGGTTGGACGACGAGGGAGGAGCCGACGACGATGAAGACGCCCGTCGCTTCGCTCCACTCCTGCGCGCGCTTCATCGCGGCCACGGGCATGGATTGACCGAAGGAGACGGTCGCCGGTTTGAGCAGGCCGCCGCACGCATCGCACGGCGCCGGCATGACGCCTTCCTCAAGCCGCGCATAGATCGGCTCCGGCTCGAATTCCTTCTCGCAGCTCAAGCAGCTCACCTTGCGGTCCGTGCCGTGCAGCTCGACGATCCTCTCAGGCGAGACTCCGGCAAGCGCATGCAGCCCGTCGACGTTCTGCGTGATCAGCCCCAGCAACTGCTCCCTCTGCTCAAACGCCGCGATCGAGTAATGGCCGACGTTGGGGCGGACGTTCTTATACAGCTCGTGGGTCTCCCGCTTCATCTTCCAGTAGCGGCTGCGGGCCGCTTCGCTCCCGACGAACTCATCGTAATAAACCGGCGCGTAGCGGGTCCAGACCCCGCCCGGGCTTCTGAAATCGGGGACGCCCGATTCCGTGCTGATCCCCGCGCCGGTAAAAAAGACGACGTCGCTCCGTCTCCTCAGTTGTCGGGCGAAATCTTCCAGCTTCATTGGGCTGCGGCGGACCAAAACGCGGATTGCCGAAAACCGGGGGGCGTTACTTGGCGGTGGCGGATTTGACGTCCAGGACCTTGATGTCGAAGACGAGCGTCTTTCCCGCCATGGGGTGGTTCATATCGATGACGACGGTCTTGTCTTTGATCTCATGCACCCGCACCGGCATGCTCTGTCCCTCGGCGTTGTTGGCGACCAGCTCGGTCCCGGCCTTAAGCGCCTCCTTGGGAACGTTTTCCTTCGGAACCTCGCGAAAGGCGGCCATGTCGATTGTGCCGTAGCCGTCTTGGGGTTTCACGGTGAGGTGCTTCACGCCTCCGACCGCCATTCCTTCGAGGGCCTTTTCCAGCCCGGGAACGATCTCATTCCTGCCGTGAACGTAGTATAACGGCTGTTCGCCCTTATTGGACTCGATGACCTTTCCCTTCTCGTCCGACAGAGTGTATTCCAGGCTGACCGCCGAGCCTTTCTTGATTATATTTGTCCCTTTCGCAGTCTGAGCGGAAAGATTTGGGACAAACAAGAAAGTCGTCAGAAGCGTCAAGAGCAAAAAGCGTAGGACGAGCGACATGCTAACCTCCAAAAATCAAAGTTCAATCGACGCATTCTCCGCAACATAGCTTTTAATCTCTTTGGGGTCAATTCCCCGCAGCTTGCTGCGTAGTGGTGGTTGGTAGCACTGTCAGAGTCCGTCATTCCCGCATGTTTTTAGCGGGAATCCAGGCGAAACTCGGACTGGACCCCCGATAAAAACATTCGGGGGTGACAACTTTGGGGAAAATTATCATAAGGTTTTTCGGTACCCCGCAGCAAGCTGCGGCTGCGATCCTCAATCCTCTATCGTCGATCC